>NZ_JBVHTA010000060.1:0-18604 GCF_055566095.1 Streptomyces sp. NPDC027962
TGGGCGTCACCCAGTCCATGGGCCGGGTCGGCTCGTGTTTCGACAACGCCGTCAGCGAGGCGTTCAACAGCGTACTCAAGGTCGAGTACGTCCACCGGCACACCTTCGCCACCCGCGCCGAGACCCGGATCCGGATCGCGACCTGGATCACCGACTTCTACAACACTCGACGGCTACACAGCGTGTGCGGCTGGAAAAGCCCCATCGACTACGAACACGACTACTGGGCCAGCTTCACCGAGGAGCTGGCTGCATAGGAAGGTCTCCACGAAACCGGGGGATTGACAGTTGCTCGTCGCAGGCCATTCCGACGAGATCGTCGCCCGTCGCATGGGAGTCAGCGTGCGGACCTGTCGCACGCACATCGCCCGACTGATGCAGACGCTCGGTGCTTCGAGCCGCACCCACCTCGGTGCACTGCTCGCTCAGTCGGGCATCGTCGGCGTGAGCGGCCGTGTTGCCCCGCGCGCCGAGGACGCCTGATCGCCGCACGCAAAAAGGGGCCGGAGAGCTACTCTCCGGCCCCTCGGGGCACTCCGCAACAACTGCCGCCCTACTCCGGGCGCTTGGGCCGCCACACCACCAGCGCGCTCGCCTGCTGCACGTCCTGGTACGGCACGAGATCGCGCCGGTACGAGGCATGCACCTGCGCTTCGCGCTGCTGCATCGCGACCGCGGCGCCCTCGACGGCCGCCGACAGTTCGCCGACCCGCTGCTGTAGAGCGGCGACCTGGTTCTCCAGTTCGATGATGCGCTTGATACCGGCGAGGTTGATGCCCTCGTCCTGGGACAACTGCTGGACCGTACGCAGCAGTTCGATGTCACGGGCCGAGTAGCGCCGGCCCCGGCCGGGCGTGCGGTCGGGGGAGACGAGACCCAGCCGGTCGTACTGCCGCAGGGTCTGCGGGTGCAGACCCGACAGCTGAGCGGCGACCGAGATGACGTACACCGGTGACTCGTCGGTCAGTTCGTAAGGGTTGCGACTGCGCCCCGACCGGTCCATATCAAGCTCCCTTCGCGGCCTGGAACAACTCCGCCCGCGGATCCTCGCCCGCGGTGGCTTCGCGGTAGGCCTCCAGCGCTTCCTTCGCCTTGTCGCCGAGCTCCTGGGGGACGGCCACTTCCACGGTGACCAGCAGGTCGCCTCGGGTGCCGTCCTTGCGGACCGCGCCCTTGCCGCGGGCACGCATCGTGCGGCCGCCCGGTGTGCCGGCCGGCAGCTTCAGCGTGACCGGGGGCCCGCCGAGCGTCGGCACCTTCACCTCGCCGCCGAGCGCCGCCTCCGTGAAGGAGACCGGCACGGTGACCGTGAGGTTGTCGCCCTTGCGTCCGAAGACGGGGTGGGCGTCGACATGCACGACGACATACAGGTCACCTGCGGGACCGCCGCGCTCACCCGGGGCGCCCTTGCCGCGCAGCCGGATGCGCTGCCCGTCCGAGACACCCGAGGGAATGCGGACCTGCATGGTGCGCGAGGAACGGGCCCGCCCGCTGCCCTTGCAGACCTCACAGGGGTCCTGGGCGATCAGGCCACGGCCCTTGCAGTCCACGCACGGGTCGGTCAGCGAGAAGGAGCCGCTGCCGCCGCGCGAGACCTGGCCGGTGCCGACACAGGTCGGGCACACCCGCGGCGTGCCGTTCTTGTCGCCGGTGCCCGAACAGGTCTTGCACGCGGCCGAGCTGGACATCCTCAGCGGGACCGTCGCCCCGTCGACCGCCTCGGTGAAGCTGAGCGTCACCTCGGACTCGATGTCCTGGCCGCGGCGCGGCTGTGTCCGCGCACCGGTGCCAGCGCCCCGGTTGAACAGGCCGCCGAACACGTCGCCCAGTCCGCCGCCGAAGCCGCCCGCGCCACCCTGGCCCCCGCCCGGGGCGCCTCCGAAGAGGTCGCCCAGGTCGAAGTTGAAGGTACCGCCGGGTCCGCCGGCGCCCGGACGGAAGCCGCCGTTCCCGAAGAGGGCGCGGGCGTCGTCGTACTCCTTGCGCCGCTTGGGGTCACCGAGGACGTCGGCGGCCTCGGAGATCTCCTTGAAGCGCTCCTCGGCCTGCGCGTCACCCTTGTTGGCGTCCGGGTGGAACTCGCGGGCGAGCTTCCGGTACGCCTTCTTGATCTCGGCCTCTGTGGCGTCCTTGGGGACGCCGAGAACCTTGTAGTAGTCCTTCTCGACGAAGTCCTTCGTGCTCATCGACGTCCCTCCTTCCGGACGTTTCCTGCGTCAGCCCTCTTCCGGGCCACCGCTCTCCTCGTCAGCCGCCTTCTCGTCCTTCTGCGCAGCCGGGGCCGCGCCCGGCTGGGGCTCGGCCACCGCGACCCGCGCGGGGCGGATCGTGCGCTCGCCGATGCGGTACCCCGGCTGGAGCACCGCGACGCACGTGGTCTCCGTGACATCCGGCGCGTACGAGTGCATCAGGGCCTCGTGGACGGTCGGGTCGAAGGGCTCGCCCTCCTTGCCGAACTGCTGCAGGCCCATCTTGGCGGCGGCCGTCTCGAGGGACTCGGCCACCGACTTGAACCCGCCCACCAGTTCCCCGTGTTCCCGGGCGCGGCCGATGTCGTCGAGCACGGGCAGCAGCTCGGTCAGCAGAGTCGCCGTGGCGATCTCCTTGACCGTGATCCTGTCGCGCTCCACGCGCCGGCGGTAGTTCTGGTACTCGGCCTGGAGCCGCTGGAGATCCGCCGTGCGCTCGTTGAGCGCCGTACGGGTCTGGTCCAGCTGCGCCGTCAGGCCGGCGATCTTTGCTGCGTCCCCTGCCGGGGCCGCCGGAACCTCCTGCTCGGAGGTCTCGGCGGACTCGGCGGCGTCGTCAGGTGTGGCGCCGGAGGGGACGTCGGGCTTCTCCTCGAAGCCCGGGGTCTCCTCCGTCACGCGGCACCGTCCTTCTTGGGCTTGTCCTCGTCGACGATCTCGGCGTCGACGACGTCGTCGTCGGCCTGAGCACCGGCCTGGCCCTCCGCACCGGCGCCGGCGGCGGCACCCTCGGGCGCGGCGTTGGCGTACATCGCCTGGCCGAGCTTCTGGCTGACCGCGGCGACCTTCTCCGTGGCGGTGCGGATCTCCGCGGTGTCCTCGCCCTTGAGCTTCTCCTTCAGCTCGGTGAGCGCGGTCTCGACCTCGGTCTTGACGTCGCCGGGGACCTTGTCCTCGTTGTCCTTGAGGAACTTCTCCGTCTGGTAGACGAGCTGCTCGCCCTGGTTGCGGGTCTCGGCGGCCTCGCGGCGACGGTGGTCCTCGTCCGCGTACTGCTCGGCCTCCTGGCGCATCCGGTCGACCTCGTCCTTCGGCAGCGAGGAGCCGCCGGTGACGGTCATCTTCTGCTCCTTGCCCGTGCCCAGGTCCTTCGCGGTCACGTGCATGATGCCGTTGGCGTCGATGTCGAAGGAGACCTCGATCTGCGGGACCCCGCGCGGGGCCGGGGGCAGACCGGTCAGCTCGAACATCCCGAGCTTCTTGTTGTACGCCGCGATCTCGCGCTCGCCCTGGTAGACCTGGATCTGCACGGACGGCTGGTTGTCCTCGGCCGTGGTGAAGATCTCGGACCGCTTGGTCGGGATCGTGGTGTTGCGCTCGATGAGCTTGGTCATGATGCCGCCCTTGGTCTCGATACCGAGGGACAGCGGGGTCACGTCGAGGAGCAGGACGTCCTTGACCTCACCCTTGAGGACACCGGCCTGGAGCGAGGCGCCGATCGCGACGACCTCGTCCGGGTTCACACCCTTGTTGGCGTCCTTGCCGCCGGTGAGCTCCTTGACGAGCTCGGCGACGGCGGGCATCCGGGTCGAGCCGCCGACCAGGACCACGTGGTCGATCTCGGACAGCGCGATGCCGGCGTCCTTGATCACGTTGTGGAACGGGGTCTTGCAGCGCTCGAGCAGGTCGGAGGTCAGCTGCTGGAACTGGGCGCGCGTGAGCTTCTCGTCCAGGTGCAGCGGGCCCTCGGCCGACGCCGTGATGTACGGGAGGTTGATCGTCGTCTCGGTCGAGGACGACAGCTCGATCTTCGCCTTCTCCGCGGCCTCGCGCAGACGCTGCAGAGCCATCTTGTCCTTGGCCAGGTCCACGCCGTGACCGGACAGGAACTGCTTGACCAGGTAGTCGACGACGCGCTGGTCCCAGTCGTCACCACCGAGGTGGTTGTCACCGTTGGTGGCCTTCACCTCGACGACGCCGTCGCCGATCTCGAGCAGCGAGACGTCGAAGGTGCCGCCACCGAGGTCGAAGACGAGGATCGTCTGGTCGTCCTTGTCCAGGCCGTAGGCCAGGGCCGCCGCGGTCGGCTCGTTGACGATGCGCAGGACGTTCAGTCCGGCGATCTCACCGGCCTCCTTGGTGGCCTGGCGCTCGGAGTCGTTGAAGTACGCCGGGACGGTGATCACCGCGTCGGTGACCTTCTCGCCCAGGTAGGACTCCGCGTCGCGCTTCAGCTTCTGCAGGATGAACGCGCTCATCTGCTGCGGGTTGAAGTTCTTCCCGTCGAGCTCGATCTTCCAGTCCGTGCCCATGTGGCGCTTGACCGACCGGATGGTCCTGTCGACGTTGGTGACCGCCTGACGCTTGGCCACCTCGCCGACCAGCACCTCACCGTTCTTCGCGAAGGCGACGACGGACGGCGTGGTCCTGGCACCCTCGGCGTTGGTGATGACGGTGGGCTCGCCGCCCTCCAGAACGCTGACGACGGAGTTAGTCGTGCCCAGGTCGATGCCGACCGCACGTGCCATTTCGATTCCTCCAGCTGACTTGAGTGGAACTGGCTCAAGGATGCCTCACCCATTCCACGGAGTCAACGTACGTGAGTCGGGGGCACTCAACTTTTATCCCGCCCTTACGTGCAGACCTGGGCCCGCACCTGCGCCCACGCGCGTGGCGGGCCCTTCCCGAGCGTGCGCATCTGGGAGAGTCATATCCGAAAAAAGCGGTCAAGAACTGTCATTCGTGACGAGAGGCGCGCCCCCGTGCCGGCAAAGAGAGCCGTCGATGTGACGGGCACCCTGATCCTTCTCCTGCTGCTGTCGCCGGTCCTGCTGGCCACCGCGGCCGCCGTCGCGGCCACGTCCGCGGGCCCGGTGCTGCGGCGGTCGGAGCGGGTGGGCCTTCGCGGCCGCACCTTCACGATGTTCACGTTCCGCACCAAACGCGCGGGCGCCGTCACGGCGGGCGGCGCCGGGACGGCCACCGCCGCAGTGGACCCCGTCACAGCCGTGGGACACGTACTGCACCGGCACTTCCTGGACCGGCTCCCCCAGCTGTTCAACGTTCTGCGCGGCGACATGTCACTGGTGGGCCCGCTTCCGCTGGCCGCGCGCGAGGCGGACGCGAAGGGCCCCGGAACCGGCCGCGCCAGGCTCGCCGTACGACCCGGAATCACCGGCCTGTGGCAGGTCAGCGCGCGCTCGGACCTCCCCTGGGAGGAAATGACGGTGCTCGACCTGCATTATGTGGAGCAGCACTGGCTGGGACTCGACCTGATGGTCCTGGCCCGTACCGTCCCCGCCGTGGTGGCCGGACGGCGTCCGGCAGAGGTCAAGCAGACGGCCCCGGTCAGGGTTGCCTGAGCGACACAGATCACCGCGCGCGCGGCTACAGTGCGGCCGAATAAGTGGGTACTCTCAGCACGGACTGAATAAGTTACCGCTTAGTAGTAGTGCTGGATCACCCACCCTCGCAGGCCCGAGGAGCCCCCAATGCAACTCGCCGCGATCATCGTGTCGCTGACCCTGACGGTGGTCGGCGTTGCGCTCATCTCCCGAGCGGTCGCGCAGATCTACCGGTTCGTCAAGCTCGGCCAGCCCGTCCCCGCGGGCAGCCGGACCGACAACCCCAAGGCGCGCACGATCACCCTGGTCAAGGAGTTCCTCGGCCATACCCGGATGAACCGCTGGGGGATCGTGGGCTTCGCCCACTGGTTCGTCGCGGTCGGCTTTCTGACGCTGCCGCCCACGCTGGTGCAGGCGTTCGGACAGCTCTTCGAGGCCGACTGGGTGCTCCCGATCGTCGGCGGCTTCCTGCCCTTCGAGCTCTACATCGAGTTCATCGGCGTGATGACGATCCTCGGCATCCTCGTCCTGATGGCCATCCGGCTGCTGAACCTGCCCTCCAGGGCGGGCCGCAAGTCGCGCTTCGCCGGCTCCAAGGCCTGGCAGGCGTACTTCGTCGAGTACGTCATCCTCACCATCGGCCTGGCGATCTACACGCTGCGCGGCCTCGAGGGCGCCATCCACCACGTCGAGGGCTACGAGGCCGCCTACTTCGCCTCGTACCCCCTGGTCCTCGCCTTCAAGGGCCTGAGCCTGTCCACGCTGCAGACGCTGATCTACTTCACCGCGATGGTGAAGATCAGCACCTCCTTCATCTGGGCGATCACGGTCGCGCTCAACACCAACATGGGTGTGGCCTGGCACCGCTTCCTCGGCTTCCCGAACATCTGGTTCAAGCGCAACGCCACCGGCGAGAGTGCCCTCGGCGAGCTGAAGCCCATGACATCGGGCGGCAAGGAGATCGACTGGGAGGACCCGGGCGAGGACGACGTGTTCGGCGTCTCCCAGGTCGAGCAGTTCTCCTGGAAGGGCATCCTCGACTTCTCCACCTGCACCGAGTGCGGCCGCTGCCAGTCGCAGTGCCCCGCCTGGAACACCGGCAAGCCGCTGTCCCCGAAGCTGCTGATCATGTCGCTGCGCGACCACGCGCACGCCAAGGCCCCGTACCTGCTGGCCGGCGGCGGCAAGACCATGGAGGGCGAGGAGAAGGCCTCCGCCGAGCAGCTGGGGGACGTGCCCGCCGCGGCGCTCGCCGAGGCCGAGCGCCCGCTGATCGGCACCGCCGAGGAGAACGGCGTCATCGACCCGGACGTCCTGTGGTCCTGCACCACCTGCGGCGCCTGCGTCGAGCAGTGCCCGGTCGACATCGAGCACATCGACCACATCGTCGACATGCGCCGCTACCAGGTCATGATCGAGTCCTCGTTCCCGTCCGAGGCGGGCACGATGCTCAAGAACCTGGAGAAGAAGGGCAACCCCTGGGGCCTGGCCAAGAAGCAGCGGGTGGAGTGGACCAAGGAGGTCGACTTCGAGGTCCCGATCGTCGGCAAGGACGTCGAGGACCTCACCGAGGTCGACTACCTCTACTGGGTCGGCTGCGCCGGCGCCCTCGAGGACCGCGCCAAGAAGACCACCAAGGCCTTCGCGGAGCTGCTGCACATGGCGGGCGTCAAGTTCGCGATCATGGGCGGCGAGGAGAAGTGCACCGGCGACTCCCCGCGCCGCCTGGGCAACGAGCCGCTGTTCCAGCAGCTCGGCCAGGAGAACGTCGCGATGCTGAACATGGCGTTCGGTGAGTCCCTCGACGAGGACGGAGGGGTGGACGAGTCGACGAAGAAGCCGAAGTCGGCCAAGAGGATCGTCGCGACCTGCCCGCACTGCTTCAACACGATCGCGAACGAGTACCCGCAGCTGGGCGGCGATTTCGAGGTCATCCACCACACGCAGCTGCTGCAGCACCTCATCGACGAGGGCAAGCTCGTCCCCGTCACGCCGGTCGACGGCCTGATCACCTACCACGACCCCTGCTACCTGGGCCGCCACAACAAGGTCTACACGCCCCCGCGCGAGATCATGTCGGCCGTCCCCGGCCTGCGCCAGCAGGAGATGCACCGCCACAAGGAACGCGGCTTCTGCTGCGGCGCCGGTGGTGCGCGGATGTGGATGGAGGAGCGGATCGGCAAGCGCATCAACACCGAGCGCGTCGACGAGGCCCTGTCCCTCAACCCGGACATCGTCTCCACCGCCTGCCCGTTCTGCCTGGTCATGCTCACCGACTCCGTCAACGGCAAGAAGAACGACGGCAAGGCGCCGGAGTCCCTCCAGGTCGTCGACGTCGCGCAGCTGCTGCTCGACTCGGTGAAGACCCCGCCGGCCGACCCGGAGCCCTCCGCGGAACCGGCGGACGCCCCGGAACCGGAGCCGGTGAAGTAACCGTCTCCTGGGTGAAGTAACCGTCTCCTGCAGGAGACAGTGAGCGGCCGGACCTGCCTCGGGGGCAGGACCGGCCGCTCACGCGTGAGGGCGCGCGTTCCGTTCCGGGCGGCCACACGGTGGGGCCGCCCGCTCGCTTCCGGGCGGCCACGGACGTGACCAGCCGCCGCGCACACCCGTGACCAGCCGCCGCATAACCTTTGGCCTTCGAACAGTCGCGAACCATTGCCCGGGGCGACCTTCCGGACGAGCATCGTGGGCGACCGGGACAGCGAAACCAGGACAGCGAACACGACTGAAACCGCGGAACCGCAAAACTGCGGACCGCGGAAGTGCGAAACCTCGGATACAGGGGGTGGGCCATGCGTACACGGACGAGAGCGGCGACGGCGCTGGGTGCCCTCTGCGCCTGCACGGTCCTGCTGACCACCCTCAGCGGCTGCGACAACGCCCCCGAGCCCGTCACATCGAGGGCCGAAGCGAAGAACGGCGACACGGACCCGGCCGCGGACCGCACCACCGAGCCCTCGCTGCCCGTGCCACGCGGCCAAGGCAGCCGGATCCCCTTCGACTTCAACGGCGACGGCCGCCGCGACCTCGTGCTGAACGACCTGGTGAAGTCGCTCCGTGACAGCCACGGCGACGACGCGGGCATCGGCGTCGTCTACGGCACGGACACCGCCCGCCGCCTCGACCCTGCCGTACGTCAGCTCCTCACGCCGCAAACCCACGGCGCCGAGGTCAAGGGCACGTTGCCGGCCGCGTTCGACGCCGAGACCTCCTGCGACCTCGACAAGGACGGCTACGCGGACCTGGTCGTCGCCACGGACCCGCCGTACGACGGCATCGGCCGCCCGCCCGTGCCCCTCCAGCTGCTCTTCGGCTCCCCCACCGGAATCACCGGCAAGGCGGCCGTCCTGCGGATCCCCGAGCAGGCCCGCTACGGGAACGACTGGCCCGACCACCCCGTCTGCGGTGACTTCGACGGCGACGGCAGCGCCGACCTGGCCGTCACCGCCTCCGCCGGGCGCGTCAGCTTCCTGCGCGGCCCCTTCTCCCGCGCCGGCGCCCCGCGCACCGCCACCGCCCCCGTCCCCGGCGGCGGCCCCGCCCTCGCCGCGCCCTCGCCGCGCGCCGACACGAACGGCGACGGTGCCGACGACCTGATCGTCCTGTCCCGTACCCGCGAGGTGGGAGCGGCCGCCAAGGGCAGGATCCTGCTCGGCGGCCCGGCCGGCCCCGGCCGCCGCGGCGGCACGTACGCCTTCGACGCGGTCGAGCCGCCACCGGCGCCCGAGCTGCCCACCGGCGAGACGAAACCCGTCACGGACGTACTCGCGTACGCCGACTTCGACGGCGACAAACGACCGGACGTGGTGACACGGACCCACCGGGGCGAGCGGGCCGACGTGGTCGCGCTGTACCCGGCGGTCACCCGGCCGGCGGTGACCTTCAGCACCTCCGTCTTCCTGCTCTGACCTGCGGTCGGTCGGCTGCCGGGCGGCCGCCGACCGACCGCTGCGGAGCGGACCGTTGGCAACCCTCGGGCATCCCCTAGGGGATGTCACAGGTCAGCCGCAAAGGCTCCCGGTTCCCGGTCTGCCGCCACCTCGCGTTCGCGGACCGGGTACGTTCGATTACGTGGCTGGATTCAGGATCGGACGCGGCCGGGACAACCGCACCCCGCAACAACAGCAGGCGCCGCAGGCGCCGCCGCCCTACCAGGGCGGTGGTCGTCCGGCAGCGCCGCCGTACGCGCAACAGCAGCGGCAGCAGCAGTGGCCGCAGGCCGGCGGCGGGCCCCGGCAGGGCGGCGGGTACGACGAACCGGAGTACTTCGGCGACCCGCACCCGCCGTACGCCCCACCCCAGGACCCGTACGCGGCCAACAACCCGGGCCACACGCAGATGTTCAGCGTGCACGACGATCCCTACGGCGACGGCGCCACCTACCGCTCCGGTGCCGCACCGGCGGCCCCGGCAGGTCCGCGACTGCACTGGAAGCAGCTGCTGAGCGGCATCGTGCTGCGGCCCGGACCGACGTTCCTGCAGATGCGCGACCACGCCGTCTGGGGCCCGGCGCTCGTCGTCACGTTCCTCTACGGCATGCTCGCGATCTTCGGCTTCGACGAGCCGCGGGACGAGGCGATCAACGCGACGCTCTCGAACGCGATCCCGTACGTGCTCGTCACGGGCGTGGCGTTCGTCATCAGCGGTCTGGTCCTCGGCGCCGTGACCCACACCCTGGCCCGCCAGCTGGGCGGCGACGGCGCATGGCAGCCGACGGTCGGCCTCTCCATGCTGATCATGTCCATCACGGACGCCCCTCGCCTGGTCTTCGCCCTCTTCCTCGGCGGCGAGAACTCCCTTGTCCAGGTACTGGGATGGGTGACCTGGCTGGCGGCTGGAGCCCTGTTCACCTCGATGGTGAGCAAGTCGCACGACCTGCCGTGGCCGAAGGCGCTGGGCGCGTCGGCGATCCAGCTGGTCGCGCTGCTGTCCATCATCAAGCTCGGCACGATCTGACCGACGTACCAAAAGGCCTCCGCCGGTTCGGCGGAGGCCTTTTCTTGCTTCACGGCACCCTGTCCTGTGCGACACCCGGTCAGGCGTCGAGCACCTGACCGCTGCGCCGCACGACGGGCTTCTCGACACTCCAGGGGAAGTTGATCCAGTCGTCGGTGCGCTTCCAGACGTACTCGCACTTCACGAGCGAGTGCGACTTCTCATAGATGACCGCGGACCGAACCTCCGCCACATGGTCGAGGCAGAAGTCGTGGACGAGCTTGAGCGTCTTACCGGTGTCCGCGACGTCGTCCGCGATGAGGACCTTCTTGTTGGAGAAGTCGATCGCGTTCGGCACGGGCGCCAGCATGACCGGCATCTCGAGGGTGGTTCCCACACCCGTGTAGAACTCGACGTTCACGAGATGGATGTTCTTGCAGTCCAGCGCGTACGCCAGCCCGCCGGCCACGAACACACCGCCGCGTGCGATGGACAGCACGACGTCGGGCTCGTACCCGTCGTCGGCGATCGTCTGCGCCAGCTCGCGGACCGCGCCGCCGAACTTCTCATACGTCAGGTTCTCGCGTACGTCACCCATGTCGTGCGGCCCTCACACCTGCGTCCGATGGAAATTGATGAACGACCGGGAGGCCGTCGGCCCACGCTGCCCCTGGTAACGCGAGCCGGAGCGCGCGCTCCCGTACGGCTCCTCCGCGGGCGAGCTGAGCCGGAACATGCAGAGCTGCCCGATCTTCATGCCCGGCCAGAGCTTGATCGGCAGAGTGGCGAGATTCGACAGCTCGAGCGTCACATGCCCGGAGAACCCGGGGTCGATGAAGCCGGCCGTCGAGTGCGTCACCAGACCGAGCCGCCCAAGACTGGACTTCCCCTCGAGCCTCGACGCAAGATCGTCCGGCAGCGAGATGACCTCGTAGGTCGACGCGAGCACGAACTCGCCGGGGTGCAGGATGAACGCCTCGTCCCCCTCCGGCTCGACGAGCCGGGTCAGATCGCTCTGCTCCACCGCCGGATCGATGTGCGGGTAGCGGTGATTCTCGAACACCCGGAAGTAGCGGTCCAGCCGCACATCGATGCTCGAGGGCTGCACCATGGATTCGTCGTACGGATCGATGCGCACGCGCCCGGCGTCGATCTCGGCCCGGATGTCCTTGTCTGAGAGAAGCACGCCCCGAGGATACGCAGAGCGCGCGGGCGGCCCCCAATCGGACACCTGCCCACGCGCCCCGTCCATCTCCACGATCTGCGCTTCTGCGCCTCTACCGCTTGCCCTGCTGCCCCTGTCCCACGGGCACGGCATTCCTCAGCCGCGCACACCGCGGACACCGGATGAGCCGCCCGGGCCCGATCCGGTCGGCTCCCAGCTGCTGCAACGGAAACGAAGCGGTACTGAACACGTGCCCCTCGGCACAGCGGACGAGGGTGCGCTCCATCAGATCCATCGGGCCCCTTCCCCATCGAATGCGGATGACCCTCACATTAGGGGGTGACCCGGACACCATCACACGCGGCACTCCGCCCCGCCACGGTACGCCCCAACTCCCGCTCCCCGCACCCGCGTACGGGCCCCGGAAAGCACAAAAGCCCCGCGGCGAAATACACCGTGGGACGAGCGATGGGGTAGAGTGTGCGACGATGCGGCACCGATCACCGGTGCGCTGTGCGGGTGTAGTTTAATGGTAGAACATGAGCTTCCCAAGCTCAGAGCGCGGGTTCGATTCCCGTCACCCGCTCCATAGAGAAGCCCCAGGTCAGCGACCTGGGGCTTCGTCATTGTCTAGACCTCTTGAGGACTGTCGTGCCCTCCGCGTGCCCTAACCCCTAGGAATGCCCTGCTCGGAGGGGGTGTCGACGCACTACCTGCACCACCTGACCGCCAGGCCATCTCGGATCGCGATACATATTTACTGTGACCTGCACCACTTGCCGCGATCCTGGGTGCGCATTCGCGGGCCGAAACCCGGGGCGTCTACCGCTCAGTGGCGAAGATGGTGCAGATGCCGTCCTCCGCGCAGGTGACCGGGTCGGTCTCGGCGGCGCGGGCGAGGACGCGAAGTGCGCTGCGGGTGGTGCGGAGTTCGGCGATGCGCCGGTCGATCTCGTCGAGGTGCTGGTCGATGAGGTCACCGACGTGGGAGCAGGGGGCTTGTCCGCTGTCGCGGAGGGCCAGGATGCCGCGGATCTCGGCGAGGGTGAGGCCGGCGTGCTGGGCGTCGCGGATGAAAGCGAGCCGGGCGGCGGCTTCGGGCGCGTAGTCGCGGTAGCCGCCGGGGGTCCGCGGTGGTGCGGGCATCAGGCCGGCCCGACTTCGCATTGTCAGCATCCGGGACCTTTCTCGCCCATCCCCGCCCTCTCACCGTTGCGACGGTGTTCACCCGCTCCACCAGCGTCCACCCGAGCCTGGAGGACGCCTACGCCACCGAGGCCGCCGTGTCCGAACTGCGGAACCGGGAGGGTGCCGTCGCGCTCGCCCCCTTCGCCGCCAACCGGCTCTTACTCGACCACAAGGACGCGGATCCTCCGTACCGGCCTTACAGCAAGGGCCGACTGGACCAGATCACCGACCAACTCGGCGAGATCATCGACGCCTACCCCGACGCTGAACTCCTCGCTCCCGCTGCCGTCACGCGTCACCCCGACCACCTCCTCGTCCACGAAGCGGCCGTACGCCTCGGATGCCGGTGGTTCTGGGAGGACCTCGCCTTCTGGTCCACCTACGCGCTCGCCGGCTGCGACCGGCACCTCTTCCGTGCCCGCACCGGCCCCGCCGTCGTCCCGGAGCTCGTCGACGTCACGAGCGTGGTCCTCGACAAGATCACTCTCCTGCGGATGCACGGCTCACAGATGCACCCGGCCCGGAAGATGTACCGGCCGATCCGGCACGCCTGGACCACCGCCGCCGACCTCCTGGCCGGCACCGGAACCTACGCGGAGCGCTTCTACCGGACGGAGTCGCTGTGAGGGTCATCGCCCTCGAAGGGCCCTCGTACGCCGGGAAGTCCACCGTCGTCAACCACCTTCGGGACAGCGGCATCGGGGATCGGGCGTTCGTGTCGGCCTGCTATGTCAAACACATCGCCCACCGGGATGACATCCCTCCGGCCCGCACCGAGTCCGCGGCCGTGCAGCTCGCCGCGTTCGAGCAGTTCATGGGTATCGAGGCAGCTCGTGTCCGCGAGGCGCTCGCCAGCGGCAGGTCCGTCGTGATCCTCGACCGCTCCGTGGACACCCTCCTTGCCCACGCCCATGCCCTCGACGCCCTGTTCGGCTACGACGTCCACCTCCAGCTCCGCGACCGGCTCCAGGTGCTGCCGTTCCTACGCCCCCACCACCCTCTCTACCTCGACGTTCCCGCCGAGGTGCTGAGCCTTCGCCGCAAGGTGGCCGGTCACACGGCGGCGGAGTCCGACTACTTCCTCCACGAGCCCGCTTTCCTCGCCCACGCCCGGGAGTACTTCGTCTCTGGCGCACAGCCGCCGGTGTCCCGCGAGGTGACCGTCGTTCCCGCCGACATCAGCCCGGGGGATGTCGCGCACGCGGTGGAATCCCTCGTCACGCTCTGGACGAGGTGACCGGCCCGATGCCCACCGCCCTCTTCGCCTGGCGACGCACACCGCCCCGCTCCTCATCGGCGGAGCCGAAGTCACCCAACAGCTCCTTGCCGAGGAACTCGCCGCAGCCGGCTGGCAGGTCGTCTACCTGGGCTGCCACCAAGCGCCCTGGGACCAGGCCACACAGCTCCCCCAGATCCGCGCCTTCCTCGACACCCACCACGCGCCGTACGACGAAACGCAGGGAGCACTGCGCTACGCGTGGAACGGGGTGGACTGCATCGCTGTAGGGCAGGACCAGACCGCATCCGCCCTCGGCAGCCTACTGTCGGCGCTGAAGCCCGACGTCGTGTTCACATCGCGGGAGGGCTCGTCCGACCTCAGCGCCCAGGCCCGGCCCGCCGCGCTCGTCGCGGGCATCCTGCACTCCGCGTCGAAGACCGGCCTCGGCGTTCTCGCCGGCCGGCCTCACCACGGGCTGGCCGTCTCCGAGTTCGTACGCAAGCGGGCACCCCAGACCGACGGGACCCGCCTCGCCGTCCTCCACCCGCCGTTCACGCCACCGCAGTCGAGCACCCACGTGCCGCGGACTGAGTCAGTACTCATGGTCAACCCAATCCCTGCGAAGGGCTCGGACCTCCTGCACCAGATCATCCGCCTGATGCCGGAGCAGCGCTTCACCCTCGTCGAGGGCTGGTGGAACACTGCCGCCCAGTTCACCACCTACCCCAACGTGACTTACGTCCCCCGGGTCTACGACATGAACCCCCTCTACCGCAGCAATCGCCTGCTGCTGGTGTCTTCCATGGTGGAGGACGCCTTCCCCCGAGTGATCATCGAAGCCGCCTTGCACGGGACACCGAGCATCGGCACCGACCGGGGTGGCATCCCAGAAACCATTGGCGATGCCGGGATCGTCCTGCCCCACACCGCGGGACCGCAGGCGTGGGCAGACGTCATCCGTACGACCGACCACGACGGCCTCGGCAAGCAGGCTCGCCGGCACGCAACACGCTTCGCCGGTCCGCGCCTGCCCGCCCTCGAAACCCTGGGGGTCTACCCCTCCGCGAAAGCGGCCTCGACCTGATCCAGCCGGTCCGTCCACCAGTGCAGCAGCGCCTCGTCCGCGGTGAACAGCTCGTCGCGGGAAAAGTCACCCCGGTCGTAGTGGAACTCCAGCTGCCAGAAGTCCGTCATCCGCTTCCACCACAGTCGGCGGGCACTGTTCCACAGCGCGGACGATTCCAGCGGCACCACAGACCGGTAGCCGCGCACGAACGCCGACACGCGGGCGAGGTCGAACACCCCGTCCACCCCGAACTGCACCTGCGCCGTCCGCACGACCTCCTCCGCGTACGGGCGAACGCCGACACGGTCCCAGTCCAGGACGGCGACCAGCTCCCCGCCTTCCCACAGCAGGTTCCGATACTGGACATCGCCGTGTGTCCACCCATGCGCCCCTTCGCGGGCTGCATGCGCCGGTCTGCGGTCGGCATGCTTGTCAATCAGCAGCCGACGCTGATCAAGCGCCGCCGCGGCCGCCGTGTCGAAGGCGCTACCGGCACCCTTGGCGACCACTGCTCTGGACAACCGTTCAGACTTCTCCGCAGCCCGCTCCGGCGACGTGACGTCCGCCGTGACCTCATCGGGCACCACAGGCAGCAGCCCCCGGCCGCAGGCCCGGACGAGGCCAACGTGCACGCCCCCCCAGGTGCGCGCCCAGCGCAGCGACCTGGGACAAGTTGAGATCGACTCCTCGGATGTGCGTACCGTCCGCCCACGGGATCAGGCACCAGACGCCTCCGCCCACCTCAGCGACCAGCGAACCGGAAACGGTGGCGGCAGGACGACTTACGGGGATGCCGTAGGTGGCCAGCGCAGCCAGCACCCCCAGGTTGCGATCCAACCGATCACGGGTCACGTCGGTGACCCGCTTGAGGGCGAACACCCCGACGGGAGTGTCCACCCTCCAGTTCGCGTTCATCAGCCCTTCGGCGAGGTACCGGCGCTCCCACACCTCTCCGAGCCCGAAGGTGCTGATCAACTCAGCGAGGACGCTGCCGGGGATGTCAGCCCTGTCCGTCACGGTCGCATCAGTCACCTGGGGGACGATACGCGAGCACGCAGCGCCCTCGCTGCTGTGTAGCGGTGTTTCAGGTCAGGGTGAACGTCGTCACCACGGCGCGGTGATCGCTGACCCATTCGTTGTTCTGATGGTTGGGAACCGGCTGTGGCGTGCCACGGACCTCGGCCGTCGAGATGATCGGCGTTGCTGCGCCGACGTAGTGCACGAAGTCGATGCGGTCCTGCGGTTCGTCCGGCCCCGTGGAGCCGCTGTGCTTGGGGTACACGGGGGACCACGTGTCGCCTGTCAAGATCGCCGGAGCAGGGTTGACAACCCGGTACGAGTCGTTGAGACCGGCGTCGGCGACGGCCTTGGTGGTGGGCCAGTTGACGGAGGTGTAGCCACAGTTCTGGCTCGCGGCCGCAGGCACCCAGTCCAGATGCGACGGCGTGTTGAAGTCACCGGCCAGGAACACCGGCGGGCCGCCGCTCTTGGCCGCGTCGATCTCGGTCGCCGCCTTGCTGAGGATGTCGTTGATCTCCACAACCCGCCGGGAAGTGTTCTGCTCGACGTCCTCGATCTGTGCCGGTGTCATTCCTTCGTAGCAAGCGTTGTAAGGCCCGTAGTACTGATAGTCCAAGTGGGCCGACCACACCACGGCTTCCTTACCGGCGCCCAGGTTGAGCCGGGCGCCGAGCCCGGAGTCGTCCAGTGCGAGCCCGAAGGTCTGCGTGATCGCGTACCTGCTGAGGATCGCCACGCTGGCGGGGCCTTGGTAGTAGTACCAGCCCAGGCTCCTTGCCAGATCCCTGGCGAAGTACCCCTGGGTTTCCTGCAGGGCCACCACGTCCGCGCCGCTGGAGGTGACGAAGTTGGTGGCCTTGGTGAGGCCGCCGGTCACCTGGGTGGCGGCATGCCAGGTGTTGAAGGACGCCACCTTCAGTGTGGTGGCCGGGGTGGAGGGCACGATGCGGAACTTCAGCGGGCTGGCCACGCGGCTGTAGCCGTTGTCGTACAGGTAGTAGGCGACGTAGTGGCCGGGGCTGAGGCCGGTGGTCGGGATCGAGATCTGGCCGGAGGAGCCAGGGGCGTACAGCCACCTGCTCGCGGGCCCGACGTACTGGTCATTAACCGGGCCGTTGCCCGGATCGGCGTAGAGGCCGACCCAGTTGAGGGCGCTGGGCTGGCTCGTGCTGTACGTAACCGAGATCGGGGTACCCGCCGGGTAGTCGAGCTGGTCCAGGCTCATCGAACCGGTCGGTGTCCGCGAGGAGCTCGTGATGCGGAACTTCACCGGGTTGGCCAGCCAGCTGTAGCCGTCATTGTGCAGGTAGTAGGCCACGTAGGCGCCGGCGCTGAGACCGGAGGCCGGGATCGAGATCTGGCCGGATGTGCCGGGGGCATACTTCCACTTCGTCGAGGCCCCGAGGTACTGGCCATTGACCGGGCCGTTGCCAGGATCGGCATAGATACCGACCCAGTTGCTGGAGCTGGGCTGGGTCGTGGTGTAGGTGACCGTGATCTGCTGGTTCGTCCGATAGTCGAGCTGGTTCAAGCTCATCGTGCCGGAGGGAGCTGCGTAGGCGGGCAGCGGAACAGCCAGGCCCAGCAACACAGCGACCGTGATCAGCAGTGCTCTCAGACCCATCCGCGTGCCGCGGCTCGGGCAGTGACTTCGTGTTCTCATCCCCGGCTCTCCCTTATGGCAACAGGGCCCTAACGGTGCATCAAGCAACATAGCAACCCATCAGCGCGTTTGACCTATTCATACCGGTATGAATAACTGAGCCCTTTCAGGGCGGCCACTGATCGGGTGATGCGGGTAGGCGGGCAGAACGCACGAGGCTTCCGGGCTGCCGAGGGGCCTCATCCCCGAACGGGCCTTCATGCCGGTATCGCAGAGCTGTTCTCGGCAGCGCACTGCTGGAGGATCTTGTCGCGCTTGCGGCCGAGGGCCGATTGGTCCCGCTGGTCATGCGACGGAGTGTGTGATCGTTGCGGTGTAGGTGCCTGCGCCGGCGGTGATGGGCACCGCGATGACAAGGGTCGGGTTCCAGCTTGTGGTGTTGTTCCCTGTGCCGGAGGTCAGAGTGAAGGCGGTGCGGGGGGCAGTGAGGGTTTGCGCGTTCGCGGCGGTTGCCTGCCCGGGGGTGAAGGTGCCCGTTCCGGTGGTGTCGGTGGCCGGGCCAGACCAGTAGGACACGGCTGATCTCGTGACTGTCTCGGATGCAGTGCCGCCACCGGTGGTGAAGTCCGTCGCCGAGACGGTGGCCGTCCAGGATGCGTTGGTTTCGTTTCGGGTGTCGCTTACCTGCACGGTGCCGAGTTGGGCGCTGATCATGCTTGAGGGTGACCCGCTGCCCAGGTTCACGGGGGAGGGCACGCTGATCGACAGTGAGCCGCCGGTGACGGTGAGGGTGAAGTTCTGGGTGGCGTCGGGGCCGCTGGTGTTGTGGGCGGTGATGGTCAGGGGATAGGTGCCGGTGGTGGTGGGTGTGC
>NZ_JBVHTA010000060.1:18701-37187 GCF_055566095.1 Streptomyces sp. NPDC027962
CATCTCCACCCAGGACGGGCCGTCACCGGTGGTGTAGGCGACTCTCGCCGCGAACGTGCCGTTCCCGTTCCCCAGCAGCACCGAGACCGTGTCCGCGATGTAGTTGGCCACGGCCAGGTCGAGGCGGCCGTCACCGTTGAGGTCACCCACCGCCACCTTCTCCGCACCATCACCGGCGGCGTAGTCGACCTTCGCCGCGAAGGTACCGTTCCCGTTGCCCAGCAGCACCGACACACTGTCCCCGACGTAGTTGCCCACAGCCAGGTCCTTGCGGCCGTCACCGTTGAAGTCAGCGACCTGCACCGAGTACGGGGCCGCACCGGTGGCGTAATCGACCTTGGCCGCGTACGTGCCGTTTGCATTCCTCAGCAGCACCGACACCGTATTCGAGCCGTAGTTGGCAACCGCCAGATCCTTACGTCCGTTCCCCCGGAAATCACCCACCGCCACCGAATACGGGTTGGTCCCCGTGGTGTAGTCGACCTTCGTCGCGAAGGATGGGGTCGTGGCCGCCACCGCGATACGGGGCGCGACGACCTGCAGCATCAGCACCGCCAGCAGGACCACAATGAGTCCCGCTCCACGCCGCACCTTCGCCACAAGCGCACACTACGAGCGCCTCTGCCCGATGCCGATCCGGAACACACCCAGATCCCTCCATTGGAGGGCATATAATCCTTCACCGTATTACTGAGGGGTCCTCCGGGTGACATTGCCCAAATACTGGGAGTGGATCCCGCCTCGGATGAGCCCCCTGCGGGTGGAGCATAGAAGAGGATGCCCATTGTCCACAGCTACGGGCTGGACCTGACCACACTCGAGTGCGTCACCTATGGAGTGCGCAGGAAGACGCTCGGCGTGACCGGCCCCTCGAAGCGGAGATCGAGCTGGCCACTGGCGTGTTCTTTGGCCGAAGCGGCCATTTTTGTCGTGGCCGAGACCGTCGGCCCGGCGGTGCTGCGCCGTCAGTCGCGGCGCCGCACGAGTCGCCGCGTCAGCAGGCGGATGCCGACGACGGCCAGGATGGCCAGCAGAGCGCCAAGTCCCCAGGACAGCATCGGGGGCCACTGCTGCGCGAAGTCCGGGACGATGGACGAGCCCTGTATACCCGCGGTCGGGAAAGTGACGGTGGCGGTGATGGTCTCCTGGATCCTGCCGCTGGCCAGAGACAGCCGAGCTTTCCAGGGACCGTTGGGCAAACCGTCGCCCAGTGCGACGCTCACCAACCCCGTATCACCGGGGGCCAGTGTGGTGCCCCGCGTCGCAGGATACGGACCGGCTCGCAGACCCGCCGGGCCCTGGGACAGCCAGAGCTTGCCGGACATCTCCAATGCGCGTTCCCCGGTGTTGCGTACCTGGGCGGTGATCCGCGGTTGGCCCTCGGGGGAGCGTGCGGGGGTGAGTTTCTCGATCCGGAAGGCGGAGGGTGGTTCACCACCAGGGCCGATATCAAGATAGATCCGGATGCCGACGCGGTTGATCAGCTTGACGTTGCCCTTCCCGGAGCGGGCGACCTCGGCCCAGACAACGCCGTACCGCTCACCTCGCGAGGCCCTTTTCGGCACCCGGATGGTGACCCGCGCGGTCTCCATGCTGTCAGGGGGAAGCCTGAGCACGGGGTGGTCAACCGAGATCCATCCCGTCAGTTCGTTCTGAGGGCGGCCAGCGGTGAAGGTGAATGTCCGTTTGTTGATGGAAGCCGCGGCGGCGTAGAGGTCGACGCGCAGCGGCTCCGGGGACTTGTTGCTGACCTCCACCCGCCGCTGAATGGTGGTGCCCGGATTGAGGTGATCGACGATGGATCTATACGCACGGGGATCGTCACGACGGACGACCGGCGCCTCGAGCAGGCGGAGTTCGAACCGCGCTTCCGGCTCTCCGGATCCCTCGTCCCGTGTGTGTTCTGTACTCATCGACCGGGCATCACTGCTGGCCGCGCCCTGAAAGAGCGCGGCCAGCAGCAGGACCAGGAACAGCGGAACCGCTCGCCTATGTGGGAGTGACAGAATGAGTCACCGTCCCGCTGTAATCAGAAGCCGCCTGGGCCGTTTGGGGGATGACGATCGACATCGTCGGGGTCCATGAGCTCGTGCTGTTCCCCGTCCCCGCCTGGTGACTTGCGATCGGGTTGTCCACGCTCATGTCATCCGAGTTCTGACTGGTCGCCGTCCCGTTGTCGGTGGTGACGGTCCCGGGGACGTATCTCCCCGCCGAGGCCGGGATGGGGTTCACTCCCGTTGCCGTGAACGCGGTCGACTGGACCCTGCACGTCCACACAAGATCGCCTGCACGGGCGTCGGTAACGGTCACGGTGCCCAGCGACACGGGGGTGGTCGTGGTACCCGGGGCACCGGCTCCGAGATCGACGGGGCCGTCCGGCACCGAGATGGCGAGACCATCACCCGTCACATCGAACGTCACCGTGGTGGTCCCGCAGCCAGGAACATCGGGATCGCACGGGGCCGCCTGTACCGGGGAGCCGGGGACGACAACCAGCGCGAAGGTGACCCCTGCCCCGGCCAGCAGCCCGAGGTGTCTGTATCTGGATCGCACAGCAATTCCTCCGTCTTCGTGGCCGCGCCCACGGGAGGGCGAGGTCCGCACACGACCTGGACGGCACCCATGTGCACCATAAGTAAGCTATTGATCACACTCCGTCATGGCGCGCTGGAGTAGCCCATCTGGAGGGCAGGGCCTGGAGCTCATGCACGTACCGGCAAAGCCAAGCGGGAAGGCGAGGCAGGGAACGGCGCACCTGTGCCGGCCTTGGGGAATCAATCTTGAATGGGTGCGTCAGGTTCGGCGAGACGGCCTGATGAGCGTGACGTGAGGACGCGATATGCGCTGGTAGCGGCCGCTTTTGTGACGGCTGGACGTCACGCTGCACGCCCTGCGCGGCGGGCTTCACGGTGGCGCCACGCTCTTGATCGGCACCGCCCGCAGCAGTACATCGTGTCCTGGCGTCGGCCACCGCCGAGCGTGATGTAACCGCAGACAGGGCAGGTCAGCAGCCGGATCATGCCGGTATCGCCGTTCCACTCCGCTTCGCCGAGCATCAGCCCGAGCGCCTTGGCCCACCCGGCGGCCTTCGGTCCCGGTACGCCTGGGCGCAGCAGACTTCGTCGCAGTGCAGGCGCCGGGCCGACGCGCTCCTCGGCAGCCGGGCCCGCAGGACGCGTAGAAGCAGATGCGGGCCACGTCTCCAGAGTCGCGCGCGGACGACTACTGCGGTTCGGCGCCGTCGTCCTGGTCCTCGCCTTCATCGGGCCAGCGCCGGCATCCGCAGGCAAACGCACTCGCCCATCGATCGGCTTGCATCAGCAAACTCGGTCTCGGCCCCATTCAACGGTCACGCTGATGGCGTGACCTGTCCGCGCCCAGCAGCGCTGTCACAGCGTCTCCGCCGCGCTCGTGCCCCATCCGCGCCCTTCAGAGTGGTCAACAGCGGTTAACAGGGGTGTCGGAATGCCCTCTTTTCAGGATCGGAGACCGGTCATCTGTGCAGGTCAAGGCACATGCGGGCACTGCAAGCGCCGTTGATTCCCAAGCTCAGAGCGCGGGTTCGATTCCCGTCACCCGCTCCACGAGAAAGCTCCAGGCCAGCAGCCCGGGGCTTCTTTGTTGTCTAGACCTTCCGGGGTCCGCCCACACCACATCCGCACCATCTGCTCGGGCAAGGAAAACCGGGCTCATGACGCGCCGTCTCGATTCGACCTTCTTTACGGCACGGCAGGTGACAGGAATGCGTACATCGCCTGGCCATCAGCTCGGGCGTCCTCGTCATGGAGTTGATGCCAGCCAACATGGTGCGGATCGTGCAGGGCGGCGGCCAGGGCGAGCTTCTTGCGGTCGCCCTTGTCGAGTTGAGTTTTGAGTTCAAGCGGGTTGCCAGGCAGTGAGAGCAGAAAAGCCAAGTCGCGGTAGTGGCGGTCCGGCGGGGCGGTCTTGATGCTTACCGCGGCCGCCTTGGCCACGATCGCCCCCAACAGACTGGGGCGGAGGATGCGGCCGTTACGTCGTCCCAACTCGACGTTTACCGCCTGGGTCCGTTGCGCGGCCTGGCGGCCTCCTGGAACCTCCAGTGTGCGGCCGGGCGGAGTTGTCGTGAGATCCGCTCTGGGCCCGAGATTGTCTGGAGCCAGAAGATCCACCACGAGCCGCCCTGGCTCTTCACCGCGGTGGTATCGGTGGAGCAGGTTGCCTTGCGGCGACATGCCGGCTGGAACGAACCCAAGCCTCTCCAGTGCAGCGACCAGCCGGCGGAGGCTCTGCTGGTCCGACTGCACATCGGCCAGTACATCCAGGTCGGCGCTGGCCGCCGGCGGGGTCCGTCCGTGCTCCAGCCCGTGCAGGAGCACCATTTGCCCGCCGATCAGCGACCAGGCGCTCGGCACCTGCTCCGACAGATCGAGCAGCACGGTCCACAACTCCACCAGCGGGCCGGCGAACAGGCCGGACTCCAACCGGACATGCGGCACGGCAGCTGCCATGATTACTTCCCCCCGGACTGCGCGTAACGGGCCAGGAACGGGCGCAGCAGCCCGGCTGCGGCCGCGTCCGCGCGATCTTCGCGAATATCGAGCAGATCGACAGCCACCACGGAAGGAGGCGCGACTCCTTCTCGCGGGAACGAGCTCAGGAACAGCCATTGGCCGGCGGGAGGAATCCGAACCACCAGGTTGCCCCGTTGGGGATCAGGAACCATGCCGAATTCAGTCGCCAGCTCGCCCACCTTGTCGGGACGGACATAGACCTCGGCACGTCCCGGCGCCACATAGTCGGCGTGCACCTCCCCGGTGGCGCTCACTCCGGTCCGCACCACGTCCGGGTGAGTCAGCACCGCCTCTAGCAGCCCCGAGTGCACCCGATACCGACGCCTCTCCGCCCGAGCCTCAAGGAGCTGCCGCAGGCGCGCCGCAGGCAGGTACTCATGGGCAGCGATATTCCGCAGCCGCGCCACAACGCGGGACTTCTCGGCATCGGACAAGCCGGTGGAGGAGTCGCCCGCCAACACTGCCAGGAGACCCCATGCGTTGCGCGTCGACAATGGGCGCCCGGGACGGGAACCATGATCCCTTCGGTCGCGAACAGCGGCCCCATCCACGAGCCAGCGACCACCGACCCTTTGCCCCTGGAGCCTCCCGTCACGCAGCAACTGACGGATGCGGGAATCATCGACATTCAGGGCTTCCGCCGCTTCATGCACCGACAAAAGATCCACCGACCTCCTCCTTTCGACTGCCATCCCGAAACCAGGAGAGAAGACGCAACCATCATCCACCCACACGCCACCTTGCGTCAAAGCTCCCGCTCTCGGGAGGGAAGGCGCAATTATCCGTGCCCAGCCCAGACCGGGAGCTCCGGCCGGCCTCGCAGGGAGCCGCACGTCGTCCTCGCCCGCATGACCGTGCCAGTAGGGCCGGTAAACAACGGTCAACAAGGGGCTACGCGCACCTAACCACGCCCGGCCGACAGTGGGCGTTCCCCCAGGTCAGCAACTCGAATGGGCTCAAGTGCCGGGTGATTCCCAAGCTCAGAGCGCGGGTTCGATTCCCGTCATCCGCTCCATAGAAAAGCCCCAGGTCAGCGACCTGGGGCTTCATTGTTGTCTAGACCTCTGGGGGCCCCCGCGCCCTCCGCGTGCCCCATCTCGCGCGAAAGCCCTGACTGGAGACCCTTCTACGCGCCGCTTGCACCACACGGACACGAACCTGTCTCGAATTGCGAGACGCATTTCACGTGACCCGCGCCACTCACGACTGTGTGGGCGGGAATTCCCGCGAAAGGCTCGGCGAAGGAGCGTATCCGCAGGTCAGGAGCCTTGCAGGCGTCGCGAGCGGCGTTGATTCCCAAGCTCTGGAGCGCGGCTTCGATTCCCGTCACCCGCTCTTGATAGCAGGCCCAGGTCAGCGACCTGGGCCTTCTTCGTTGCCCCTCCGGATGGGTGGAGATGATCCTTACGCCGTTCGGTTCGATGCAGGTCCAGGGACTGGAGTTCGCGGATCGTCGATGTCGACTGCAATCTCGAACCCTGAGGTCGAGCTAAAGGTAGCGACGTTTCCCGACAGCTGAATCCGATCAAATGGATTGGATTCCATGAAGAACATCGCCCAAATCAGCGCACGGTCAACAGTCAAACGTGCGATGAACCCCTCCGATCCGTACGAACCATCGCCGCCCCAAAGCAGCCCCTTCTCTCCCAGGTCCACAGCGGCAAGCCCATCGACCGAAGACACCCAGGACGGATCGCCTTCCAGCATCTCATCGAGGTCGAAGGGGGCGAGCACCGTGAAACCACTCGGCGCGGCCGGGTCAAGGGCGACATCATAGGAGTGCCCGTCGGCGTAGTGGAGTGCATCCTTGATGGGAAGCTCAAAGTCTTCCCACAGGCGTTCGATCATGGTCATTTCTTCTTACACTTCCCGTTGCGCACGTGCTGCGGCCTCTCCTGGAGTCCAGTCGGGGGAACTGGCTCGCCTAGTTCATTTCTGTTCCGCACGGAATTCATGCGCCTTCTGAATTGCTCCGCCCAGGTCCGCCCGGTCGTCGAATCAGGGTGAACCGCGTTCGGGTCGACGCGCTCGATGATGACCGGTCTCCCCACTTCGCGCGCCGCATCAAGCCTTCGGTTGTCGTACGACACCAGCTGGCCGTCCACTTCCATGACCTTCAACGCCGTACCGGGACGTCGCCAGTCCCACTCCCCGGAGCGCATCTTCTCCACGTAGTCGTTCGGGGACACGGTGCGTTGGGAAAAGTTGAGGTCTTCCGGATTGGCCCATTCCGGCTCCCCCGCAAGCCCCAGGTGGTCGGCCCAGCTATGGGGGTTACGAACATACGCCGCTGCGTTGGGCGCCGGAACCAACCCGAGCGGGTCCGGTGTGGTGTAGCGGGCGGTTTCTGGGTCGTAGTGCCGGAAGTAGTTGTAGTGGAGGCCGGTTTCCTCGTCCGCGTACTGGCCGGGGAAGCGGAGCGGGCAGTCCACCTCGCCCTCTGAAGCAGGGAGGGGAGTGCCCCAGAGGGTGGTGCGGGATTGCCAGGCGAGAGTGCCGTCGGAAGTGACCAGTTCGATGGGCGTACCGACCAGGTCCGTGACGATCGCGAGGAAGCGGGCGTCGTACTCGGACTGGGGGGTGGTGTCGGCGAGGCCAAGGATCGAGTGGCCGGCCTCGGGTTCGACCTCAATCGACCGACGGGTGGATTGGGATATCGGGCGGTGGGTGCCAGGCGCGTAGTCCCAAGTCGTCGCCGTGCCGTCCGAGGCGAACCGCTCAGCCAGGCAGGTGCCGTCCCAGGTGAAGGTGAGGGCGGTTCCGTCCGGACCTGTTTTGGAGATGCGGCGGCCCAGGGGGTCGTAGGCGTACGTCCATTCCCCGCCGTCCAGGGTGGTGGCCCTGGTGAGGCGATTCTCCGCGTTCCACGTGTACGTCCAGGTGCGGGTCTGGCCGTTGAGGAGCTTGCGGGTTTTGCGGATCAGCCGGCCGGCGGCGTCGTGTTCGTAGGTGGTGCGGCCCGCCCGGCGGATGACGGCGCCCTCGTAGCTCCGCTCTCCGGTCGTGGGGTGGTGCGGTGCGTCGGCATGGGTCTGGTTGCCTGTCCTGTCGTACGCGTACCTCTCGCTCCAGCCGTGTGCCTGGACGCCAGTCACACGACCCATGGGATCCAGTGTGAAACGTCGTGTTCCGGTGGTCAGTTCGCGTATCTCGGTGAGGTAGCCGTCAGGGCGGTACGCGTAGGTGCGCTGTTGGAGGATTCGCTCCGCTTCGGTCTCGTTGCGGGTGGCGAGGGTCTGGGTGGTGAGGCGGTCGCCCTTGTCCCAGGTCTGCGTGAGGGTGGTGTCGTCGCCGATGCGGCGTTCGGTCTCGCGGCCCGCAGCGTCGTAGGCGAAGGCAATGGTTGCGTCGCCTCGACTCAGTCCGGTGGGGCGGCCCACCGGGTCGTATGTCCACTCCGAGCGCACGCCGGAGGGGGTGGTACGCGAGGTGCGGCGGCCCATGGCGTCGTACGTGTAGGCGCTGATGCGGCCGTTGACTGTTTCCGAGATGACGCGACCGACCGCGTCGTGTTCCCGGGTCAGTTCCGCGTCCGCGTTCGCCGCGTGGAGCAGGGCGCCGCTCGCGTCGTATGCGTAGGTCGTGACGTCACCGGTGGACTCGTCGTGCTGGGTGATCATGCGCCCGACCGCGTCGAGTGTGAAGCGCAGCGTTTGGCCCAGCGCGTTCGTCTGAGCTGTGAGGCGGCCCGCCGGATCGCGTTCGTACGTGCGCGTAGCGCCGTTGAAGTCGGTTTCCGCGACCAGGTGGCCTGCCGCATCGTATGTGTAATGCCACTGCTTGCCCTGGGGGTTGGTGACCTCGGTCAGGCGCAGCTCGGTGTCGTAGGCGAAGGCATAGTGCGCGCCGTCGGGGTCGGTCCTCGTGGCGGGCTGGTCGAAGTAGGTGTACGTGTAGGTGGTGGTGTGCCCGGCCTCGTCGGTGTGGAGGACGAGATTACCCTCGGTATCCCACTGCCACACCTCGCGGCCGCCGTCCGGCCCCTCGCGCCAGGCCGGCATGCCCTCGATCGTCCAGCCGTGACGCGTGGTCCGGCCCAGGGCATCGGTGACGGCGGTGACCTGGCCGTGCGGGCCACGGCGCATGCGGAGGGTGCGGCCCAGAGGGTCCGTTGTCTCGACCGGAAGACCCGCCGCGTCCGTGACGATACGGGTGGTGCGACCCAGGGGGTCCGTGACGGAGGTGAGGTGGCCCGAGCTGTTGTAGCCGTAGTGCGTGACGGCGCCGCCGGGGTCGGTGGTGGACGTGTGGGCCCCACGGTCGTCATAGGTGTGGAGCCACACCGCGCCGCCCGGTTCGCGGGTCTCCAATGGCAGGCCGCGCTGATCGTAGACGGTCTCCGCCACCGTACCGTCGGGCCGCTCGACAGCGATCAACCGACCCTGGTCGTCGTAGCGGTAGCGCGTGGTGCGGCCCAGGGGGTCGGTGACGGCGATGGGATGCCGGTTGCTCTCGTCCCATTCCGTGCGCGTGGTGTTTCCCAGCGGGTCCCTGTACGCGGTGATCTTGTACGCCTCGTTGCAGACGTACACGGTGGTGTTGCCCTGTGAGTCGGTGTAGCGGGAGGTGCGGGCGGCCGTGTCGTAGTGCATCCGGCCCGACAGGATGCCGTCTGGGCCGATGCCTCGCAGCACACGACCCTGTTGGTCGTAGACGTAGCCGTACGACGTGCCGTTGCGGTCCGTCCACGACGTCACACGATGTTCCGCGTCGTACCGGTAACGCAGCGCCTTGCCGGTCGAGTTGAAGACCTCGGCCAGGTTGCCGGCGGCGTCGTAGGCGTAGGAGGTGAGCGTGGTGCTGTGCTCGTGCTGTGCGCCGTGCAGGAGACGCAGGGCGGTGACCCGCAGCAGCTGGGGGTCCGTGTCGACGGCGATGCGGTAGCCACCGGAGTGCGTGATCTCCTTCGGTGCACCCTGGGCGTCGTAGGCGATGTCGATGCGGTCGCCGTCGCCTGTCCGGTCGGTGATCGCTGTCAGAGCCAGCTCATGGCCGCCCACGGGCAGCGGGGCAAAGTGGAGTGTGCGATTCCGATCCGGGATGACGATGCGGATGGCGCTGTCGCGGTTGCCGTCCCAGTACAGCGGCCAACGGGGACCGGAGGTGGGTAACATCGCCGCACCGGGCTTCGGCACGGGATACGTCAGCAGCATGCCGCCGTCCGTGATGTAGACGACACCTGCCCCGTCGATCTCCAGGCGCTGGTCAAGCGTGCCCGCCCAGGTGGGGCCGAACCACCCCCCGCACGGGTGCCCCGACACGTAGTGCCGCTCCAGGACCACCGGCAAGACGCCGGGCAGGGTGACGTCGACGGCGGACATGACCATCTCGCCGGTCGCCACGTCGATCGGCTCGCCGGCCGTGGGACGCTCCTCGTTGGGCGTGGTGTTCCTGTCCGGATCACTGTCCGTCCGCGCGCGGGCGCTGCCGTCCCGGCGCAGGCCATCCGCCCGGCCGCGCAGACGCTGCGCGGCGTTCTTGGCCACGGAGGCGCCGCGCCGCATCGCGCCGGCGCCGCCGCTGGCGAGAGCGAGGAGGAGTTCGGGGGTGAGCTGGCCGGCCGCGCGGGCAGGGTTCCGCTGCCATTCGTCCCAGTTGACGACGGCCTTGGCGAACTCCTGAGGGTGTTGGGCAGCGTAGGAGGCCCCGTCCACCATTCCCGCCAGGTGCAGACCGACGCCATCAGGCCCGTCGTTGACGAGGTCGTCGAAACCCTCGTACCAGCCGCGCATGGTGTCGCCCGCCCCGCCGAAGAAGTCGCCGAGCCCCTTCTCGAACTTGTCCCACCCCTTGCGGGGCGGGGGCTTGTCAGGGGCCTTCTCCGCCGCTGTGTCGAGTTGCCGCTTGGCCGCGTCGATGACGGTTTGAAGCTCGCTCTCCAGCTTGTCCAAGCGGTCGTAGCAGTCCTGCAACGCGGCGAGGCCGGGATCGTCGTCCGGCGGACGCTCCGGCAGCGGATCGTCCTTACGGTCCAAGGCGGCGTTGTAGTC
Organism: Streptomyces sp. NPDC027962; assembly: GCF_055566095.1. NCBI lineage: Bacteria > Bacillati > Actinomycetota > Actinomycetes > Kitasatosporales > Streptomycetaceae > Streptomyces > Streptomyces sp. NPDC027962. The sequence continues at coordinate 29,245 of NZ_JBVHTA010000060.1, forward strand.
CGTAACGTGCTTCCAGTAGTTCTTGGAGGCCGCCCGTGCCTCGTCCGCGTCGTCGATGATCGGCCTGACACGCGTGTGGACCGAGCGCAGTTTGTAAGCGTAGGAGTCCAGGGCTTTCCCGGAGGCTTCGAAGTACTTCTGCGCGGACTCCAGTTCCTGGGGAAGCTTCTGAGTCGCGTCCTTGAACCCCTCCGCGCCGGCCCCGGTCCAGTCCATCAAGGACAGGTCGACCAGCTTGTCCATGCCGTCCTTGAACGCACCTGCATAGGCAAGGAGTTTGAGGGCGAGGTCATCGACGTCCATCGAGTTGCCGTAAATGACATCGCTGGGCTTGGCCTGGGGAGGTATGCGCTCGACTCCGCCGCCCTCCATCGCATCGCGGCTCGTCATATGACCGGCCCCTTCGACTTCGACCCGCCGTCGACCTCCCAGCCGCCGTCGACCCGCAGGCGGGGGCGCTGGGGCACGTCCTGATAGTTGCCGGTGTCGCCGTCGTCCAGCCACGGCTCCTGATAGATCTCGGGCGGCGGATCGAACTTCGGCCTGGACCCCTCCTGCCACGCCTTCATGCCTTGTTCGCCGAACGGCAGCTTGGCGATGTTGGCCGCGGTCGGCGAGAAGTCCTTGATTCGCAGCAGATCGGCCAGCACGTAGGCGGCGAGGACCTGCCGGAGCGTCTCCACCACCGTGTCCGTGTGCTCAGCCACCCGCCCCATGCCGAAGCCCCACGCCGAGAGCATCTTCTGGGTCGAGGAATAGATGTCGAAGTCGGCCGAGTTCGCGATCTGCGCGGACATTGCGCTCCAATCACGCTTGATCTGGTGCGCGGCCACCACGGACTCCTCCAGCGGTGTCAGCACCTTGCGCACCGAGGCGATCTCGATCTTGTAGCCGTCACCCGGGCCAAAGCCCGGCTCTCCCGCGTCAGGCTCCGCCATTGTGCTCCCCCTATACGCCCGTGGTCTCGAGTGCTTTCGCGTCCAGCACGAACGTCCGTGGACCCAGCGGATCCACCAACGCGCGCACGCCCTCGGGCAGTAGCTCCACCAAATCCGCGACGGTCGTGGACGCCCACCCGCAGGGCCCGGCGAACAGCCCGAGTGCTTCACAGGAGGTGAAGACCGGCACCACCGGCCCCTCCTCCGTCTCACAGACCAAGAAGCCGGGCTCGTCCGGGCGTTGGAAATTCAGACGCGAAGAGCCGGTGCCTTCTCTGTCATTGACGACCTGGTCGTCTTCTTGCGGTACCTGCTCGACCCCGAACAGACAGCTGAGCAACCAGGGTTCGGGACCTCCTGGGTCAAGCACTCCCTGCGGATCCAGACCGGAAGACTCACACCTCAACGAGGGCTGTTCTGGCACCCGGCCCCAGGCATCGACCCTCACCTCGAAGACATCTGGGTCCACTACGGCTTCACGGGCACCGGTATCTGGATCTCCCCCCAACAGAAGCGCTGGGCAACGCTTCTGACCAACAAGCTCTTCTACACACGCGACCGGGGACCGCTCGCAGGCGTGCGCAACACCTTCCGCGAGATCGCTTTCGGCTGAGCACACGTCCCGAGGCCCCTCTCCACGGTCTCGCATAGGTTCTTCCACAAATGGAAGCGGTCTGCGATCTGCTGGGCGTCAGGGGCGGCGGTGCGGACAGCCTCGGCATACGCGCTGGCCCGGTCACGGCACACGATCTCCGCGCCGGCGTGGCGCTTGAGCCATGCGGCGGGGGTTTCCGCGGTCCGGTCGGGCAGCACGTCGACCGGCCGGCCGGTCTCGATGTCGATCAGAGCCGTATCTACTGACCGCCGTCACAGCCGTGCACCGCCTCGAGCGATGGCGTTGCATTGACCGTTCGACTCCGCCCCGCTAAACATTTGACCCCCTGTAAGGCACGACAACGCCTCGGATAGAATCCAGTCCCCCACAAATGGCAGAGAAACTGACGTGTCGTCCGAGAAGCAGGCACCAGAATCCAATCCCGAACCGATATCCGACGGAGTGCCCGAAAGGCCGCTGATGGCATGGTGGGACCGGCGGAGCAGCCCTGCAAGGATCGAGCTGTACACGCGGTGGATGTTCGGCGCGATGGTGCTGAGCGAGGTGCTGCTCGGGGTTGAGGCGTCGCTGGAGGCGGCGCCGCGAGGGCCGGTAGGGGCCTTGTGCGCGCTCATCGTGCTGCACGCCCTGACGATGGGTGTGGCCTGCGCACGGGTTCTCGACTGGGTGCTGGGGCGAAGGACCTATCCGCGTCGGTTGTTGGCGTTCGTGAACGCCGTCACCGTGGGTGTGCTGGTGGTCATGGTGATGATGCGCGGTGCCGGTGGTTTGGTGCCAGGGCAGGCCACGGTTGTACTACTCGCGATCGTGCCGTGTTTCGGCATCATGCCCGCAACGATGCAGCCTCGGTCCGGGTGGCGAATGCTGCAGTTGACCTGTCTGGTGTCGTTCCTGGTGGGGGCTGTGGTCATGTTGGCGTCGTGGTCAGTACCGGAAGCCGTCTCCTCCACCGGGGTGGTGATGGCCGGATGCATTGGCTCAGCGTTCACCTGTCGATTCTCGACGTGGATGCTCACTGCCGTCTGGAAGCTGGACGAAGCGCGAGCCACGCAGGCGCGGCTGGCGGTGACCGAGGAACGGTTGAGGTTCGCCCGCGATCTGCACGACGTGCTGGGGCGGAACCTGTCCGTGATTGCACTGAAAAGCGAACTGGCCGGTCAATTGGGGCGGCGAGGAACTATCGATCCCGCGCTGCAGGAGATGGATGAGGTGCAGCAGATCGCGCGGGAGTCGCAGCACGAGGTGCGAGAGGTAGTCCGCGGGTACCGGCAGGCCGATCTGCGCAGTGAGCTCGACGGGGCATGCAGTGTGCTGAGGTCGGCTGGAGTCGACTGCACGTTCGTCAAGGCAGGCTCAGACACACTGCCGAGAGAGGTGCAGGTCGCACTCGGATGGGTCGTCCGTGAAGGGGCGACAAACGTGCTGCGGCACGCTGAGGCCACGAAGTGCGAAATTGCGTTGTCCGTGGCGGTCGATGGGAGCCATGCCACGCTGACCATGGCGAACGATGGCGCGCGGCCCACCGGGACGTCGACATGGGGCGGTGCCCCTGTCGGTGCTTCGCGCTTCCGCTCCGGGACCGGTCTGGCCGGGTTGCGGGAGCGGCTCGCTTTGCTGGCCGGGACGCTTGACGCCGCTCATGGCCCGGACGGCACCTTCCGCCTGGTCGCTGACGTGCCGTTGGACGACCGGTAACGAGCCGGACAGCGGGTAGCCAGGGGTACCTGTCTTAAGCTTGATTCTGTCGGGGATCTTGGAGTTTCCCGGTGCGCCGGGGTGCTAGGTGGGCATGCTCGGGGTGTTCCGAGAGCCCCTGTAGTTGTCGAGGTGTCCGTTGTCGCTCCGTCCTCGTTCCGGTGAGCAAGTCCCGCCTCTGACCGCGCAGATCGCGAGGGCGAGCAACCCGGGCGGTACGGCGGCGATGTGGGTGAGAGACCGCCTGGACGGGCTGTGGCGTGACGAGGACTTCGCTGACTGGTATCCGCGTGACGGGCGTCCGGGCCTCTCGCCCGCCCAGCTGGCCACTGTCTGCGTGCTGCAGTTCGTGCTCGGCCTGTCGGACCGGCAGGCCGCCGAGGCGGTTCGCTGCCGCATCGACTTCAAGTACGCAATGGCCATGGAGCTGGACGATCCCGGCTTCCACCACAGCGTGCTGGCCGACTTCCGCGACCGTCTCACCGAGGACGACCGCGCCGACCGCCTCCTCGACCTCGCCCTGGCCCGCCTCAAGGAGGCCGGCCTGGTGCGCGAGCGCACCACACAGCGCACTGACTCCACCCACGTCCTGGCCGCCGTGCGTGACCTGACCCGCCTGGAGCTGATCACCGAGGCAGTCCGTGCCGCGCTGGAGGAAGTCGCCGGCACCGCCCCGGACCTGCTGGACGAGCTGGTCGACGAGGACTGGGGGCGCCGTTACGGCCGTCCGGTCCGCCTGGGCAAGAACCCCACCAAGCACAAGACCAGGATCCTCGCCACCGGCAACGACGCCGTCCGGCTCCTGGAACACCTCCACCAGCATGGTGGAGACCGCGCGTTCGGCCCTCGTGTCCAGGCCCTGCGCCAGATCATGGTGCAGAACTATCACCGCGATGCCGCGGGCCACCTGCGCTGGCGCACCGCCGAGACGGAAGACGGTCCCGGCCTGCCGCCCTCCTCCCGAGCGATCGTCTCGCCCTACGACACCTCGGCCCGCTACTCACGGCACGGGCACATCATCAGCTGGAAGGGGTTCTCCGCCCATCTCACGGAGACGTGCGCTCCCGATGGCCCCAACGTGATCACCGACGTGGCCACCACCGCGGCCACCACCGCGGCCACCACCCACGACAGCAAGGTCCTGCCCGGCATCCACACCCGCCTGCACCGCCGCGGACTGCTGCCCGCCGAGCACCTGGTCGACGCCGGCTACACCTCCCTGCCCCACCTTGCACAAGCCGCACGCGATCACCAGGTCACCGTCTCCGGGCCGCTCAAGGCCAACCCCACCCGGCAACACCGCCGGGGTGAAGGCTTCGCCCGCGACGACTTCCACATCGACTACGACCGCCAGCAGGGCACCTGCCCCCAGGGGCAGGTCAGCCAGGGCTGGCACGGCCCCTACCCGACCTCCTCGCCCACCGCAGCCCCGCTGATCGTGGCCCGGTTCACCAAGAGCCAGTGTCAGCCGTGCCCGGCCCGCGCTCAGTGCACCGCCTCCCACGCGAGCCACCGCACCGTGGGCTTTCCTCCACGCGAACTACGCGACCTGCAACTCCGCATCCGTGCCGAGCAACAGACACCCGAGTGGAAGACCCGCTACGCGGTCCGCTCCGGAGTCGAGGGAACGGTCAACGAGTTCGCCCACGGCCACGGCATGCGCTACTGCCGCTACCGAGGCCAGGGAAAGGTCCACATCCAGCACGTCCTGACCGCCATCGCCATCAACATCGAGCGCCTCAGCGGTCTCTCACCGACCGAAGAAGCGCGCCCTCCCCGCCGACCGACTGCCTTCCAGACCTACCTTGATCAGCACGAGATCCCCCGGCCGAAGTCCTGGCGAACCCTGGGCACCTGACCTCGGCAACTCCAAGATCCCCGACAGAATCAAGCTCAGGACACGGTGGACGGCGTGGTCAGATCCAGCCTTTCTTCTGAGCGATGTGGACGGCGCGATAGCGGTTCTTCGCGCCCAGCTTGGTGGTCGCGGAGGACAGGTAGTTGCGTGCCGTTCCCGGGGTGAGGGCTGCCCGTTCTGCGATCTCGTTGACCGTGACGCCATCAGATGCCAGCGAGAGCAGATCTGCTTCCCGGTTCGTAAGCGGTGACTCGCCGGCGCTGATCGCGTCGGCGGCCAGCTCCGCGTCGATGTAGCGGCTACCGGCGTGCAGGGCGCGGATGATGGCGCTCATGTCCTGTGCGGAGATGGACTTGGGCGCGAAGCCGTGCACTCCGGCTTTGAGTGCGCGCTTGAGGTAACCGGGCAGGCCATGTCCGGTGACGATGAGGATTCGGCAATGCGGCAGCTGACGAATGATGGCCGTGGCGGCGGCGATCCCGTCCTGGTCTGGCATCTGGAGATCCAGGACGGCGACGTCTACGTTGTGCTCACAAGCGGCTGTGACTGCACCGGAACCGGTCGACGCCTCGGCGACGACCTCGATGTCTTCCTCGAGATTGAGTAGCGCAGATACGGCGCTGCGCAGCAAGTGCTCGTCATCGGCAAGGACAACACGGATCACCGGTGATCTCCTCTTCTTGGGTGTTGCTGTTCACGTCCGGGACTCCCAGCGGAACCGCCTGTGCACGGTGTACGCAGCAAGAGCTGTCCATCCTGCGAGGATGGCGACGTCGAGCACAATCTGCCCCCAGGACAATCCATCCGTCCAACCGGCTCGGACGAGATCGATGACCGGGGTCAGAGGGAGGAACCGGAAGACGTCGTGGATGACGTCGGGCAACACCTCCAGCGGGACGTACGTGCCCGATGTGAGCGGCAGCAGGAACATGCCCGGCAGCAGGGCGATCTGGGCGCTCTCCACGGTGCGGGCCATGGCCGTCGTGGCGGCGGCGAGCATGACCATGAGGACCGTACCGAGTGCCATGCCGATGAGTGGCAGGTGCGGGGCGGGCGGCATGCCCGTGTCGGCGATGAGGGAGACCGCGACAGTGATGAGACCGAACTGCACGGGAACGGCGGCCGCAGTCGGCACGGCAGAGCCGGCGAGAATCGTGAAGTCGGACACCTCGCCTGTGCGCAGCCGCTTCAGCAGGAGTTCCTCACGGCGTGTCACGTAGATGCCGACCAGCGGCGCGTACAGCGCCATGGTGAGGATGATGCCGGCGGCGGTCGAGATGATGACGGGGCCCATGGTGAGCCCGGCGGCGGGCAGGTCGAAGCGGTCGATGACGACCTTCATGCCCACGGTGATCATCACAGGGATGACCAGCACGTTGACGAGGTTGGACTTGCTTCGGAAGAAGAGGATGAACTCGGCGCGTCCGAGTGCAGCCAAGTGTGCGGCGGCCGAGCTCATACGGGGCTGCTTTCGTTTGCGCTGGGGGTGTCGTTGCTGGAAGTTCCATGACTGTGCGCGTCGTCGCGGCGCCTGGCGATATGAAGGAAGACTTCCTCAAGCGATGCCGATCGAGCTTCCAGCTCGGTAAGCGTGATGCCCTTCTCGCGGGCGCGCACAAGCGCTTCGGTCGCTGTGTACTGCAGGTTGTCGGTGGTCACGCGGACCAGACCGTCGGATGCGTCCTCCACGGTGGTGGCGCCGAGTTCGAGGAGGGTGCCCAGATCAGAGAGTGCAGTGCCCTGTGGCATCCGGAAGGCGATCGTGGCCGGCCGGGTGCCGGTGATCTCGGTGATCGGACCGGATGTGGCGATCCGACCCTGGTGCATGATCGCCACGCGGTCGGCCAGGACCTCGGCTTCTTCGAGGTAGTGGGTGGTGAGGACGACGGTTGTCCCCTGCTGCTTCAACTCCTTGATGATGTCCCATGTCTCGCGGCGGCCCTCGGGATCCATGCCGGTCGTCGGTTCATCGAGGAACAGCAGTTCAGGGCAGCCGAGCAGAGCCAGAGACAGGTCGAGGCGGCGCTTCTCACCGCCGGAGAGGTTCTTGACCAGAACATCGATCCTTCCACCGAGACCTGTCATGTCGACGGCCTCGGTGACCCGCCGTGGCGTGGAGACGCAACGGGCCCACATCCGGACGGTCTCCGCCACGGTGAGATCTGAGGCGAATCCCCCCTCTTGGAGCATGACGCCGGTGCGCGGCCGCGTGTGGGCACGGTCACGGACGGGATCGTGCGCCCCGAACAGCCGGATGCTGCCCTTCGTGGGAGCGGCGAGGCCCTCGAGGAGTTCGAGTGTCGAGGTCTTGCCCGCGCCGTTGGTGCCGAGTAGACCGAGGGTCTCACCCCGCCGCACTGTGAAGCTCACGCCCCTGACCGCGTCGAATCCGCGTTCATCGGCAGGCCCGTAACGCCGCCACACATCCGTGGCGCAGATCACATTGTCGAAGGAAGGTTCTGGCATGCCGCCATTCTGGCAATCGCCGCGCGCCGTCGGTAGTGAGTCCTGTCATGGCTTTGGATGACAAACCTCATGAAGGAGCTTTACATTCTCCCTGCAAGCGGTACATTACATTCCGCTTCATGGTGTGATCCACGCCATATTGCCACCCTCTGGCATCTGCCTATAGTCCCGACGTGCAGCACGACCAGTTGCACAATGTGCGGAAAAGAATTCACGACCGCATATAACGGGGGGTCGCGTTCAGGATGCAACTGTGCGCGCGATAGTTCACTTTAAGAGCTTGTCTCACGTGGTGTCAGATCGATGCGGCATGATGGCTTGTCATGGGTGTCGGTCTGTCGCAGCGGTTGGTTCCTGACGAACTCTGGTC
>NZ_JBVHTA010000061.1:0-34035 GCF_055566095.1 Streptomyces sp. NPDC027962
GACGCCAACGCCAGCCACACATCGTCCGCGGCTACTTCGGCGGCCCCCACGTCCGCTACATCCTCGAATAGAACCCTTTGAGTTTCGGATCAATAGTACGTGTGCTACGCGACCCCTCTCTACCTGCTTCTTCGCAGGTCAGCGCGTGATTTGCGTTCCGCTGGTGTCCGTGGTTGTGCGGGGGAATCCGTGGGTGTTGCCGTCGCTAATGCCGTCAGGAGTGGGCGGCTGGCACTGGTGCCTTTTCTCGCCCCGCCGGTCACCGTTGAGTTTGTCGGGCCACCGTGTACGCGGTTGGGCCGGTGAGTCTTCCACCGGCGCCGTCGCTCATGTCCAGGATCTCGAAGCCGGCGCCCTCCGCGTAGCGTTCGAGCTCCTGGGGGAACAGGACACGCCTGCGGATCTCGTCTCGGGCCTCGTCGCCCGAGGGGAGCACCCAATGCCGGTGCATGGTGTTGATCTGGGTCCGCAGATCCCACGTGTGGCGGATGGTGACGGTCGCGGATCCGCTCGGGGTGTCGACCGTGGCGGTGGTCGGCTCGGTCCGGGTGATCGGGGCGACGGGGGAACACAGCACGAGCAGCGCTCCTGGCCGAGCATGTGCCGCGAAGGTGGCGAAGACCTGGCTGATCGCCTCGTTGTCGTGCACGTAGGCGAGGCTGTTGCCCATGCAGGTCACCACGTCCATGCGGCTGCCGAGCCGTGCGGTGCGCATGTCGCCGGTGCGGATGTCCAGCCACGGCCGGGCTCGGTGGGCGTGGCTGACCATGGGGGGCTGGAGGTCCACGCCGATGCACTCGTAGCGCTTGGCGAGGATCTCCAGGCCGCGGCCGGTACCGCATCCGAAGTCGACCAGGGTCCGGGCGTCCGGCCGGTGCAGATCGATCAGGGTCTGGCACGTTGCGGCGCTCGTGCTGTCGGACTGGACCACGTCGTAGAGTGCCGGATCGCGGTAGAGGAGGTTGGTGGCTTCCACGTGCTCGGCTTCCGTGTCGGGGCTGGTCACATGAGGCTTCGCAGTCCGACCTCCAGGGCGAGCACATCGCACAGCAGATCGGGGACGACCGGCGCGGAGCCGGCGTTCCTCCCCGCCTGGGCGAGAGCCTTGCCGTCAACGTAGCCGAGGTCCACCAGGATGGACTCCTTCAGTATGTCGTCCAGTGCGGGCAAGCCGGAGGAACGTAAACCCTTCTTCAGGACGGCCAGGAAGTTCTCCGGTTCGGCCGGCGCGGCCACCCAGTCGGGCAGCCCGGCCCGTCTGATCCGTTCACGGAACAGCGCCTTGCCGCGCTTGTGTTCGTGCGGTAGCTGCTCCATGAACCGCACAATCCGTGGGTGCGCGAGCGGGCTCACCGGCCAGATTCCGGCCCGGAGGAATCCGGGGTTGTGCATCCCGAACGCCATCAGGGTCGGTACGGGCAGCACTGGGATGGGGGCCAGGTACTCGTTGACGTCGGCGAGCGCTCGGATTGCTTTGTCGCCGAGCCACGGCACGGGTTCCGGCGCTGGCAGTTCGACCTGTGTCCTGGAGTGGTGGGCGTTGATCTCGTCCCCGCCGGTGCCCGTGAACATGACCTCGCACCGCCGGGCGGCTGCCTGCTCGCGTACGACATCGAACGCCTCCTGGTAGGAGGCTCCCGCTGGATCATGCGGCCTGCACAGGGCCCGTACACCCCCGCGGCAGAAGGGCGGGTGCTGCATGGCAGGGATGGCCGCGTCATGGAAGCCGCAGTGCTCCACGAAAGCCCGGCGTCGCTCGCGCTGCTGTCTTCCGGTACTTCCTCCTACGAGCAGGCCGAAGCTGTACGCCTCGGGGAAGCGGGCGGCTTTCACGGCCAGGGCGACGTTCCCCGAGTCAGCGCCGCCGGACAACTCGACGCCCACGCATCCGGTTGCCGTCGGCGCCTGGTGAATCACGTCGGCCAGCAACTCGTCCAGAGCAGCGAGTGGTTCAACCCCGGGCCGCAGCGTGCGTGGCTCAAGTACGTGTTCGGCGGCGTTCGCGAACTACGCAGGGGCGGTACCCGTCGAGATCGCCAGCGCGGACAAGGCCCGTCACCGCCTCTCCATCGCCAGCCGGCCGGATACCGAATTCGCACCGGAGCTGCCCGCTGCGCAAGCCGCCGCCGTCCCCGGAGCCCTCCGCCGCCGTGGAGGGGCTGCCATCGGTTAGATTCTCGTGCGTCTTCACGCTCGGGTGTGTCGGGGCGCGTCGGGCAGGCAACGTGAGGAGACCACTGTGGGAGCCACGAACGGACAACCGCACGTCGATGTGCGGGGTGAGCGCCCGTTCGGTCGCTGGCAGCGGATATGGAGCCACCGCGAGGACCTGCTGAAGGTGGCGCGAAGACGCTCCGCGTCCGCGGAAGACGCCGAGGACGCCGTGCACGAGGCGATGATCCGAGCGGCTGAGCGCCCCCACCTGGATGACGACCGCCTGGGGGCATGGTTGACGACGGTCACGGTGCGGCTGTGCGCGGACCGGTACCGGCAACTCACCCGCGACGCGGAGGTGCATACGCGTTCGGTGCGCATGGAGCCAGGTCTGCCGACCGCAGAGGAAGCGGTGTGCGACCAAGCGGAGGCAAAGTGGCTTGTCGACCGCAGCGAAGACCTTCCCGCTCGTCAGGCCGAGGCACTGGGCCTGCGGGCGCAGGGCTTGAACCTGCCGCAGATCGCCCATCGGATGGACCTCAGCTATCGGGCGGTTCAGTCACAGCTGGCCAGAGCACGAAAGACACTGCGCGCCACGCTGGCTGCCACGCTGGCCGTCACCGTGTGGTCCTGGCTCGGCCGACTGCGGGCGGTGTGGGGGCCGCAGACAGTCACCCTGGTGTCGGCGGCGACGCTGACCGTCGCGGGGCTGAGCTTGCCTGTTCTTACCGATCTTTTCGAGGACCGGGAGGCACCCGCGCCACAACTCCGCACGGATGAAGCGCCCTCCCCTCCGGACCGCCGCTCCAAGCACTCCGCCGCAGGAGGAGAAACCACCGCTCCTTCGCAGCAGCAGGAGCACGAGCAGGAGCAGGAGGCCGTCAGCCGGTTGTCCGGCACCGACTCACGGCACGTCAACCCGTCTGGTCCGCTGGCCACGGCCCCTGCGGTCCCGGTCCCGGTTCCCGTCCCGGACCCGCCGAGCACACCTCTCCCGGTGCTCCCGGAACTACCGGACACACCAGATCTGAAGAAGTTGCCCTTCCCCGCGACGCAAGCACCGCTCGCCGCCGTAGAGCAGGTGTAAGAGCCGCAGCGTTGCCGCGGCGTCGGCGTTGGGGAGGGCGTTTTGTTGCAAGCGAGATCTGTGCAAGGTGGACGCGGAATACGGGTCAGAGCGGTCTTGGCATCGGGCGCTGTCGCGCTGCTGCTTGCCGCGTGTGGGAGCGGAAACGCTTCCCCCGTCGACTCGTCCGCCGCATCCGAAGGCGGTGGAGGGCTGATGCCGGCGGCAGCCCCTGGGAGCATGGGATCTCCGGGAGCTGATACCGAGGTCAACCAACGGGGGTACATGCCCCAGCCGGCCGGAGACGAGGGCGACGGGGGTGAGCAGCTGACGGAAGAGGCGAGGCGTCAGGCCCCTCTCACCGAAGCCAAGGCGGAACTTGATCAGGCCGCTGCCGAGACGGGGGTCGACGGCCTTGCCACGATCAACCCGGACTTCGGTGCGAACCGTCTTCACCTGTACTGGAAAGGTGAGCTTCCGGTCGCGCTGCGAGAGGCAGTCGAGAGGGTCCGTACGCGGTTCGACGTGACCGTGCACGACGCGCCCTACAGCTGGACGGAGCTCGACGCGCAGATCCGCAAGATCCTTCGGGTGATCGAAGAGGACAAGGCGCTGGGCTTCATCTCGGCAGTCGCCATGGAGCCGGATGCCAGCGGCATCAAGGTGCTCGTCTCGGACCCCTCGCACAGCACCGAGCACGCCGAGTCCGCGATACGGTCCGCCATCGGGCCCTCGGTTGCCTTGAGGTTCGCCTTCGAGGACTGGGCCGTGGACATCAAGCCCACCGTCGCTGGTTCGCGTTGGGATGACCGGCCCCCTTTCATCGGCGGGGCGGTGATTGAGAAGTACTGGCTGGGCCTGTTCCTCGATGGCCGGTGCAGTACCGCTTTCACCGTCCTCAACAGCGCCAACACGGTCAGGGGTGTTCTGACGGCGAAGCACTGTGGGGAGGACGAGGACTGGTACACGCCTGGTGGGAACTACGTCGGCTCCTCGAACCTGGTGCTCAGCGACAGGGACATCATGGGCATGGTCTGGCCGACCAGTACGCCCGGCTACCCCGGGTTCTCCGGAAACGTCTACACGGGCGGACACACCTCGAGCACGATGGGCGCCATCTCGGGAAGCGGCTACTCAGCGGTGGACAGCCTCTACTGTCTCTCCGGCGGGTACAGCGGAACCATGTGCAGCAACCGGGTGATCGCGCGGAATGTGTACCCGCCCGGCCTCGGCGGCCCCATGTTCGTCACCCGACAGACCGAGGGGACCGCTGCCGCGGGCAACGGGGACAGCGGCGGCGCCGCCTACTACCTGGGCACGACCCGTTCCGCGCGCGGTGTCATCAGCGCCATCGACGCCAACCGCTCACGTACCTGCCGGGGGATACCGGGCGACGACAGCCGTACCTGCAGTGACACCGTGTACCACGTCGAGCTGCAGCCCGCGCTGAACGGCCTGGGACTCCAAGTCATCACCAGCTGATATGACGATGAAACAGACCGGAAGGACCGCAGGGGTGTTCGCGTTCGCGGGCCTGATCGGCACGATCGTTGCGGTACTGGCCTTGCCCTGGGCGCGCTATGGCGGCATCGAGATAGAGCTCCGCCGGATGCCCGGCTGGGAGTTCTACGGAGCGGGCGTGGCCATGCTGCAGCTGTGCGTGGCATGGGCACTGCTGGCCAGGTCCAGGCCCGGGCTGAGGGTCCCAGGCGGGGGGCTCGCCGGCGTCGTGGCAGGGATCGCGACGGCGGTGGCAGCCGCAGCGGTCACGTTGCGGTACGACGACAGCGTCGCCATCTTCGGCCACATCGTTCCCCCCATCGAGCCGTCGCCGGGCCTTGGCGGATTTCTCGCCATCGCCGCCGCACTGGCCAGCACAGTGGCGGTTCTCAACGCCGTACGTGCGAAGGACGATCGGTCCTCCCCCCGGAGCTGATGCACGGCCCCAGCCGCTTCTCCGGTCGCCTGAGCGGCCCGTTCCCACCTCTGTGGGAAACGGGCCGCCCTGCGGAGCGCCCTGCGGCGTGGTCTCAGCCCGAGATCAGCACGTGTGCTTGCGCAGATACGGCCAGGTCTTCGGGCCGCCACAGGTCATCACCGGCTACAAAGCCGCCCGCACCAAACCCCTCACCTCGGCAAAGAAGCAGGTCAACAAGCTGATCGCATCCGTCCGCGCGGTCTGCGAACACGCCTTCGCACACTTGAAGAACTGGCGCATCCTCACCAAGCTGCGGCTCTCGCCCCGCTACGCGACCACGCTCCTGCGGGCCCTGCTCGTGCTGACCCGCACCGAAGTCGCCACCTGACAGACGATCTTGAGAGGAGACAACCACCACCGACCAGCACGAGTGCTAGACCGCCGACCCAAACCAGCCCCGTGACCAGCAACTTCAAGATGGTGGATCTTCACTGCTGTCGGCGCTTCCTCGCCTCGGCCAGTGCGGCCTCCAGCTTCTGGCTCGGCGACACGTCCGATTCGGTGTCGTCGTCGTGGAGCAGGGCTTGATCAAGTTCCGTAGGTGTCCGGATCGTTGGTGATGCCCGGGACGGGGAGTGCCGGACAGGCCCTAGTGATCTGGTCTTGAGTTCACGTCTCGCCACGTGAGTCGTCGTTCGTTTCAGATTGCGGTCTGGGCGGTGACAGCGGCTGGTGGCTGCGGTCTGCTGGAGGAATGGGGGACAGCAGGCTGCAGCCGCTGGTTTTATCCGAGGACGAGCGGCTGGTGTTGCAGGGCTGGGCCAAACGCCGGGCAACCGCGCAGGGGCTGGCCAAGCGGGCGCGGATCGTTCTGGCCTGTGCAGACGGGCTGAACAACACCGCGGTGGCCGCGCGGCTGGACACCGATCGTGGGACCGTTGCCCGGTGGCGGAGCAGGTTCCTGCGGGACCGGCTCGACGGGCTGTCCGACGATCCCCGCCCCGGCGTCCCGCGCACCATCACCGACGCCCAGGTGGAAGAGGTGGTGGTACGCACCCTCGAAGAGGTCCCCGAGGGTGCCACCCACTGGTCCAAGCGGGAGCTGGCCAAGCGGGTGGGAATCTCACCGACGAGCGTGCTACGTATCTGGCGGGCGTTCGGCCTTCAGCCGTGGCGCACGCAGGACTTCAAGATCTCCCCGGACCCGCTGCTGATCGACAAGATCCGCGACGTGGTCGGGCTGTATCTCGCCCCGCCGGTGAACGCGGCGGTCTTCGCGGTGGACGAGAAACCGCAGATCCAAGCTCTTGAGCGGACCGCTCCGGTGCTGCCGATGGTCCCGGGCACCCCCGAGCGGCGCAGCTTCGATTACGTCCGGCACGGCACGGTCGATCTGTTCGCCGCCCTGAACACCGCCACCGGCAAGATGATCGGGAAGCTGTCCGCGCAGCACCGGGCCGTGGACTTCCGCGACTTTCTCGACGAGATCGACCGTCAGACCGATCCCGGCCTGGCAGTCCACGTGATCTGCGACAACCTCTCCGCCCACAAGGCGCCGGTGGTGCACAAGTGGCTTCTGGCCCATCCCCGGTTCGAGCTGCACTTCACCCCGACCTACTCGTCCTGGATCAACCAGATCGAGCGGTGGTTCGCCGAACTGCAGCGGCGCTGTCTGGAGCGCGGCGTGTTCTGCTCACTCGACGGGCTGACGACTGCACTCGAGGACTGGATCAAGACCTGGAACGAGCAGGCACGACCCTTCAGATGGACCAAAAACGCAGACCAGATCATCGACCGCATCTGCCGCTACTGCGACAAGATCTCCGGACCAGGACACTAGGGTGGTTCCTCATGGACTGCCTCACCGATGACCTGCCGTTGCTGGAGTTGCTGTGCGCCGCTGACGAAGTGCGGGTCCCCGGCGAGCTCGAGTCGTCAGGCCCTCACGAGAACGCTCCCGACGCGGTCGTGGACACATACGTGGTCGACGGCGGCCGACTGCTTCTCACTCTCTGGCGCGGCCGGCTGCACGAGGTGATCTATCAGACCCCGGCGGAGTCCGGACAGGACGCATCGCGGCGCAATGACCGGCTGTTCGCGCACTACGGACAGAGCGACGGCTGGACCGAGATTCTCGACAACGGTTTCGGCAAGACCTATCGCCGTACCGATCAGCGGCGGTACGCGCTGTGGAGCTACGCGATGGACATCACGACCTTCGGCACGATGGAATTTCATCAGGTCAAGTGGTAGCCGCCCCGGGCGATGACCTCCGTCATGAGCCGCCGCCTCACCGGAGCCACCATCGCCTCCTGGAGGACCGCATGAGCGAGAACCCACAGGTCAAAGCCATCCTGGAACAACATCGAAACCCGCGAGCGTGAACTGGCCGACCGGGCCGGGCAGTTTCTGGCCCGCATTGAAGAGCTCACCCGGCAGCTCGGCGGACTCGACGCGGAGAGCGAGAACCTGCGCATCACCCGCAAGACCCTCCTCACTCTCCCGCTGCCCTCACCCGCCACCGGGCCGGACCGCCCCGATATCCCGCACCACCCCGCCTACCAGCAGATCCTCACCGAACCCGAACCCGGCTTGTTCACCCGCCCCGACGCCTGAGGGTCACCCCCCACCTGCGACCAGCGGTCCTTCCCCAACCTCAACCACGAAACGGACAAGAGCTCACGTTCCGCACTCTGACAAACAGAGGCCCCCACTCTTCATGTCCTGTCAGAGCTTGCCTTCGAGCAGTACGGTGCGGTGGCCACCGAGACGGCGTGAGAAGTCCACGACGAACTCGGGGCGCAGTGTGGGCCAGTTCCAGAACGTGAAGCCGAGATGACCGAACGCGAAGTAGTCGTCGGCCCAGAGCCACGTGTTCACGGGAGCTGTCCGGTCGCAGGACGGGCACGCGACGGGCTCATCGTGGCCCTCGGCCCAGGAACCCACTGCGTCCTCGAACCGGGCCCACCTCTCCTCGATGGGCGACCAGTGCTCGTCGACGAGGGGCATCTCCGTTGCGCAGTGCGGGCAGGTGACGGCCGAGGGTTCGCCCTGCCCAGCATCGAAGACCGTACGCCCTACGGTGACGTGCAGGCCGTTGCTCCACACGTTGACCAGCTCGGGATCCGGGTCCTCGACGGCTTCGCCGTAATGCGTCCCTGGCGCGTGCCCGGCGTCAGCTCCGAGGACGCAGTCGGTACGTCCGCTGAGATGAAGCCGTCTGCAATCAGCCAATCGAGTACATTCGCCGCGAGCCCCTGCGCCTCCCCTGACGTGGCCTCGGTGTCGACGATCGTCTGGAACCAGTCGCCCATGATCTCCCCTCCAGTGCCCGTGCCTGCGTACCGTACGTCTCGCCAGGGACATTTGCAGCGGCCCCACCGACATCGCGTTGGTATCGAAGCCGTCGTTCGGGGCAGGGCGCGCGGACTGGGCCGGCGTCCAGGCTGAGAAAGACGTCGGTGCCGGCGGTCTGTCCACGCCTGCGGAGCTCGTGACGCCCTCCCCGCGTCACGCACTCGAGAAGGGGAGGCAGTCATACCAACCACCAAGGCCGGTCACTCCCGTTACGGGGTACGTAGAAGGGGCAGCGGGGGCGCGAAGGCCCTGTTCATCCGCCTGTGGACCCGCAGGACTCGGTGCTTTTGGACGTCTCCGCCACCTGACGCTCACCAAGCATGCACATAGGTCTGACAAACTACGCGGGACATCTCTGCATCGGCGGACAACTCACCCATTAGCGAGGGTTTAGCAAATGCGCAAGGCGCGTATCGCACTGACGGCCGTTCTGGTCACCACGCTCGGCCTCGGGCTCACGGCATGCGGCGGCAATAGCGAGGAGGGGGCGACGGAGAAGGAGTCGCCGACGGCGACGGTGCCCGCGCCGGACGGGGCGAGCCCTAGCGCCGACGGCGGCGAGAACGAGGGCGGCGACGCCCAGCCCGCGGGCGATGTCACCGCGCCGGGCGCCGGGCTCAAGGTCGGCGACAAGGCGGTCCTGCCCTTCGAGTACGCCAAGAAGAAGGGCACTCTCGCGATCACCGTCACGGCGATCGACAAGGGCACTGAAGCCGACATGTCCCAGTTCGGTGAGCGAGCAGAGGGCCTGACGCCGTATTTCATCAAGATGAAGGTGGAGAACGTAGGCGACACCGACCTCTCGCGCGCGTACGTACAGCTGAGGGGCCTTCTCGACGGCGGCCAGAGCACAGGCGTCTCGCTGATCGGCGACATCCCGGGCAAGTGCGACAAGGAATCCGCGCCCGCCGAGTTCGGTAAGGGAGTGTCGTTCGAGACCTGCTCGCTCGCCGCGTCGCGGAGCGGCGATGTCACGGGCGCTGAATTCGACGAAGGCGACGCGTACAGCGACAAGCCGGTCGTCTGGACCGCCGGCTGATCCATCACCGGACACCGCCCGTCGGGCCCGCGGGGTGGTTCACAGCGGGCCCGACGGTGCTCACGGAGGAATTCCTCCTCGGCTGTCGAGCAGCGCGAGCCACACGCTGCAGCTGACAAAAGGAGCGCTGATTCCATGAGCCCAATTCATTGAGCACTCAGTGCTGCATTGACGAAATCGGCCTCGTCCAGCACGTGGTGAGGTCGGGACGTCAGGCGCGGTTCTCGTTGCGGATCATGCGGCGGAGGCTGGTACGGGCGGCGGCCAGGACGGTTGCAAGTTCCGCGGTCGTGCGGCTGGTTGGGCTGTTACCAGTTGGGGCGCATAACAGGGCAGGCACGGGCTTCGTGATCATTGTGATGTCTAAGCCAGATGATCACGAGGTGGCCCGTGCCTGCTGCTGCATCCTCTCCCATCCCTGCCGTGCTGGTGAAACTGGGGCCGCTGGACACCGGCCGGATCGCCGACCTGCGCCCCTACTTCGACTCGGTGCCCGACCCGCGCGCCCGCCGGGGCCGGTGGTACTCGCTGACAGCGATTCTGCTGGTGTGTGCCTGCGCGGTCGTCTCGGGAGCGAGGAGCATCGACGAACTCGCCGAGTGGGGCCAGCGTGCCCCGAACGCACTCCTGGCAGTGATCGGGCTCCGGCGCCACCTGCTCAGATGGCGGCGCTCTCCGGCGGCGGCCACGATTGGCCGTGTGCTGGGGGCTGTTGACGGTGACGCCCTGGACCGGGCGGTGGGAGCCTACCTGGCCGACCGGTACCGCGTCGCCACCGAGCCCGCCCAGGTGCCGTCACCCTCAGCGTCCGGGTGGCGGCGCGTGATCGCTGTCGACGGCAAGGCACTCAAGGGATCGGCCCGTCTCACCGCGACGCGTCGGCATCTGCTCTCCGCGGTCACTCACGGCACCGTCGTGACCCTCGCTCAGGTGGAGGTCGGCGCGAAGACGAACGAGACCACACGCTTCCGGCCGCTGCTGGCATCGCTGGACCTGGCCGACACCGTCGTCACCTTCGACGCCCTGCACTCGGTCAGGGCGAACATCTCCTGGCTGGTCGAGACCAAGAAGGCCCACTACATCGCCGTGATCAAGACCAACCAGCCCACTGCCCACCGTCAGCTCGCGGCCCTGCCATGGCGGGGCATCCCCGTCCAGCACACCGCCTCCGGGACGGGGCACGGACGCCGCGAGTCCCGCTCGATCAAAACCTGCGGGATCGCCGACGAACTCGGCGGAATCGCCTTTCCCCACGCCCGCCTGGCCATCCGCGTCCACCGCCGCCGCAAGCAGACCGGCACACGCGAGACCCGTGAGAGTGTCTACGCCGTCACCAGCCTCGACGCCCACCAAGCCGGCCCCGCCGACCTGGCCGCCGCGATTCGCGGGCACTGGGGAGTGGAGAACTCCTCGCACCACATCAGGGATGTCACCTTCGCCGAGGACGCCTCCACCGTCCACGCCGGGACCGCACCACGGGCCATGGCGACCCTGCGCAACCTCGCCATCGGCGTGCTGAAAACGCTCGGAGCCGACAACATCGCCAAGACCACCCGGGCGATCCGCGACGAGCCCCAACGTGCACTCCCCGTCCTGGGCATCACCAACGATCCGGACACCTACGGAACTTGATAAAGCCCTGGTCGTGGAGGGGCGGCAGGAACAGGCCGCGTCACAACAAGGCACTTCCACGCGCACCCACGGACTCGCCGAATTCCGCTGACCTGCGAAAACGCAGATGACAGTACCGCAGTGCGCGCACGTACTATGTGCTGGCGGGCGAGACGCCGGTCCTCGTACACAACGCAGGAGGGCTGTATGTACGCGGGCCGAAAGATCCTCTGAATTTCGGGAGTGGTTAGAGGTTGTCTCACGTGGCAAGTTTCGCGAGCTTCTTGCGGCAGCTCAGGGCAGTGGCCATGGCCGGGCTTCGGCTCTTCCGGTCGTTGCGGTCCACGTACGGGATCTTGAGGCCGCGAGTAGTCCATGGCAGGCTCATGCCGCATGATCGATGAATTCGCCAAGGACACCCTGCACGGGAGACTGCGGCGGGACCGCAAGGCGCTGCTCTGGAAGCTCGACGGCTTGTCCGAATACGACGCCCGCCGACCATTGACAGCGACCGGGACCAACCTCCTCGGCCTGGTCAAACACGTGGCCAGCGTCGAGGCCAGGTACTTCGGCGAGGTCTTCGACCGCCCTTCCCCGGAACCGCTGCCTCGATGGCAGGACCATGACGGCAGCGATCTGTGGGCGACTGCGGACGAGACCCGCGATCAGATTATCGAGTCCTACCGGCGCACGTGGGAACACTCAGACGCGACGATCAACGAGCTTCCCCTCGACGCCCCCGGCCACGTGCCGTGGTGGCCGGAACTTTGTCCCAACACGAACCTGTTCGCCATCCTGGTCCACGTCCTCGGCGAGACCAACCGGCATGCCGGGCACGCCGACATCCTGCGCGAAGACGTCGATGGCCGAACCGGGATGCGGCCCGAACACGAGATGCAGATCGATGAGGAAGCCCGCGACGCCTACTGCGCGAAGATTGAGAAGGCCGCCAGATCGGCCGCATCGGTCAAGGCATAGAAGGCTGTGCCACGTGACTTGATGTTCGAGCGGCATGATGCCGACCGTGAGTGCTGATCTGTCGAAGCGTCTGGTTCCTGATCAGCTCTGGGAGCTGGTCGCCCCGTTACTGCCGACGTTCGCGGCTCGACGGCAAGGTGGCGGAACCGCTCCGCGTGACGAGCGGGCCGTGTTCACCTCAGTGGTGTACGTGCTGACCTGCGGTTGTGCCTGGCGTCATCTGCCGCCGACGTTCGGCACGTCCTCCGCCACCGCGCATCGCCGCTTCACGGTATGGACCGGGGTCGGCCTGTGGCGTCGGCTGCATCGGACGGTGCTGGACGAACTCGGAGCCCGGGGCGAGGTGGACCGGACCTCGGCGATCGTCGACGCGGCCTTCGTTCGCGCCAAAAGGGGGGATCTCTGACGGGGCCGAACCCGGTCGATCACGGCAAGAAGGGCAGCAAGCTGCACGTGCTGTCCGATGCCCAGGGAGTCCCGCTCGCCATCGCCGTGTCAGGTGCGAACGTGCACGACAGTCTCGCCCACAAGCCACTCATCCTCGGCATCCCCGCGGTCCGGTCCCGCCGGGGTCCACGGCGGCGCCGGCGCGTCAAACTCCGTGCGGACAAGGCGCACTCCTGGGCTGGTTCAGTGTGGTGAACGGCTTTGGCGCGGCTCATCGGGCGGCAAGCATTCTGTGCCGGTCAGTCCTGGTGCCCCGGCCGCGCCCCCGCTTCTCCGTCGTGCTGCGCCTCCGCATCCCCGCCCAGCAGGGACAGGAAGTCCCGGAACGCCTGCGGCATGTCCACCGCCTCCGGCGCCAGCAGCCACTGGTACTGGAGGCCGTCCATGACCGCCGTCATCAGCGGGGCCGCCCGCTCCGGGGTGAGGCCGCCGGGCAGGTGGTCGCCGTACTCCGCGCGCAGGACGGCCGCCATGTTCTCCCGGACGGTCGCGTAACGCCGGGTGAAGAAGTCCCGGGCCGGGTGGCCCTCCGTGACGCTCTCCCCGAGGAGGGCGGAGAAGGTCTGGATGATGCCGGGCCGCATCGCGTTGTACTCGACGAGTGAGCCCAGCAGGTCGATGCGCCACTGGGTGTCGGGTACCGCGTCCCACTGGTCGCGCTCCTCCAGCACGGCGACGAGCAGCGCCGCCTTGCTGGGGAAGTGGTGCAGCAGGCCCTGCTGCGTGAGCCCGACCCGCTCGGCGATCGCGCCGAGGCTCGCGCCGCGGTATCCGCGCTCGGCGATCACCTCCAGCGCGGCCCGCAGGATCTCGGCCCGCCGCTCCTCGCCTCTGACGCCTGCCGCCATCGCGTCCCTTTCGGAGATCCGTTGGCCCTGCTGACAGGACCGTACGGGAATATATTGTAACGTGAAGATAACGAAACCTACCGATTGCCAGGTGGCTGGGCCACGATGGCGTCACACGCACCGCTTCCCGTACCGGACGTCACTGCCACGCACATCCACGAGGAGGCCCCGCCATGCCCGACGCCCAGGCCGACCTGGACAGCCACCGCGCCGAGGCCGGCACCGCCGCGGACCTGGCGCGCGAGGCGGTGGTCGACGCGGCACTCGGCAAGCTCGACCTCGACACCAAAACCCGGCTGCTGGCCGGGCAGGACATGTGGTCCCTGCCGGCGGTCCCGCAGATCGGGCTCGGGTCGCTCGTCATGTCCGACGGCCCGATCGGCGTGCGCGGTGTCCGGTGGACCGCGGACGACCCGTCGATCGCGCTGCCGTCGCCGACCGCGCTCGCCGCCACCTGGGATCCGGACCTCGCCCGCCGCGCCGGGGTGCTGCTCGCCCAGGAGGCGCGCCGCAAGGGCGTCCACGTGCTGCTCGCTCCGACCGTCAACCTGCACCGCTCGCCGCTCGGCGGCCGCCACTTCGAGGCGTACAGCGAGGACCCGTACCTCACGGGGGCGATCGGCATCGGCTATGTGCAGGGCGTCCAGGCCGGGGGAGTGGGCACCACCGTGAAGCACTTCGTCGCCAACGACGCGGAGACCGACCGCTTCACCGTCGACAACGTCGTCTCCGCCCGCGCCCTGCGCGAGCTGTACCTCGCGCCGTTCGAGACCATCGTCAAGAACGCGCAGCCGTGGGGGATCATGACGGCGTACAACTCGGTCAACGGGGCGACCATGACCGAACACCGGTATCTCGTCGGCGAAGTGCTGCGGGGCGAATGGGGCTTCGACGGCTGCAACGTCTCCGACTGGATGGCCGCCCGCTCCACCACGGGCGCTATGGAAGGCGGCCTCGACGTCGCCATGCCGGGGCCGGACACCGTCTACGGCGCAGCCCTCGCGGCCGCCGCCCGTGACGGCGAGGTC
This sequence comes from Streptomyces sp. NPDC027962, assembly GCF_055566095.1. Classification (NCBI taxonomy): domain Bacteria; kingdom Bacillati; phylum Actinomycetota; class Actinomycetes; order Kitasatosporales; family Streptomycetaceae; genus Streptomyces; species Streptomyces sp. NPDC027962. The sequence continues at coordinate 14,447 of NZ_JBVHTA010000061.1, forward strand.
GACGAGGCGACGGTGGACGAGGCCGTTCGCAACGTGCTCCGCCTCGCCGCCCGCGTCGGCCTCCTGGAGGGCGCCGAGTCCGCGGTCAGCGAGGCACCGCCCGAGGTCGACGGCCAGGCGCTCGCGCGCGAGATCGCCCACCGCGCCTTCGTGCTCGTACGCAACGAGACCGTACGCGCGGCCCGTGCCCTGCCGCTGGACCCCGCCCGCGTCCGCACGGTGGCCCTGCTGGGTGCGGCGGCCCGGGACGCCCGCGTGCTCGGCGGCGGTTCCGCGACCGTCTTCCCCGCGCGTACGGTCTCGCCGCTCGACGGCCTGACCGCCGCGCTGCCCGAGGGAGCGGTCACCTACACCGTCGGCGCCGACCCCAGTGAGGAACTCGCCCCGGCCTGCAAGGGATTCACCCTCCGCGCCCTGTGCCGCGACGCCGACGGGAACGTCATCGGCGAGGAGAGCCTGCCGAGCGGCCGGCTCCAGTGGATCGGCGACGACCTGCCCGACGGCGTCACCTACGAAGCGCTGCACAGCGTCGAGATCACCGGCACGTTCCTGCCGCTGGAGAGCGGCGAGCACGCCTTCGGCACCCGCGGGCTCGGCGCGCTCACCCTCACGGTGGACGGGAAGGTCCGCTACGAAGGCGTCCAGGAGATGGGCGACGAATCCGATCCGTTCGAGGCGTTCCTCGGCACCCCGCTCGAACGCGGGACGGCGGCGCTCAGGGAGGGCGAACCGGTGCACGTGTCGCTGCTCCACACGCTGCCCGAGCAGCCCGCCGCGCCGCTGCCCGGCGTGATGTTCTCGCTGGTGCACCTCGGCCCCCGCCGTGACGCGGACGAGCTGATCGCAGAAGCGGTCGCCTCGGCCCGGGATGCGGACGCCGCCGTCGTGGTCGTCGCGACCACGGAGCGCGTCGAGTCCGAGGGATTCGACCGCCGGGACCTGCGTCTGCCCGGTCGGCAGGACGACCTGGTCAGCGCGGTCGCGGCCGTCAACCCGCACACCGTGGTGGTCGTCAACTCCGGCTCTCCCGTGGAACTTCCGTGGCGCGAGGAGGTGGCCGCGGTCCTGCTGAGCTGGTTCCCCGGCCAGGAGGGCGGCACCGCACTCGCGGACGTCCTGCTGGGGGCGGAGGAGCCCGGCGGGAGACTCCCGACCACCTGGGGCGACTTGGACCTTGCCCCCGTCACCGAAGTCGTGCCCACAGGGGGCGAACTGCGCTACGGGGAGGACGTCTTCATCGGCTACCGCGCCTGGGAGAAGGCGGGTCGGACCCCCTCGTACGCTTTCGGACACGGACTCGGCTACACGCAGTGGACGTACGAGGCTATCGAGGTCCGGGGAACGTCGGTCACGGTCGGCGTCCGCAACGTGGGCGGACGCGCGGGCCGGGAGGTCGTCCAGCTGTACCTGGCGCCCGTCGGGGACGTCGCCGACCGCCCGGCGCGGTGGCTCGCGGGCTTCGCTTCCGTGGAGGCGGAGCCGGGCGAGACCGTGCGTGCGTGCGTCGAGCTGCCGCCCCGCGCCTTTGAGACGTGGGACGAAGTGGCCGGGGCCTGGCGGCGCATGACGGGCGCGTACGAGGTCCAGGCGGGCCGCTCGATCACCGACCGCCGCCTGAGCGCGCCGCTCACGATCTGAACGGCGGACCGGTGGGCCGCCGCCCATTCATGATCCCGTCGCCCCTCTTCGGCCTGTGTCCGAAGAGCACGGCCGCCGGTCAGTCCGTTGTGACCCGGAGCTCCTTGATGCCGTTCAGCCATGCCGAGCGGAGGCGGCGGGGATCGCCGGCCAGGCGCAGCGTGGGGAAGGCGTCGGCGATCGCGTTGAAGATCAGGTCGATCTCCATCACCGCCAGGGACTTGCCCAGGCAGAAGTGCGGGCCGCCGCCGCCGAACCCCAGGTGCGGGTTGGGGTCGCGGGTGATGTCGAAGCGTTCGGGGTGGGCGAAGACCGCCGGGTCGTTGTTGGCGGAGGAGTAGAAGAGGCCCACCCGGTCGCCCTTCTTGATGCGGGCGCCGCCCAGGACCACGTCCTGGGTGGCGGTGCGCTGGAAGGAGACGACCGGGGTCGCCCAGCGCACGATCTCCTCGGCCGTCGTGTCCGGCCGCAGCCGCTTGTAGAGCTCCCACTGGTCGGGGTGGGTGAGGAACGCGTGCATCCCGTGGCTGATCGCGTTGCGGGTGGTCTCGTTCCCGGCCACCGAGAGAAGGATGACGAAGAAGCCGAACTCGTCGGAGGACAGGTTGCCTTCGCCTTCCGCCGCCACCAGGCGGCTGACGATGTCCTTCGCCGGGCACTCCTTGCGTGCCGCCGCGAGGTTCATCGCGTACGCGACGATCTCCATGGCGGCCTCTGTGCCGACCTCTTCCGTGATGGCGTACTCCGGGTCGTCGTAGGCCGCCATCTTGTTGGACCAGTCGAAGATCTTGGCCCGGTCCTCCTGGGGGACGCCGATGAGTTCGGCGATGGCCTGGAGGGGCAGTTCGACGGCGACGTCGGTGACGAAGTCGAAGCTGCCGTCCGGTTTTGCGCCCGTCTTCGCCGTCTCGACGATCGCGCGGGCGCGGCGGCGCAGGGCCGCCTCCAGGGAGCGCACGGCGCGGGGGGTGAAGCCGCGCTGGACGATCTGGCGGACGCGGGTGTGCTCGGGCGGGTCCATGTTGAGCATGATCAGCTTCTGGACCTCGATCTGGTCGCGGCTGATCGACTCGTTGAAGCGGATCACGGCCGTGTTGGTGTTCGAGGAGAAGAGTTCGGGGTGCGTGGAGACGTGCTTGACGTCCGCGTGCCGGGTGACGACCCAGTAGCCCTCGTCGTCGAAGCCGGAGATGCCCGCGCGCTGCTCGCACCACCAGACGGGCGCGGTACGCCGCATCTCGGCGAACTCGGGGTGTGGGACGCGGGCTTGGAGGAGATCGGGGTCGGTGAAGTCGAACCCTTGGGGCAGATGGGGGCAGGACATCGGCAGCTCCCGCTTCGGTTCTGACGGTCTGACGGTCCATCAGGAGTGGCCGAAAGGTAGTAACGAGTTCTACAAGAGGCAAGGCATCCGGTCGGAACTGTTGCGAGCGAGGGGCGCAGTAAGAGGCGTGCAAGACCCTTGCGTACCGGCGGTAGCACTCATAAGACTTCTCGAGGAACTAGAACGCGTACCAGTTCCCTGTTTCTCGAGTTTCGAGAGTGCGGCCCGGAAGGGCGCCGGGACGCCCGGACGGCCGCGAGGAGAGGACGAGCTCATGGCCGCGGAACCCGTCATCGTCGAAGCCGTACGCACCCCCATCGGCAAGCGGGGAGGACTCCTCGCCAACCTCCACCCCGCCTACCTGCTGGGCGAGACCTACCGTGAACTCCTCGGCCGCACCGGCATCCACGCCGACTGCGTCGAGCAGATCGTCGGCGGCACGGTCACACACGCCGGCGAGCAGTCCATGAACCCCGCCCGCACCGCCTGGCTGACGGTCGGGCTGCCGTACGAGACGGCGGCCACGACCGTGGACTGCCAGTGCGGCTCCTCGCAGCAGGCGAGCCACATGGTCGCCAACATGATCGCGGGCGGCGTCATCGACATCGGCATCAGCTGCGGCGTCGAGGCCATGTCCCGGGTGCCACTCGGCAGCGGCTCCAAGCACGGGCCCGGCAAGCCGTTCCCCGACGAGTGGAACGTCGACCTGCCCAACCAGTTCGAGGCCGCCGAGCGCATCGCGCGGCGCCGCGGGCTGACGCGCGAGGAGGTCGACCGGCTCGGGCTGCTGTCCCAGCAGCGGGCGGCGACGGCGTGGAGCGAGGAGCGCTTCAAACGCGAGACCTACGCCGTACAGGTGCCGACGACGGAGGAGGAGCAGGCCGCGGGGCAGGGCATGTGGCGGCTCGTCGACCGGGACGAGGGGCTGCGCGACACCTCGGCCGAGGCGCTGGCGGGCCTGAAGCCGGTCATGCCGACCGCGGTGCACACGGCCGGGAACTCCTCACAGATCTCGGACGGGGCGGCCGCCATCCTGTGGGCGTCCAAACGCATGGCGCGGGCGCTCAAGCTGAAGCCGCGCGCCCGGATCGTGGCGCAGGCGCTCGTCGGCGCGGACCCGCACTTCCACCTCGACGGCCCGATCGACGCGACGCGGGCGGTGCTGGGCAGGGCGGGCATGTCGCTCAAGGACATCGACATCGTGGAGGTCAACGAGGCGTTCGCGTCCGTGGTGCTGAGCTGGGCACAGGTCTTCGACCAGGATCTCGGGAAGGTCAACGTCAACGGCGGCGGGATAGCGCTCGGGCATCCGGTCGGAGCGACGGGTGCCCGGCTCATCACGACGGCGCTCCATGAGCTGGAGCGCCGGGACAAGGAGTTCGCGCTGATCACCATGTGCGCGGGTGGCGCGCAGGCGACCGGCACGATCATCCAGCGGATCTGAGGTCCGCGAGGGGGGCGGTGCGGCCGGAGGCCCGGTGCCGGTCCTCACAACGTTCGTGCCTGATCCCGCTTGGCCTCGAAGGTGACATGCGCCTCGAACGCGGCACGCCGCGTCGCCCGCCGCAGCGCCTTGAGAAGCGTCGCCCCCAGGGTGAGCGTCAGAACGACGGTCAGGACCGCCCGGCCGAGGTCCCAGCCGAGGGAGGTGGCCGCGCAGTACGCGACGAACCGCACCAGGTTCTCGTGCAGCGGGTCCCCGGCGTGGAACGAGATCCCCGACGACATGCCCGTGATGATCGTCCAGCCGTGCAGGTTCATCACCGTGCCGTATGCGAAAGCCGCGACCGCCCCGTACGCGGCGAGCATCAGCAGCTCCAGCCGCCCCCGGATCCGGTCCGGTCCCGGCAGCAGGCCCGCGCCCATGGTGAACCAGCCCATCGACAGCATCTGGAACGGCATCCAGGGCCCGACACCGCCCGTCAGCAGCGCGGACGCGAACATGGTCACCGCGCCGAGCACGAATCCGAAGCCCGGACCGAGGACCCGTCCGCTGAGCACCATGAGGAAGAACATGGGCTCCAGCCCGGCCGTCCCCGCGCCCAGCGGCCTGAGCGCCGCCCCGACCGCGGCCAGCACGCCCAGCATGGCCACCGCCTTCGCGTCCATCCCGGTGTCGGCGATGGTCGCGACGACGACGGCGACCAGAAGCGGCAGCAGCGCAGCGAACAGCCACGGCGCGTCACCGGCGTGCGCTGCCAGTCCCGACTGCGCGTCGGCGAGCAGCGGCCAGCCGAAGAAGACGACGCCGATGCCGCTGATCAGGGCGAGCGCGGCGACGGAACGAGGGCCGAGGCGGACGGGGCGGTCGGTGCGCCTGGTCTTCTTCGTCGGCTTCTTGGGCTTCTTCGCCTCGTTCAACGTGACGTCTCCAGGGCCGCCTCGACCTGCGAGACCGTCAGCCACTGCTGCGGCGCGAGGATCTTGGCCACCTGCGGGGCGAACGCGGGGGAGGAGACCACGACATCGGCCGTCGGGCCGTCGGCGACGACCTCGCCGTCGGCCAGGATCACCACCCGGTGCGCCAGCTCAGCCGCGAGCTCCACGTCGTGGGTCGCCATGACGATCGCGTGCCCGTCGCGGGCGAGGGCCTGCAGGACCCCCACCAGCCGTGCCTTGGCCGCGTAGTCCAGGCCGCGGGTCGGCTCGTCGAGGAGCAGGAGCGGCGGCCGGCCGGTGAGCACGATCGCCAGCGCGAGGGCCAGCCGCTGCCCCTCGGACAGATCACGGGGATGGGTGCCGTCCGGCACGCCGGGGAGCAGCTCGCTGACGAGCGTGCGGCAGGTGCCGGGCGCCGTCTGCGCGTCGGTGTCGGCCGCCGCGCACTCGGCGGCGACCGTGTCCGCGTAGAGCAGGTCACGCGGCTCCTGCGGAACGAGCCCGACCTGGCGGATCAGGTCGCGGGGGTGCGTGCGGTGGGGGGTGCGGCCGTTGATCTCCACCGCGCCGCTCGTCGGCTCGATCATGCCGACGAGCGTCGACAGCAGCGTCGACTTGCCGGCGCCGTTGCGGCCCATGAGCGCGACGGTCTCACCCGGCGAGACGCCGAGGCCGACGTCCCGCAGCGCTTCGACGCGGCCGCGGCGGACGGTGAGGCGGGTGGTGGTGGCGACGGTGCCGGTGGCCCGTGCAGGGGCAGGAGTGGGGGTGGGGCGGCGGAGCCGGGCGAGCAGGCGGCGGGCGGGGCCGTGGCCGCTGCGCGGGGCTGTTCCCCTTCCCGCCCCGGACCCCGTTTCGGGGGCTCCTCCCCCTGGGCCTGGCGGCCCGGGGCGACCCCCACCGGCCCCCCGCGCCTCGAGCGCCGGCGGGGCCGGGTGGGGGATCGGTGGCTCTTGTGCCGACGGGGTCCGGGGCGGCGTCCCCGTTTCGGGGCGCGGGGTGGGGGACAGCCCGTCCAGCCGCTCCCGCAGCGAACCCGCGCGCCGGCGTGCGTCCCGCACGGACAGCGGCACCGGGGTCCACCCCGCCGTCCGGGCCAGCGCCACCACCGGCGGGTGGACCGGCGACACGTCCATCACCGTCGCCGGGTCGCCGACCACGGGCCGCGCGCCGCGCGCCGGCAGGAGGACGACCCGGTCCGCGTACTGCACGACCCGTTCCAGGCGGTGCTCCGCCATCAGGACCGTCGTGCCGAGGTCGTGGACGAGCCGCTGGAGCACCGCCAGCACCTCCTCCGCCGCCGCCGGGTCCAGCGCGGACGTCGGCTCGTCGAGGACCAGCACCTTCGGGTGCGGGGTGAGCACCGAGCCGATCGCGACCCGCTGCTGCTGGCCGCCCGACAGCGTCGCGATCGGCCGGTCCCGCAGTTCCGCCAGGCCCAGCAGGTCGAGCGTCTCCTCGACCCGGCGGCGCATCACGTCCGGTGCGAGTCCGAGCGACTCCATGCCGTACGCGAGCTCGTCCTCGACGGTGTCGGTGACGAAGTGGGCGAGCGGGTCCTGGCCCACCGTGCCGACCACGTCCGCCAGTTCACGGGGCTTGTGGGTACGCGTGTCACGGCCGTCGACCGTGACACGGCCGCGCAGCGTGCCGCCAGTGAAGTGCGGGACGAGCCCCGACACCGCGCCCAGCAGTGTCGACTTGCCGGCCCCCGACGGGCCGACGAGCAGCACCAGTTCGCCTTCGGGGACGGTGAGGTCGACGTTGTCCAGCGTGGGCGTGACGGCGTCGCCGTACGTCACGGAGACGTTCTCGAAGCGGATCACCGGGTCGACTCCTTGGCTCCTGCGGGGACCGGCGCGACGAACGCCGGCAGCAGGCCGATCAGCACGGACAGCGCGGGCCACAGCGGCAGCGCGGGCGCCGTCAGCGGCACGACGCCGGGATGCAGCGCCTCACCCCCGCATGCCGCGGCCCCGATCATCAGCGCGGCGACCGCCACTCCGGAACCGGCCACCAGCCAGGCCCGGCCACCCCAGCGGTCGGGACGGTAGCGGGTACGGACGCAGCGCCGGCCGCCCAGCCACAGGCCACCGGCCGCCGCGACGAGGCCCGCGGCCAGCAGCGGCACCCCGTACTCGGCGCCCTGGGCGGCGAGCAGCCCGTACGACCCCGCGCACACGCCCAGCAGCCCGCCGAGGGTGAGCACGTTCGTGGTGCGGCGCACGGCGGGCGGGACCTGGGCGGTGCGCCCGTAACCGCGGGCGTCCATGGACGCGGCGACCGCGACCGACCGCTCCAACGCGCCCTCCAGGACCGGCAGTCCGATCTGCGCGACGGCCCTGACGCCGCCGGTGGGGCGGCCGCGCAGCCGGCGGGCCGTGCGCAGCCGCAGCACGTCCGCGACCATGTTCGGCGCGAAGGTCATCGCGACGACGACGGCCACGCCCGCCTCGTACAGCGCGCCCGGCAGCGACTTGAGGAGCCGTGCCGGGTTCGCGAGCGCGTTGGCGGCGCCGACGCAGATCAGCAGGGACGCGAGCTTCGCGCCGTCGTACAGCGCGAACACGATCTGCTCGGCGAACACGCGTCCGCCGATCCGTATCCCGTCCGCCCAGTCGGGCACCGGGACTTCGGGGAGGGTGAACAGGACGTGCGTACCGCCGATGGGGGAGCCGAGGACGACGGAGAAGACGACGCGTACGGCGATGACGACGATCCCGAGCTTCACGAACGCGCCGTAGGAGCGGGCCCAGGGCGCGTCCGTGCGGCGGGCCGCGACGACGTATCCGGCGACACCGACGAGCAGGCCGAGGAGGAGGGGGTTGGTGGTGCGGGAGGCGGCGACGGCGAGCCCGAGCGCCCAGACCCACCAGGCGGTGGCGGGGAGGGCGTTGCTGCGGGTGGCGGTGGGGGTGGGGAGCGCGCGCAGGCGCGCGGTGCCGCGAAGGCGGGGCAGGGTGGGGGTCGGGCCGCTGCGCGCGGCTGTTCCCCTGCCCTCCCCCTGCGGCCCGGCGGCCACGGGGGGACCCCCACCTTCCCGAACCGGGGCTCCGCCCCGGGCCCCGTTTTCGGGGGCTCTGCCCCCGGACCCCCGTGCCTCGGACGCCGGCGGGGCTGGGTGGGGCTCCCGCTCCTCGGACGCCGGCCGGGCGGGATCGGCCCCCGCCGGCTGCGTCCCGTAGTCGTGGGTCATCGCTTGCGGCGGCGGGACTGCCAGACCGTTGCCGCGGCCAGGGCCAGCACGGCCGCGAGTCCCGCGTAGAGGCCGACGGACGGGCCTTCGTCCTCTTCGGGTGCCGGGGCGGCCTCCGGCGTCCCGGCCGTCCCGGAGACCTGTTCGCCGCAGCCCGACTTCGGGTAGCCCGAGATCGCGCACAGCAGGGCCTGGCTGTTGTAACGCAGCGGCTTCGCCACCCGCGCCAGGGCCTCCGCCGTCGTCGCGGCCTCGGCGACCTGCACGCATGCGGTGCGCCGGTCCGGCGGGGTCTCGCCCCGGGGGGCGTCCGTCGCCGTGCCGGGGTCGATGACGAGGGCGATCCGCTTCGTGCCGTCCTTCGCGGGCGTCTTCGCGCAGATCGCCTCGAAGTCGGGTGCCGTGCGCGGCTTGGCGGAGTCCCCGCTGTCCTCGCTCACCGAGAAGCGGAAGCCGTGCACGGACCCGTCGGCGGGGCGTGCGGTGGCCGGGCCCTCGGTGGCGTACGCCCACCGGCCGTCGGTGCTCTGCCAGAACGACCAGTAGCGGTAGCCCGCCGCCTGTGCGGGGGCCGCGACCAGCACGGTGAGCAGGGCGCCGAGGCCGAGGAGGGCGAGGAGACAGCGGGTGCGTCGCATCAGCTCTGGTTCTTCCTGCGGCCGCTGAGCAGGAAGCCCGCGCCCATGGCGGCGACGAAGAACACGCCCACGATCCACCAGGTGCTGAAGGACGAGTCGTCGTCCGACTTCTTCTCGTCCTTCGCGGCCGGTGACTTCGACTCCGCCGCCTGCGGCGCCGGGCCGGTCGCGGACAGCGCGGTGACCAGGTCCGTGCCGCCGAAGTCCTTCGGGTCGGCGCCGGCCGCCCGCGCGGCGAAGATCAGCTGGGCGTAGGCCGCCGGGCCGTTCTCCTTCGCCCACGCCGCCGAGTTCTTCCGCAGCCACTCCAGCGGCTTCTGCGCCTGTTCGGCGAGGCCCTGCACGGACAGCGCCACCACGGCGTCGGCGGTGTTGCCGAAGTCCGGCTCGGGGGACGCGTCGTCGGCGCCGGGCATCGGCGGGGTGTCGAAGTGGCCTGTCTTGGCCAGACCGTTGGCGAGGTAGGCCGCGCCGTTGTGTGCCGCGCCCTCGAGGGTCGTGGCCTTCTCGCACGCCGTGCCCTTGGCGTCCTCGGCGTTGCCGCCGGTCGCCGCCAGGCCCGTGCCGTGGGAGGCGAGCACGGCGGCGGCCGTGGAGTCGGCGACGATGCCGGGGGACTTCACCTGGTAGACGAAGGCACCGCCGTCCTTGCCGTCGCACGGCTTCGCGAACGTCAGCAGCGCGTCGTAGGGGGTCTTGCCGGCCTTGGACTTCGCGTCGGCCGGGCGCTCGCCGGCCTCGGCGAGCGCGCCGATCACGACGGATGTGGAGTTGGCGTCGCTCGCGCCGCCGGGGTTGTAGCCCCAGCCACCGTCCTCGTTCTGCACGGACTTCAGCCAGCCGACGGCCTTCTTCACGGCCGCGTCCTGCCCGCCGAGCGCGGCGAGCGCCTGCACGGCGGCGCCACTGGCGTTGGTGTCCAGCGGCAGCTCGGCGTCGCAGTCCTTGGCGGTGTCGGCGCGGTACGCGGCGAAGCCGCCGTTCGCGCACTGCTGCCCGGTGAGGAAGTCCACGGCCGCGTCGGCGGGCTTCACGCCCGCCGTGTCCTGGGCGAGGAGCGCCAGGGACTGGCGCCAGACGCCGTCGTACGTCGGGTCGCCCTTGCCGTAGAGGCCGGCGGGCAGTTCGGCGGAAGGCGACGGGGAGGGGGCCGCGAGGGCGGCGGGCGCGGCGGTCAGGCCGAGCACGGCGGAGGCGACGAGCGCGGCTGCGCAGCGGCGAAGGGTGGTCATGGCGGGGCGGTGCCTCTCCTGCGGTACTCCCGGCGGGGATCCGGGCACGGGCACGCTCACGCACCTGGGCTCCGGCTCCGTATGCCTCGACGGTGCCGGTCACCGGCGGGCTGCCGGTGACACGAGCCGGTCACGACCGCGTACGGGGCATTCCGGCTCGCCGCCTCGGACAGGCGGCTCACGGCTGCGGGATCAGCGCCGGATTCGCACCGGCTTCCCCCCGTACGGGTAATGATGACGACGCCGACACTCTACCGGCCGGTCGCACATGTGAACGTGGGGCGCTGGTCACACGGCCACGTACCGGGCCGGCTCCCCGCCCGGCGCGACCTCCGCGCGGCCCAGCTTCACCAGCCGCCGCAGGTGGGCCTCGGCCTCGGAGACGGCGATGTTGCGCGAGCGGTACGGGATCTGCGCCCAGGGCCTGTTCCACTCCATCCGCTCGGCGACCTGCCAGGCGGTGAGCGGCTCGGCCAGCAGCGTCAGCAGTCCGGACAGCCGCTGCTCGTGGTGGGCGAGCAGTTCCCGTACCCGGTCTTCCACGCCGGTGAAGGCGTGCTGGTGGGCGGGGAGTACCTCGGCGGGGGCGAGGCGGCCGACGCGTTCCAGGGAGTCGAGGTAGTCGCCGAGGGGATCGGTGACGGTGGCGTCGTCGGGGTCCTCGTAGAGACCGATGTGGGGAGTGATCCCGGGCAGCAGGTGGTCGCCGGAGAAGAGACGGCCGTTGCCGGGGCGGCCGGCCGGGTGGGTCTCCTCCAGGTGGAGGCAGACATGGCCGGGGGTGTGGCCGGGGGTCCACACTGCCCGCAGTCTGCGGCCCGCCAGGTCGAGCAGTTCGCCGGGGACGATGTCCCGGTCGGGGAGGGCGGGGCGCATTCCGGGCAGTCCGCCTCCGCCGCCCGCGGCGCGCGCGGCGCGCAGGGGCGCGATGTGCGCCTCGGGCGCCCCGGCGCGCTGGAGTTTGCCGGCCAGATAGTCGAGCCACAGCCCCGGCTCCGCCTCGCGGGTGCGGCGCACGACCGTGGTGTCGGCGGCATGCATCGCGATCCATGCGCCGGACTCCTCGCGCAGGCGGCCGGACAGGCCGTGGTGGTCGGGGTGGTGGTGGGTGACGACGACGCCGTGGATCTGCGCGGCCGACGTTCCGCAGGCGGCCAGTCCGGCGGTGAGGGTCTCCCAGGAGGTGGGGTCGTCCCACCCGGTGTCGACGAGCACCGGCCCGCGGTCGGTGTCGAGGAGGTGCACGAGGGTGTATCCGAGCGGGTTGTCCGGGATGGGGACGCGCAGGGAGCGGACGCCACCGCCGTGGTCGGTCACGCGCGGAGCCGGGACATCGTCCGGGGCCTCATCTGTCGTCGACGGCATGCCCATTGCCCCCTGTAACTAGAACTGGTATCAGTTCTGAAACTGTGTCAGATAGTGCGGCCCGGCGGGAGGCAGCAGTCATGACCGAGCTTGTGGAACACCGAGAACTGTTCATCGGCGGCGAGCTGACGGCCCCGCTCGGCACGGACGTCATCGAGGTGATCTCCCCGCACAGCGAGCAGGTCATCGGACGTGTCCCGCACTCCTCGCGGGCCGACGTGGACCGGGCCGTGGCCGCGGCACGCCGGGCCTTCGACGAAGGACCCTGGCCGCGGATGACACTCCACGAGCGCATGGAGGCCGTCGGGCGGATCAAGGACGCGATCGCCGTACGGCACGAGGAGATCGCCCGGACCATCAGTGCGCAGAACGGCTCCCCGTACTCGTGGAGCGTCCTCGCGCAGGCACTCGGCGCGATGATGGTGTGGGACTCGGCCATCGCCGTCGCCCGGGACTTCACCCACGAGGAGCAGCGCACCGGCGTCCTCGGCCCGATCCTGGTGCGCCGCGAGCCGGTGGGCGTCGTCGCGGCTGTCGTGCCGTGGAACGTGCCCCAGTTCACCGCCGCCGCCAAACTCGGGCCCGCGCTGCTCGCGGGCTGCGCCGTCATCCTCAAACCGTCGCCGGAGACACCGCTCGACGCGTACCTCCTCGGCGAGATCGCGTGCGAGGCCGGGCTGCCCGAGGGAGTGCTGTCGATCCTGCCCGCGGACCGCGAGGTCAGCGAATACCTGGTCGGCCACCCGGGCGTCGACAAGGTCTCCTTCACCGGCTCGGTCGCGGCGGGCAAGCGCGTCATGGAGGTCGCCGCCCGCAACCTCACCCGCGTCACCCTGGAGCTCGGCGGCAAGTCGGCCGCCGTGATCCTGCCCGACGCGGACCTCCGGACGGCCGTGGAGGGCATTGTCCCGGCCGCCTGGATGAACAACGGCCAGGCCTGCGTGGCCCAGACCCGTATCCTCGCGCCGCGCAGCCGCTACGACGAGATCGCGGAGGCCTTCGCCGCCGCGGCGTCCGCGCTCGTCGTCGGTGACCCCCTCGACGCGGCGACCCAGGTCGGCCCGCTCGTCGCCCGGCGCCAGCAGCGACGCTCCCTCGACTACATCGGCATCGGCCAGGACGAGGGCGCCAAGATCCTGTGCGGCGGCGGCCGCCCGGCCGGCCTCGAGCACGGCTGGTACGTCGAGCCGACCCTCTTCGGCGGCGTCGACAACTCCATGCGCATCGCCCGCGAGGAGATCTTCGGCCCGGTGATCTGCCTGCTGCCGTACGGTGACGAGGCCGAGGCCGCCGCGATCGCGAACGACTCCGACTACGGCCTGAGCGGCAGTGTCTGGACCTCCGACGTCGAGCACGGCGTCGACTTCGCACGCCGCGTGCGGACGGGCACGTACAACGTCAACACCTTCAGCCTCGACATGCTGGGCCCGTTCGGCGGCTACAAGAACAGCGGCCTGGGCCGCGAGTTCGGCCCCGAGGGCTACGGCGCGTACTTCGAGCACAAGATGATCCACCTGCCCGCCGGATACGGGAGCGCCTGATGGGAGACCGCTGGCACATCGAAGTGGACCGCAGCGTGTGCATCGGCTCAGGCATGTGCGTGGGCCAGGCGCCGACCGCCTTCGAACTCGACTCCGCCCGCCAGTCGCACGCCCGCGCCGAGGCGGCCGACGCAGGCGAGCAGCTCCTCGCGGCGGCGGAGAACTGCCCGGTCGAGGCGATCACGCTGACTCGCGCGGACAGCGGCGAGCCGATCTTCCCACCAGAGGATTAGCTGTTGCGAATGCCGCACGAACTCCCGTGCAAGACTGCTCCCTTGACCGCGCGGGCGTCGGGCCCGCGCGCACGCGGGATGGGGAAATCTGTGCGCAAGGCGAGTTGGGCGGCCGCGGCTGCCGGTGTGATGCTTCTGGTGGCCGGCTGCGGCGGCGAGGGCGGCTCGGACGAGGGCAAGGGCGGTGCGGACGGATCGGTCTCCGCCGGGCCCGCGGAGGCCGGCGGCAGCCTGGACGCCGCGACCGTCACCAAGGAGATCGAGGACGCGGCGACGGCGGCCGGCTTCACCGAGAAGCCGGGCGACGACGACATCCCGCCGGCCCTCAAGGACTGCATGATCTCCTGGCAGCCGGACGCGGAGAAGGCCGCCGACGCGAAGAAGTCCTACGACGACACGGTCGCGACCCTCACCAAGGGCGGCTGGAAGGAGTCGCAGGACTTCGAGCAGCAGGGCTCGACCATCAAGTCGCTGGACAAGAACGGCTGGACGCTGAAGGCGAGCCACCAGGGCCAGAAGGGCACCTTCCTGCTGGTCCAGTTCATCGCGACGGACAACGGCCCCGCGTGCGAGAGGCTCTTCCGCGAGGACCTCGAGAAGAACAAGGACTCCTAACGCCCTGCCCGGCCACGCCGCCTCCGCGGTGCTGCCGGGCCCGGCGGGGCCTGTGGTGCCGTCAGGTCGATCAGGCGGCAGACCGTCTCGATGTCGATCTTCACCTGTGCGATCGAGGCCCGCCCCGACAACCAGGTGATCAGCGCCGAGTGCCAGGTGTGCTCGATGACCCGGACCGCGGACAGCTGCTCGGGGGTCGGGTTCTCGAGCCCCATCGCGTCCAGGATGATCGCCGTCGTCTGGCGCGAGACTGTGTCCACCTCGGGGCTCACGCTGCGGTCCGCGAAGGTCAGCGCCCGCACCATCGCGTCCGCCAGATGCGGCTCGCGCTGCAGCGCACGGAAGGCCCGCATCAGCGTCTCCGCCACCCGGTCCGCCGCGCTGTCCCCGCCCGGCGGGCGTTTGCGCAGCATCTGGTGCATGTGCTCGAGCTGGTCCTGCATGGTCGCCACCAGCAGATGGATCTTGGAGGGGAAGTAGCGGTACAGCGTGCCGAGCGCGACGCTCGAGGACTCGGCGACCTCGCGCATCTGCACGGCGTCGAAGCCGCCCCGGCTCGCCAGCTGCGCGGTCGCGTGAAGGATGCGGCGGCGGCGCGCCTCCTGCCGCTCGGTGAGAGGCGGCGACGCGGGGCCCGCCAGTGCCGCCGACCTGCCTTCCGCTGTCATCAGTCCCGTTGTCCGTCCTTCATGTGCCCGCCGTGGCGGGAATCACCTGATCCGCCGGTCACAGTTGCGCTACCGCCCGGTAGATTCGAAGCTCCTTGAACGATCAAGTCTGAAACTTGTTCTAGATTAGCGCGACCGATTACGCTCCGCCGAAACGCAGTGAGAAGGGGGCCCCGGGTGACCGCAGAGGCCATAGAGGCCGGCCCCCGTGCGGGCACGTCCGGCGCGACCGGCGCTGACGCTCCGCTGCGGATCGCTCTCCTCACCTACAAGGGGAACCCGTTCTGCGGCGGTCAGGGCGTCTACGTACGGCACCTGTCCCGGGAACTCGCCCGCCTCGGCCACCGTGTCGAGGTGATAGGCGCCCAGCCCTACCCGGTCCTCGACGAGGGCGTGCCGCTCACCGAGCTCGCCAGCCTCGACCTGTACCGCAGCCCGGACCCCTTCCGTACGCCGAAGCGCGACGAATACCGCGACTGGATAGACGCCGTCGAGGTCGCCACCATGTGGACCGGTGGCTTCCCCGAGCCGCTCACCTTCTCCCTGCGCGCCCGCCGCCATCTGCTGGCCCGCCGCGGCGAGTTCGACGTCGTCCACGACAACCAGACCCTCGGCTACGGCCTCCTCGGCGATCTCGGCGCGCCCCTCGTCACGACCATCCACCACCCGATCACCGTCGACCGTCAGCTGGACCTCGACGCCGCCGGCGGCTGGAGGCGCCGCGCCTCCGTGCGCCGGTGGTACGGCTTCACCCGCATGCAGAAGCGCGTCGCCCGCCGGCTGCCGTCCGTGCTCACCGTGTCCGGCTCCTCGCAGCAGGAGATCGTCGACCACTTGGGCGTACGGCGTGACCGCGTCCACGTCGTCCACGTCGGCGCCGACACCGACCTGTTCTCGCCGGATCCGGCGGTCGCCGAGGTCCCCGGCCGGATCGTCACCACCTCCAGCGCCGACGTTCCCCTCAAGGGGCTCGTCCACCTCGTCGAGGCGCTTGCCAAACTGCGCACGGAGAAACCGGACGCCCACCTCGTCGTCGTCGGCAAGCGCGCCGAGGACGGCCCCGTGGCGCAGCTCATCGAGCGCTACGGCCTCGAGGACGCGGTCCGGTTCGTCAAGGGCATCACCGACACCGAACTGGTCGACCTCGTGCGCAGCGCCCAGATCGCCTGCGTGCCGTCCCTGTACGAGGGCTTCTCGCTGCCCGCCGCGGAGGCCATGGCCACCGGCACGCCGCTGGTCGCCACCACGGGCGGCGCGATCCCCGAGGTGGCGGGCCCCGACGGCGAGACCTGCCTCGCCGTACCGCCCGGCGACGCGGAGGCCCTTGCCACCGCTCTGCGCCGGCTCCTCGGCGACCCGGACCTGCGGGCCCGGCTGGGGGCAGCGGGCCGGGACCGGGTGCTGGCGCGCTTCACCTGGAAGCAGGCCGCGATCGGTACGGCCGAGCGCTACCGCGAAGCGATCGCGGCGGCTTCCGCCGCTCCCGTACGCACCCACTGAATCCCAACGCTCCGCCCCCAGGAAGGCAGACCCCCGTGCTGACCGTCGACTTCTCCCGCTTTCCGCTCGCCCCGGGCGATCGTGTGCTCGATCTGGGCTGCGGCGCCGGCCGGCACGCCTTCGAGTGCTACCGGCGCGGCGCGCAGGTCGTGGCTCTGGACCAGAACGGCGAGGAGATCCGCGAGGTCGCCAAGTGGTTCGCCGCCATGAAGGAGGCGGGCGAGGCCCCCGAGGGCGCGTCGGCCACCGCGATGGAGGGCGACGCGCTGGGCCTGCCCTTCCCCGACGAGTCGTTCGACGTGGTCATCATCTCCGAGGTGATGGAGCACATCCCCGACGACAAGGGCGTGCTCGCCGAGATGGTCCGCGTCCTCAAGCCCGGCGGCCGTATCGCCGTCACCGTGCCGCGCTACGGCCCCGAGAAGATCTGCTGGGCGCTCAGCGACGCCTACCACGAGGTCGAGGGCGGCCACATCCGCATCTACCGGGCCGACGAACTGCTCGCCAAGATGAAGCAGGCGGGCCTCAAGCCGTACGGCACCCATCACGCGCACGCGCTGCACTCGCCGTACTGGTGGCTCAAGTGCGCCTTCGGCGTCGACAACGACAAGGCGCTGCCCGTGAAGGCGTACCACAAGCTGCTCGTCTGGGACATCATGAAGAAGCCGCTGGCCACACGGGTCGCCGAGCAGGCGCTGAACCCGCTGATCGGCAAGAGCTTCGTGGCCTACGCGACCAAGCCGCACCTGCCCAAGGTCGTCCAGGCGTGACCACTCCCGGACGTACAGAACACCTTGTCCTGCCCGGGGTCCTGAGCGCGGAGGAGGCCGGGGAGACCGTCGCCGGCATCCTCGCCGTGCAGCGCTCCGACGGCGCGATCCCGTGGTTCCGTGGCCACCACCTCGACCCGTGGGACCACACCGAGGCCGCGATGGCGCTCGACGCGGCGGGCGAGCACGAGGCGGCGGCACGCGCGTACGAGTGGCTGGCCGCCCACCAGAACGGCGACGGCTCCTGGTACGCCGCCTACCACGACGGCGACGCGGACGCCGTGACCGACCGGGGCCGCGAGACCAACTTCTGCGCCTACATCGCGGTCGGCGTCTGGCACCACCATCTCGCCACCGGCGACGAGGTCTTCCTCGAGCGGATGTGGCCGGTCGTGTACGCCGCGATCGAGTTCGTGCTGGGGCTGCAGCAGCCCGGCGGCCAGATCGGCTGGAAACGGGAGGTGGACGGGACGGCGGTGAACGACGCGCTGCTGACGGGCAGTTCGTCGATCCACCACGCGCTGCGCTGCGCGCTCGCCATCGCCGAGCAACGCGAGGAGCCGCAGCCCGACTGGGAACTCGCGGCAGGCGCACTGGCCCACGCCATCCGCTGCCACCCCGAGCGTTTCCTCGACAAGGACCACTACTCGATGGACTGGTACTACCCGGTCCTGGGCGGCGCCGTGACCGGGGCGGAGGCCAAAGCCCGTATCGAGTCCCGCTGGGACGACTTCGTCGTGCCGGGCCTGGGCGTGCGGTGCGTGCTGCCGAACCCGTGGGTGACGGGCGGCGAGAGCTGCGAACTGGCGCTCGCGCTCTGGGCGATGGGCGAGTCCGACCGGGCGCTGGAGATCCTCCAGTCCATCCAGCACCTTCGCGCAGAAGGCGGCCTGTACTGGACGGGCTACGTCTTCGAGGGAGAGCGCGCGGTGTGGCCGGAGGAACTGACGACGTGGACGGCGGGCTCGCTGCTGCTGGCGGTGGCGGCGCTGGGGGGCGACGAGGCGACGACGATGGTGTTCGGGGGCGAACGCCTGCCGAGGGGGTTGGCGCCGGACTGCTGCGGTTTGGAGTGAGGGAGGGTGGGGCCGTGGCCCTGCGGGGCTGTGCCCCTCCCCGCCCCTTCCCGCTACCGGGGCAAGCCCCGGACCCCGTACCGCGCTCCGCGCGGTGTCCTCAAACGCCGGACGGGCTGAAATGGCCGCTCCGTGGCATCCGGCCCCGCCGACGGGCAACTCAAGCCCCGTCGGCGTTCGAGGTGCGGGGTTGGGGGCGGCGCCCCGGGACTGGCACGTTCCAGCCGCGCCGACGGCACACGCGCCCCTTTTCGGCCGGAGGACACACAGCCCCGCCGACGATTGAGGCGCGGGGGACCGGGGGGCGGAGCCCCCGGAACACAGCGCGCGCTGCCGCGTGCCTAGCGGCGGCGCAGCGCGCCCGCCGCCGCGTGGCCCACGAAGAGGTACACGATCGCCGCCAGGCCGTAGCCCGCGACCACCCGTGCCCACTCCTTGTCGAAGGTGAACAGGTCGTGTGACCAGCCGGCCAGCCACCGTGCCGTCTCGCGGACGAACTCCACGAGGTCGTTCGCGCGGTTGGCGTCCAGCAGGTACATGAGGATCCACAGGCCGATGACGAAGGCCATGACGTCCGCGATGACGGCGACGATTCTCGCCGCGGTAGTGGTGTTGGTGCTCGCGCGTGTTGTCATGCTCAGCGTCTTGCCGCTTGTGCGCGTGTGAAACCCGTTCGGGTGAACACCGATGGCTGCCCCGCCGCGCCGGAGAGAGGGTCGAAGGCGTCTGCCCGCCTGCTCGCAGCGCCCATGGAGGCCGCCGTGACCGCCGCCACCCTCACGACACCGACCGGTCCGGTACGCCGCGCCCTGCTCGCGCTGGTCCTGTGCTGCGCCCTCTCGGCTCCGCCGTGGCGTGCGGCGGGGACGGCGACGAGGCGGGCAGCGCCCGGGCGACGCCGTCGGGTTCGTCCTCCGCCGAGCAGCAGAGGTTCGCCAAGTCCCGCTTCGTCGCCAACGCCGGTCTCGCCGCCGGGGCGACGTACCAGTGGATCGTGAAGCCGTACCGCGAGGGCAAGTTCACGAAGGGCGCAGAGGGCCGGACGTTCGCGCTCGTCAAGGCGGGTCTGGCGGGCGCGTTCACGTACAACCGGCTCAGGGCCGCCGTGCAGAACGCCAAGGGCGACCCGCTGTTGGCGAAGGCGGTCGCCCCGCTCGGCAAGGGCATCGAGAAGCTCAAGGACATGGGGCGCGACGGCAACGTCAGTGAGAAGGACGTCAGCAGTTTCGAATCGGTCATCAGCGGGGTCGAAGACGCCGGGAAGAGCGCGGGCGCACCGGTCGCCGACAAGGTCCCCTCGGTGTCCCAACTGGGCGGACAGGGCTAGGGCGTGTTTCGAAAGTCCCGCCTGGCCCACGACGCCTGGCACGCACACTCGCTGCGTTGTCGGAGTCATCCAGGTACGTCCAGTACG
>NZ_JBVHTA010000062.1:0-33875 GCF_055566095.1 Streptomyces sp. NPDC027962
CCATCCGAAGACGGACGGGGTATCAACATATCTGGCGTTGATTTTTGGCACACTGTTGAGTTCTCAAGGAACGGACGCTTCCTTTGTACTCACCCTTGCGGGCTTTCCTCCGGGCGCTTCCCTCCGGTCTTGCGTTTCCGACTCTATCAGATCTTTCCGATCCGATTTCCTCGGCGTGCTTTCCAGCCTTTCGGCTTTCCGGCGGTTCCGACTTTATCAGATCTTTCGATCCGACTTTCTCGGTGTGCTTTCCGGCCCTCGGCCTTCCGGCGTGATCGTCACTTTAGCCGATTTCACTGGCGGCTCATAATCGAGCCATCAGATCCTGATTCCGGCATGCCGAAATCGCACCCGATTGGGTTCGTCGTCAGAAGTGGGTGGCCGCTCCGAAACTGCTGAACAGCAGTGCTCCGTCTCAAGCGGCTCGGGCTACGTTAGGCGTCCGGGGTACCCGAGTCAAGTTGCGCGCTGCGCCCCCCTGCGCCGTGGCACATGAGCCCGGTACGGGCTGACGGTCGGGTCGCCGTCGATCCAGAAGCGCCATGGGTGGTAGGCGCCTTCACCGCCCACTCCCGTGCGCGGGCCGTTCCGTACCTGGTCAGCCGTCGGCCGTTGGCCCGGCAGAAGCGACAGAGGGGCTGTGGGACCCAGGCAGAAGTCCGCGCCGTTCAGTGTCCGGTCGACGTCGAGGGCAGTGGCCAGACGGGCCGGCCCTTTGGCCAGTTCCTTGTCATGGCGGGCCGAGACTCGACGTTTGCGCGTCAGCTCGGCGCCCACCCGTACCTCGCCGGCTCGCAGCAGGACTCCGCTCGCTCTGCCTTCCGGGCCGCACACCACATTGAGGCAGTGCCACATCCCGTAGGTGAAGTAGACGTACGCATGGCCCGGAGGACCGAACATCACTTCGTTGCGCGCGGTGCGGCCGCGGAAGGCGTGGGAACCGGGGTCGGCCTCGCCCGCGTATGCCTCGACCTCCGTGATGCGCAGTTCTATGAGGCCTTCGTCGGTCCAACGGGCCAGGGTACGGCCGAGCAGGTCCGGCGCGACCTCCAGTACCGGTCGGTCGAAGAAGTCCCGGGGCAGCGGCGTGCGGTCAGAGCTCTCGATCATCGCGTTCGAGCGTACCGGGGGTCGATGGAGAACCACGGGGAACCGACTACGGTCGTGACGCGTATGTAGACGCGTATGTAGACGCGTATGTGAACGCGTATGTAGGGGCAAGACCAAGAAGGAGTTGGCATGGGCTTCAAGAGGCTGCTTGCGAGCATGGGTGCCGGTGGCGCCTCCGTCGAGACGGAGCTGACCGAGGCGAACGTCGTCCCCGGTGGCGTGGTCCAGGGTGAGGTGCGCATCCAGGGCGGCTCGGTTGATCAGCAGATCGAGGGACTGTCCGTAGGTCTCCAGGCGCGGGTCGAGGTCGAGGGCGGCGACCAGGAGGTCAAGCAGGACATCGAGTTCACCAAGCAGCGGCTCGGCGGCGCGTTCGAGGTCAAGGCTGGTGCGGTGCACGTTGTGCCGTTCGGCCTCGAGATCCCCTGGGAGACCCCGATCACCACGATCGAGGGCCAGCTGCTGCGTGGGATGGAGATCGGCGTCACGACCGAGCTGGAGATCGCGCGGGCCGTGGACTCCGGCGACCTGGACCCGATCAATGTGCACCCGCTGCCGGCGCAGCAGGCAATTCTCGACGCGTTCATCCAGCTGGGCTTCCGCTTCAAGAGCGCCGACATGGAGCGTGGTCACATCCGCGGGACACGCCAGCGGCTGCCGTTCTACCAGGAGATCGAGTTCCTGCCGCCGCAGCAGTACCGCGGCCTGAACCAGGTCGAGCTGACGTTCGTCGCCGACGACCGCGAGATGGACGTCGTCCTGGAGATGGACAAGAAGCCGGGTCTGTTCAGCGAGAGCAGCGACTCGTACAAGGCGTTCAAGGTGGGTCACCACGACTTCGCGTCGACCGACTGGGCGGCATACCTCAACCAGTGGCTGGCAGATGTCGGCGGGCGTCGCAACTGGCTCTAGGCTCGGGGCGAAAGCAGGTGAAAGAAAGCAGGACGGCCGAATCGGAGGGTTTGACGTGACCGAGCTCAACAGGGCTCCGCTTCCCCACGACTTTCATCCGCAGGTGCCCTCGTTCACCGTGGTGAGCGACGACATCGAGCATGGGTCGGTGCTGAAGGACTCCCAGCTGAAGGCGGGGGGCGACACCTCGCCGCATCTGCGCTGGGAGGGTTTTCCGCCGGGGACCAAGAGCTTCGCCGTGACGTGCTTCGACCCGGACGCGCCGACCGGCAGCGGTTTCTGGCACTGGGTGCTCTTCGACATCCCGGCGTCGGTGACGGAGCTGCCGGCAGGCGCGGGCGGCGGAAAGTTCGAGGGGCTGCCCGACGGCGCGGTCCATGTCCGTAACGACTACGGCTCGAAGGACTTCGGCGGTGCGGCCCCGCCTGCCGGCGAGAAGCACCGCTATGTCTTCACCGTGTACGCGGTGGACAGCGAAAAGCTCGGTCCCGGCGCCGATGTGTCACCGGCGGCCGTCGGCTTCAATCTGCGTTTCCACACGCTCGCCCGTGCACAGCTGATCGCCGAGTACGAGGCGCCCGCGCAGGGCTGAGAGTCAAGCCGAGAGTTCGTCCGGAGTTTGCCCTGCCCTGGTCTTGGAGAGACCAGGGCAGGGCAGTTTTGTTGCCGGGGGTCCTGGTGTCCTCTCCCGGCAAGGCAGAGATATTGCGTTGTCCATCTCGGCGCGCCCGGCCAGAGTTGATCCAAGCCTGATGCCCGCCGACGGGAGCTGGGCGGGGCGAACGGAGGTGGGCAGGATGCGGGACACACTGGTGCTCAATGCGAGCTTCGAGCCGCTGTCGACGGTGACGCTGAACCGTGCGGTGGTGCTGGTGCTCCAGGACAAGGCGGTTGTCGAGCAGTCCCACCCCGCGCTTCGTGTGCGTGCGGCCGCAGTGGATCTTCCGGTGCCGCGGGTGATCAGGCTCTGCAGATACGTGCGGGTGCCGTTCCGAAGACAGGCGCCGTGGTCGAGGCGGGGTGTGCTGGTGCGTGACCAGCACCGGTGCGCCTACTGCGGTCGGCGCGCCACGACGGTGGACCACGTGGTGCCGAGGTCGCGCGGCGGTGCCGACAGCTGGCTGAACACGGTGGCTTCCTGCACTGAGGACAATCACCGCAAGGCCGACCGTACGCCGGAGCAGGCGGGTATGCCGCTGCTGCACCAGCCGTTCGTGCCGTCGCCGGCGGACGCGATGCTGCTCGGTCTTCGGTCGGGCGAGCGTGCCGCGCTGCCGGACTGGCTGGCGGCGCAGCCCGCAGCGCAGGACACCGCCGCGTAGGCACCGCCGCCGTGGGACATGAGGACGAGGCCCGCTCCCTTGCACGGGGCGGGCCTCGTCGTGTCAGCGCAGCAGCAGCTGGACGATGGCGATGGTTCCGACGACGACGATGAAGGCGCGCAGCACGCCGGGCTTGAGCTTGCGGCCTATCCTGGCGCCGAGCTGGCCGCCGATGGTGGATCCGACTGCGATCAGCAGGACGGCGGTCCAGTCGAATTCGGCGACGAAGAGGAAGAAGACGGCGGCGACTCCGTTGACGACGGCGCCGAGGATGTTCTTGACGGCGTTGATGCGCTGCAGGTTGTCGTCGAGCAGCAGTCCCATGAGGGAGAGGTAGAGGATGCCCTGGGCGGCGCCGAAGTAGCCGCCGTACGCACTGGCGAACAGCAGGCCGGTGTGTAGGGCGGGGCCGCCGTGCGGGTGCGCTTCGGTGCCCTGTGCTTCGTGGCGCCGCTGGACCGCCGCGGCGAGGCGTGGCTGGAGGATGATGAGGACCAGCGCCAGGGCGATCAGTACGGGGACGATGGTGTCGAACGCGTCCGAGGGCAGGGCGAGCAGCAGAACGGCGCCGGCCAGGCCGCCGACGAGTGCGGTGGCGCCGAGGCGGAGGACCCGGCGGGTTTGTCCACGCAGCTCGGCGCGGTAGCCGATGGCTCCGCTGATGGAACCGGGTACGAGACCGAGGGCGTTGGAGACGTTCGCGGTGATCGGTGACAGCCCGGTGGCGAGCAGCACGGGGAAGGTGATCAGGGTGCCGGAGCCGACGATGGTGTTGATGGTTCCGGCTCCCACGCCGGCCGCGAATACCGCCAGTACTTCCCAGATGGACAACGCCATCTCCTTACATGGGCCGTGAGTCGCCTCCCCGCCATCAAGGTCGAGGGGCCTCACCGATCATGCATGAAGGGTGCGCGCGTCAGTCGATGGGGGGCTGCTCGCGCCGTTCCGTACCGTTGCCGCCGGTCTGCTTGGGTACGGAGCCGCCACCCATGCCTGCCATCGGGTTGAAGTTGCCCATGGCTCCGCTGAGTCCCTTGAGGGCGTCGCCGATCTCGCTGGGGACGATCCAGAGCTTGTTGGCGTCGCCTTCGGCGATCTTCGGGAGCATCTGGAGGTACTGGTAGGCGAGGAGCTTCTGGTCGGCGTCTCCCGCGTGGATGGACTCGAAGACCGTACGGATGGCCTGGGCCTCGCCCTCGGCGCGGAGGGCGGCCGCCTTGGCCTCACCTTCCGCGCGCAGGATCGCCGACTGCTTCTCACCCTCGGCGGTGAGGATCTGCGACTGGCGGATGCCTTCCGCGGTGAGGATCGCCGCGCGCTTGTCACGGTCGGCGCGCATCTGCTTCTCCATCGAGTCCTGGATGGAGGTCGGCGGCTCGATGGCCTTGAGCTCGACGCGGTTGACGCGGATGCCCCACTTGCCGGTGGCCTCGTCGAGGACGCCGCGGAGGGCCGCGTTGATCTCCTCGCGGGAGGTGAGGGTCCGCTCAAGGTCCATGCCACCGATGATGTTGCGGAGGGTGGTGACGGTGAGCTGCTCGATGGCCTGGATGTAGCTTGCGACTTCGTAGGTTGCGGCGCGGGCGTCGGTGACCTGGTAGTAGATGACGGTGTCGATATTGACCACCAGGTTGTCCTGAGTGATCACCGGCTGGGGCGGGAAGGGGACGACCTGCTCACGGAGGTCGATGCGGTTGCGGATCGAGTCGATGAACGGCACGACGATGTTCAGGCCCGCGTTGAGGGTGCGGGTGTAGCGTCCGAAGCGCTCGACGATGGCGGCGCTGGCCTGTGGGATGACCTGGATCGTCTTGATCAGGGCGATGAAGACCAGCACCACCAGAATGATCAGGACGATGATGATCGGTTGCATCGCGTTCCCTGTGCCCTTCGCTGCCGGATGAGTCTGATGATCAGTTTCCCAGAACACGGGCTGTGCTGTGGACCGTTCGTCCGTTTCGGCCGACCGGTTCGCGTCGATTCCGGGGGCGACCGGCCTGGTGGTCCGGCGGTGGACCGGGGGGTGTCGGAGCGGTTGACGAAGCTTGCGGGCGAGGCGGTTGACGGCCTGTCACATGACGACGGCCGTGGCTCCGTCGATCTCGACGACATCGACCTGCTGGCCCTCTTCGTAGGCCATGGTCGTGTCGAAGGCGCGGGCCGACCAGATCTCGCCGGCGAGCTTCACACGGCCGCCATTGCCGTCGACCCGTTCCAGCACGACCGCCTGACGCCCCTTCAGGGCATCGACGCCGCTCGCGAACTGGGGACTCTGGGATCTGTGTCTCATCGCGATGGGCCGCACGACGGCGATGAGCGCCACGGACACGGCGGCGAATACGAGCACTTGGGCCACTGTGCCGCCGCCCACCGCCGCGACGACGGCCGCGGCCACCGCTCCGGCGGAGAACATTCCGAATTCCGGCATGGCGGTCAGCACGAGCGGAATGCCCAGTCCGACCGCGCCTATCAGCCACCACACCCATGCGTCGATGTCCACAGGGGCATGGTAGGTCCGCCGGACGCGCTCGGGACAGGGGGCGAGACAGGTCGGCCCCTGTCCGCCGCCGGAGTCGTCAGCCCTCGTCCGGCAGCCGAACCGTCAACCAGGGCCGTCAGCCGAGCGGAAGGCCCTGGGCTGTCCACCGCTCGCCGTTGCGCTCGACGACGAGCGGCAGCCCGAAGCAGAGCGAGAGGTTGCGGGAGGTCAGCTCGGTCTCCATTGGACCCGCGGCGAGCACCTTGCCCTGACGGATCATCAGAACGTGGGTGAAGCCGGGCGCGATCTCCTCGACATGGTGCGTGACCATGATCATGGAGGGGGCGTACGGGTCACGGGCGAGCCGTCCGAGGCGGCGGACCAGGTCCTCACGGCCACCGAGGTCGAGACCGGCAGCCGGCTCGTCGAGGAGCAGCAGCTCGGGGTCGGTCATCATGGCGCGGGCGATCAGGGTGCGCTTGCGCTCGCCCTCGGAAAGCGTGCCGAACTTGCGGTCCAGGTACTCGGTCATGCCGAGGCGGTCCAGGAACGCGCGGGCGCGCTGCTCGTCGACCTCGTCGTAGTTCTCGTGCCAGGTCGCGGTCATGCCGTACGCGGCGGTGAGCACCGTCTGCAGGACGGTCTGGCGCTTGGGGAGCTTCTCGGCCATGGCGATACCGGCCATGCCGATGCGCGGCCGGAGCTCGAAGACATCGACGCCGCCGAGGCGCTCGCCGAGGATCGTCGCCGTGCCGGCGGTCGGGAAGAGGTAGCTGGAGGCGATGTTGAGCAGGGTGGTCTTGCCGGCGCCGTTCGGGCCGAGGATGACCCAGCGCTCACCCTCCTTGACCGACCAGGAGACGTCGTCCACCAGAGCGCGTCCGTCGCGGACCACGGATACGTCCACCAGCTCCAGTACATCGCTCATGAGCGCGCAGTCTCCCCATGCAATCGTCTTGAGGTCTTCCGGTGCGTTTCGGGTTCTTTTGTGCACCTGGTGCACCTGAGGGCACACCACCCAGGGAAAACCTACGCCACCGGGTGAGTGCTCCGGTCGCCCGGTCCGGTCCCTAGGCTGGGGGCATGCTTTCGGAACCACGCTCAGGACGGCTGACCGCATGGGGAAATGCCCTTTTGGCCGGACTTGTGTCACCGGACGACGCCGTGCACGCGATCGTCGGCGACGACGCGGCGCACCGGGTCGAGGACCTGCCCGGCGAGAGTGCCCCGGTCGGGCTGACGCTGGCGCTGGGACGCCTGCGCACGCTCGGCGTGACCGGCTTCCGGGTCGCGCTGCCCTCGGCGGGCCACCCGCTGGGGCTCAGCGGACCGCCCGAGTTCAACGCGCGGGCGCTCGATGCGGAGGAAGCCGTCGTCGCAACGGGCGCGGCGTACGGGCTGGTGCCCGAGGTCCACGAGGCGGGCCCGGCCGGCGACCTGCACGTGGAGGTCGTCTGGCACTGCCTGCCGGTACGGGACGCTCCGCCCGCGGACGTGCCGTCGCTCGGCGAGGCGGAACGTGAACTCGCGGAGGCCCTGCGGGATGCGACGGCGACGCTGACACGGCTCGACGTGGCGGCGTCGGGGCCGGTGGCGGAGGCGGCGCTGGACGCGTACCGGGCACGGGCGGAAGGGGGTGGCGCGGGCGAGACGCTGGCACCCGGTTATCCGCCGCGGGCGGTCCGGGTGTTGGAACTGGCGCAGCGCATCGGCCTGCTGGTCTCGCTGGCGTACGAGAACGGGCACGGGGGTGCGGTGAGCGCGTCGGAGATGGCGGCGCGGGGTGAGACGCTGCGACCGGTGGAGCGCGTGGCGCGGCGGGCGCAGGTGGCGGCGTACAACGCGTACGTGGAGGAGCGGGAGCGAGAGCGCGACTGAGGCCGGAAAGCGCTGCGGGCAGCGTCAGCCCCGTTGGACCCCCGGCCGCCGGGCGGTAGGGCGGGACAGGGGCGCGGGAACCGCTGCGGGCAACTTCAGGGTGGTACCCGTACGGCCCCCGGGCGGCGCAGCGCGCGGGGGCCGTACGGACGGCATCAAGACGATGCGTCAGCCGTTGAAGCCGGCGTTGCCGAACGCCGGGTTCAGCAGGCCCACCACGTTCACCGTGTTGCCCACCACGTTCACCGGGACATGCACCGGCGCCTGGATCAGGTTGCCGGAAAGGACACCGGGGGACTTGACGGCCTCGCCATGGGCGTGGGCGCCGCCGCCGGTGGTGGCCGACGCGACACCCGAGCCTGCGGCAACCAGGCTGCCGGCGATCATGGTGAGGGCAGCAGCCTTCTTCAGGTTCTTCACTTCGTCATTCCTCCTGAGCATTCGCTGCGGCCGGCCGCCGCAGCACGTCATGAAGAACGCTCACGACTGGATCAGGATGCGCCGTATGGGTGACATACACCCGACAGTATGAATCTCGCACCGGAGCGTGACGCTCCGCTCAGCCCGCCATTCCGTGCCGCACCGCCCACAGCGCCGCCTGCGTACGGTCCGCCAAATCGAGCTTCATCAGGATGTTCGAGACGTGGGTCTTGACCGTCTTCTCCGAAAGGACCAGCGCCCGCGCGATCTCCCGGTTGGAGCGCCCGTCCGCGATCAGCCCGAGCACCTCGCGCTCCCGCTCCGTGAGACTGTTGCCCCGGCCCGTGCCGCCGCCCGGCTCGTCGTCGGAGAGCAGCGCGCCCGCGATCTCCTGCTGCAGCAGGACATGACCGGCGTGCACGGAGCGGATGGCGCCGGCCAGCGCGTCCGGGTCGACGTCCTTGTACACATAGCCGGAGGCACCCGCGCGCAGGGCAGGGACGACCGTGCGCTGCTCGGTGAAACTGGTGACGATCAGAACCTTTGCCGGGTTGGCCAGCTCCCTGAGCCTCCGCAGGGCGTCGATACCGTCCATCCCCGGCATCTTGACGTCCATGAGGACGACGTCGGGCCGCAGCTCCTCGGTCAGCGCGACGCCCTCCGCACCGTCGCCCGCCTCGCCGACCACCTCTATGTCGTCCTGGATCTCGAGGAACGTACGCAGCCCTCGCCGCACCACCTGATGGTCGTCGACCAGCAGGACCCGAATCCTGTTGTCAGCCACCGGGGACCTCCATCTCGATCGTGGTGCCCTGGCCGGGGGCCGATTCGACGGTGAGCCTGCCGCCGATGCCGCCCGCCCTGTCGCGCATCGAGACGAGTCCCAGATGGCGGCCGGCCCTGCGGACGGCCCTCGGTTCGAAGCCCCTGCCGTCATCGGTGACGGACAGGACGGCGCCCTGTCCGCGGCGGACCAGCACCACGTCCACCGCCTTCGCGCCGGAGTGGCGCAGCGCGTTGTGCAGGGCCTCCTGCGCGACCCGCAGCAGCGCCTCCTCCTGGGCGGCCGGCAGGGCCCGGATGCCGGTGGTGTCGAAGGTGACGCGCGCGTCGTGGGCGCGGTCGAGGACCTGTATGTGGGTGCGGAGGGTGTTGACGAGACCGTCCTCGTCGAGCGCGGCGGGGCGCAGCTCGACGACGGCGGCCCTCAGCTCGTCCGCGGCCTCCGCGGCGAGCGCCGCGACCTGCTGCAGTTCGCCCTTGGCCCTCCCCGGGTCGCGGTCCACGAGGGCTGCGGCGGCCTGGGCGGTCAGCCGCAGCGAGAAGAGCTTCTGGCTCACGGCGTCATGCAGTTCGTGGGCGAGGCGGGAGCGCTCCTCCGCGATGGTGAGCTCGCGGCTGCGTTCGTACAGGCGGGCGTTGGTGAGGGCGATCGCCGCGTGCTGGGCGAGGATCCCGAGCAGCTCCTCGTCCTCCTCGGTGAAGCCGCAGCCGCCGTCCGGCTTGGGGCAGCTCTTGTTCGCGAGGAACAGGGCGCCCATGATCTCGTCGCCGTCCTTGATCGGCAGACCGAGGAAATCGGACATGTCCGGGTGCGTGGACGGCCAGCCCTCGAAACGGGGGTCCTTGCGGACGTCCGCGAGCCGCTCCGTCTTCGCCTCGTGGAGCATCGCGGCGAGGATGCCGTGCTGGCGCGGGAGGGGCCCGATCGCTTTCCACTGGGCGTCGCTGACGCCGTCGACGACGAACTGCGCGAAGCCTCCGTGGTCGTCGGGCACGCCCAGCGCCGCGTACTCGGCGTCGAGAAGCTCGCGCGCCGAGGCCACGATCGTCTTCAGGACGTCGCGCACCTCGAGATGCCGGCTCATCGCGAGGAGTGCGGTGCTCACGGCGGCGAGGCCGGAGCCGGGTCGGTGACTCATGACCTCACGGTACCGGCGGGGTGTGACAGTCCGTATCGGACCGGGGACCGCATCCGCTTAGGACTGCGGGCGTAGGTCGAAGTGCCTTGCCCGGAAGGTCCTCGCGCCCGAGGCGGCGGTCCGGACGGCGTTCCTAGGTTGGGTCCATCCACACAGGCCGCACAGGCGGCATCCGGGGACAGCAAGGGGATGGGCACGATGCCGGTAGCAGTGATCACTGGGGCGTCGAAGGGGCTGGGGCGCGCCCTGGCGGCGGCGCTCGCGGAGCAGGGCTGGGATCTGGTGCTGGGCGCCAGGACCGCGGACGTACTGAAGGAGAGCGCCGAGCACGCCGGACTGTACGGGACCCGGGTCGTCGCGGTCCCCGGGGACGTCACGGACGCCGCACACCGCAGTGAGCTGGTGGCCGCGGCGGGCGCGCTGGGCGGCCTGGACCTGCTGGTGAGCAACGCGAGCGCGCTGGGTGCGGAACCGCTGGTGCGGCTGGAGGCGCTGCCGGTGGCGGGGCTGCGGGCGGCGCTGGAGACCAATGTGGTCGCGGCTCTCGGTCTCGTA
This sequence comes from Streptomyces sp. NPDC027962, assembly GCF_055566095.1. Classification (NCBI taxonomy): domain Bacteria; kingdom Bacillati; phylum Actinomycetota; class Actinomycetes; order Kitasatosporales; family Streptomycetaceae; genus Streptomyces; species Streptomyces sp. NPDC027962. Next base: position 10,599 of record NZ_JBVHTA010000062.1, read on the forward strand.
CAGGAGGCGTTGCCGCTGCTGCGGGCGTCGCGGGCGGGTGGGGCGGTCGTCACGGTCAGTTCGGACGCGGCGGCTGAGGCGTACGAGACATGGGGCGGCTACGGGGCGTCGAAGGCCGCGCTGGACCATCTCGCCGCCGTTCTCGCGGTCGAGGAGGAGCCCGGCCTGCGGGTGTGGAGCGTCGACCCCGGCGACATGCAGACCGACCTGTACGAAGCGGCCGTGCCGGGCGACCGGGATGAGCGCCCTTCGCCCGAGTCCGTCGTCCCCGCCTTTCTGCGGCTGCTCGCGGAGCGGCCGGCCGGCGGCCGCTACGTGGCACGCACGCTGCTGGAGACCCGATGAGGGCCGGGCCCGAGGAGGCGGTCCCGTCCGTGTCGGACGCGCTGCGTGTGCCGGACGGCCTGTCCGCGCGGGTGCCCGCCGAGGAGCGCGGGTCGGGGCGGGACGACGTACGGCTGCTGGTTTCGCAGGGGATGCACGTCTCCCATCACCACTTCCGTGAGTTGCCGGGCCGGTTGCGCGCCGGTGACGTGCTCGTCGTCAACACGTCGACCACCCTGGCTGCCGCGGTCGACGGGCGGCTCGGCGGCGAGGCGGTCGTGGTGCACTTCTCGACCCGCGGCGACCGGGGTCGCTGGGCGGTGGAGCTGCGCCGGCCGGACGGCTCGGGGAGCACACTGCCGCGGTCCGGGGGCCCGGTGGGGGCTGTCGTACGGGTGCCCGGCGGCGGTGAGCTCGTCATGGAAGGGCCGCTCGTCCCCGGCGCGGAGCGACTGTGGTGGGCTGAGGTGTCGGTGGACGTACCGCGCCTGCTGCGGCGGTACGGCAGGCCGATCCGCTACGGCTACACGACGCGGGACCAGCCGCTGTCCGCCTACCGGACGGTCTTCGCGCTCCCCTCCCCCGACGGTTCCGGCTCGGCGGAGATGCCGAGCGCCGCCCGCCCCTTCACCACGCGCGTGGTGGCGGACCTGGTGAGCCGGGGAGTGCAGTTCGCACCGATCGTGCTGCATACGGGCGTGGCGTCGGCGGAGACCCACGAGCCGCCGTATCCGGAGCGCTTCGAGGTGCCTGCGACGACGGCCTGGCTGGTGAACGCCGCTCGCGCCGCCGGGGGCAGGATCGTGGCGGTCGGCACGACGGCCGTGCGGGCACTGGAGTCGGCCGTGGACCGCGAGGGTGCCGTGCGTCCGTGCTCCGGCTGGACGGATCTGGTCGTCACTCCCCGGCGCGGGGTGCTGGTGGTGGACGGTCTGCTGACCGGGCTGCACGAGCCCGAGGCGTCGCACCTGCTGATGCTCGAAGCGATAGCCGGACGGGCGGCGCTGGCGCGCGCGTACGCCGAGGCGGTGCGGCACCGCTACCTGTGGCACGAGTTCGGCGACGTCCATCTCCTCCTCCCGCAGGAGAAGCTCCTCCAGCCGTGGAAGAGGCGTCACTCATCGGATTGCTCGAGCAACAGTTGGTGACGCTTCTCCTCGGCCGATGTGAGCCCGGGCATAGGGCGCACGTCACTTACGAGACTCTTTAGTTGATACAAAAGGGGCATCCGACCGCGGACAGTGCTGGCCAAACCGGACATTGGGAGCAAGCGATCCACTACCTCGGATCGTACGTCACATCTTTGCCAGGGGATTTTGCGCCAGCTAAGAATTGCCGACGTCGCTTCCGAACAGCGCAGAGCCGATCCGGCCTGAGGCGACTTTCCGCTATTCGAAGAGGTACGTCTGTATGTCCGCGTTCATCACCCCTGAGATCCGCCGCCGAATCAAGAGCCGCAAGACCGCCGTCGCCGGCGTCGCCGCCGTCGCCGCCGCCACGGTCGCTCTCTCGCTCGCCCCCACGGGCGACGCCGAGGCCGGCGTCCGGACCGAGGCCGTCGCCGCAGCCCCGGTGGCCTGGAAGGCCGACTCGAAGCAGGTCGCGGCTGTGCAGGAGAGCATCACCGGCCAGCAGACCGCCTTCGAGGCCCAGCTCAAGGCCACCCAGGCCAAGGCCAAGGCCCAGGCGAAGGCGGCCGCCGAGAAGAAGGCCGCTGCCGAGGCCGCCGCCGAGAAGCGCGCCAAGGACGAGGCCGCCAGCCGCTCCGCCGCGCGCAAGCCGGCCAAGGTGACCTACCCGAACAACCTGGACGGCTGGATCCGCGAGGCCCTGTCCATCATGAAGAAGCACGACATCCCCGGCACCTACGAGGGCATCCACCGCAACATCATGCGTGAGTCCTCCGGTAACCCGCGGGCCATCAACAACTGGGACATCAACGCCATCAACGGCGTCCCGTCGAAGGGCCTGCTGCAGGTCATCAAGCCCACCTTCGACGCCTACCACGTCCCGGGCACCAAGAAGGACCAGTACGACCCGGTCGCGAACATCGTCGCCGCCTGCAACTACGCGGCCGACCGCTACGGCTCGATGGACAACGTCAACAGCGCCTACTGAGGCCTGCTGAGCCGAGCCGGCACAACCCGGCGGACATGAAACAGACGCTGAAGGGCGCACCCCACGCGGGGTGCGCCCTTCGGCGTCGTCGGGCTACGGCGTGATGTGCGTTACTTGCGCATGACCTCGGGCTCGTGGCGGCGCAGGAAGCGTGCCACCAGGAACCCGCACAGGGCGCCGAGCGCGAGGAGTGCGGCCATGTCCATACCCCAGGCCGCGGCCTCGTGGTCCCACAGCGGGTCCGTGCTGGTCGGGTCGTCCGTGTTCGGGTTGATCCGGTTGAAGTCCAGCGTGGTTCCGGCGGCGGCGACCGCCCAGCGCGACGGCATCAGGTACGAGAACTCGTTGACGCCGACAGTGCCGTGCAGGATGAAGAGGCAGCCGGTGAACACGACCTGGATGATCGCGAACATGACCAGCAGCGGCATGGTCTTCTCTGCGGTCTTCACCAGTGCCGAGATGATCAGGCCGAACATCATCGAGGTGAATCCGAGCGCCATGATCGGCAGGGAGAGCTCGAGCATGACCGCCCCGCCCAGGACCAGCCCTTCCTCGGGCAGCTCGCGGGTGGCGAAGCCGATGGCTCCGACCAGGGCACCCTGGACAACCGTGATCAGACCGAGGACGATCACCTTCGACATGAGGTACGCGGAGCGCGACAGGCCCGTGGCCCGCTCCCGCTCGTAGATCACGCGTTCCTTGATCAGCTCACGGACCGAGTTGGCGGCGCCCGCGAAGCACGCGCCCACCACGAGGATCAGCAGCACCGTGGTGGCGGTGCCGTTGGGGATGACCCGCCCGGTCTGCTCGTTGACGTTGACCAGCAGGCCCTTGTCCGGGTCGATGACCAGGCTCACCGCGCCGAGAACCGCCGGCAGGACCAGCATCAGCGCCATGAAGCCCTTGTCGGACGCGATGACGGAGACATAGCGCCGGATCAGGGTGAACAGCTGGGAGCCCCAGCTTTGCGGCTTGGGCGGCCTGATCTGCTGCGGCGGCGGCATGTTCACCGCCTGCGCGGCGACGGCGTCGATGTCCGCGGCGTACATCTGGTAGTGCTGCGAACCGCGCCAGCGGCCCGCCCAGTCGTAGTCGCGGTAGTTCTCGAACGCGGAGAAGACGTCGGCCCAGGTGCTGTACCCGAAGAAGTTGAGCGCCTCCTCCGGCGGACCGAAGTACGCCACGGAGCCACCGGGCGCCATGACGAGCAGCTTGTCGCACAGCTGGAGCTCGGCCACGGAGTGCGTGACGACGAGGACCGTACGGCCGTCGTCGGCCAGACCCCGCAGCAGCTGCATGACGTCACGGTCCATGCCCGGGTCGAGGCCGGAGGTCGGCTCGTCCAGGAAGATCAGCGACGGCTTGGTCAGCAGCTCCAGGGCCACGGAGACGCGCTTGCGCTGGCCGCCGGAGAGCGAGGTGACCTTCTTGTCCTTGTGGAGGTCGAGCTTCAGCTCGCGCAGCACCTCGTCGATACGCGCCTCTCGCTCGGCCTCGGCCGTGTCGCCGGGGAAGCGGAGCTTGGCCGCGTACTTGAGCGCCTTACGAACGGTGAGCTCCTTGTGCAGGATGTCGTCCTGCGGGACCAGACCGATGCGCTGGCGCAGCTCTGCGAACTGCTTGTAGAGACTGCGGTTGTCGTAGAGGACGTCGCCCTGGTTGGCGGGCCGGTAGCCGGTGAGCGCCTTGAGCAGGGTGGACTTTCCGGAACCGGACGGGCCGATGACACCGATCAGCGACTTCTCCGGGACGCCGAAGGAGACGTCGCGGAGGATCTGCTTGCCGCCGTCGACGGTCACCGTGAGGTGCCGGGCCGAGAAGGAGACCTCACCGGTGTCGACGAACTCCTCGAGCTGTCCGCCGACGATACGGAAGGTGGAGTGGCCGACGCCGACGATGTCGTTCGGGCCGATGATGACCGTGCCGGACTTGGCGATCGGCTGACCGTTGACGTACGTGCCGTTGTGCGACCCGAGGTCGCGGATCTCGAAGCGGCCGTCGGGGTGCGCACTGAACTCGGCGTGGTGGCGCGAGACCTGGAGGTCGGAGACGACCAGCTCGTTCTCGAGCGCACGACCGATACGTATGACGCGACCGAGCGCCAACTGGTGGAAGGTCGTCGGGCTGCGGTCGCCGTGGACGGGCGGAGCTCCCTGCGCCTTCTGCATGCCCTGCTGGTGCGGGACCTGCGGCTGCTGCGCCTGCGGAGGCTGCTGCTGCCAGCCCTGCTGAGGCGGCTGCTGCTGGGCGGGGGGCTGCGGCCAGCCCTGCTGCGGCTGCTGGGCCGGTGCCTGGTGCGCCGGGGCCTGCTGGGCCATCTGCTGCGGGGCGGCGGCCTGCGCGCTGTAGGCGCCCGCGCCGGCCGGCGCACCGGCACCGCTCAGAGCGAGTCGGGGACCGTCGGTGGCGTTGCCCAGATGGACGGCCGTCCCCGCGCCGATCTCCATCTGATGGATCCGCTGCCCCTGCACGTACGTGCCGTTGGTGCTGCCGTGGTCCTCGATGACCCAACTACGCCCGCCCCAGCTGATCGTGGCGTGCCGCCACGACACTCTGGCGTCGTCGATCACCACATCCCCCTGCGGATCGCGTCCCAGGGTGTACGACCGGGACGGATCGAGCGTCCAGGTCCTTCCGTTCAATTCCAGTACGAGTTCCGGCACTCCATGCCCCACTAGTTGTCCCCCGAGCTTCCCCCGTCGCCGGGAGTCTAGGGAAGGCGAACATCGTGGGGAACTATTTCAGGCCCGGTCCCGTATCCGAAAGTCGGGCCTTGTGAAGACCTCGTTCGGTACGGAGTCGGTACGTTCGCCGGCGCCGACGGGCACCGCGAGGGGTGACGATCACCCACGAGTGGTCATGGATCATGTGTGAACCAAATAATCCGCGCCAATCAGGTCGAACGTGCCGGTCCCGGCCACTGGGCGGATGGCCTGTCCGGCAGGCGGGACGGGACGTCTCCTCCCGGCCGTCGCCCGATACGGTGGTAGCACCATGAGCGCATCGCAGCCCCCTCCCAACGCCGACGTCCCCACCCTTCTCGTCAAGATCTTCGGGAAGGACCGCCCGGGGATCACCGCCGGGCTCTTCGACACCCTCGCCGCGTACGCCGTCGACGTCGTCGACATCGAGCAGGTCGTGTCCCGGGGCCGCCTCGTGCTGTGCGTCCTCGTCACGGCGCCGAGCGTGGGCGGGGCCACCGAGGGCGACCTGCGTGCCACCGTGCACAGCTGGGCCGACTCACTGAAACTGCAGGCCGAGATCATCTCCGGTACGGGCGACAACCGGCCGCGTGGCAGCGGACGTTCGCATGTGACCGTGCTCGGGCACCCGCTCACCGCGGATTCCACGGCGGCCATAGCGGCCACCATCGCCGACGTCGGCGGCAACATCGACCGCATCTTCCGGCTCGCGAAGTACCCCGTCACCGCTGTGGAGTTCGCGGTCTCCGGCGTGGAGACCGAGCCGCTGCGGACCGCGCTGGCCATAGAGGCCGCCGAGATCGGGGTCGACGTGGCCGTCGTCTCCGCGGGGCTGCACCGGCGGGCGCAGCGGCTGGTGGTCATGGACGTGGACTCCACGCTCATCCAGGACGAGGTCATCGAGCTCTTCGCGGCGCACGCCGGCTGCGAGGCCCAGGTCGCGGAGGTGACCGCCGCGGCGATGCGCGGCGAGCTGGACTTCGAGCAGTCGCTGCACGCACGGGTGGCGCTGCTCGAGGGTCTCGACGCCTCCGTCGTCGACAAGGTGCGCGCGGAAGTGCGGCTCACCCCGGGGGCACGCACCCTGATCCGTACGCTGAAGCGGCTCGGCTACCAAGTGGGCGTCGTCTCCGGCGGCTTCACCCAGGTCACCGACGACCTGAAGGAACGGCTCGGGCTCGATTTCGCGTCGGCGAACACGCTGGAGATCGTGGACGGGAAGCTCACCGGCCGCGTTGTGGGCGAGATCGTGGACCGGGCGGGCAAGGCGCGGCTGCTGCGCCGGTTCGCGGCCGAGGCAGGGGTTCCGCTCGCGCAGACCGTCGCGATCGGCGACGGCGCGAACGATCTGGACATGCTGAACGCCGCGGGGCTCGGTGTCGCGTTCAATGCCAAGCCCGTCGTGCGCAAGGCCGCACACACGGCGGTCAATGTGCCCTTCCTGGACACGGTGCTGTATCTGCTGGGTATCACCCGCGAAGAGGTCGAGGCCGCCGACGACGGCACCGGCGAGCACTGACGGGCGCCGCACGCGGAAGCGACTCAGGGCAGCGGGCGGACCCGGCACACAGTGTGTGCCGGGCTCGCTCTGTGCCGTGACGGGTCAGTCGTGCGGGGTCCGGTAGCCGTGACGGGTCAGTCGTGCGGGGTCCAGTAGTCGAGCAGCGTGCCCACGCCGTGCTCCACGGACTTCCATGATCCGGCGAAGGACACGATGGCAAACGCCGAGGTCGGGAAGCCGTCACGGGTCATGCGGGACAGCGCGTCCCCCTCGGTCCCGCCCGCGAGGGCGTCGGCGAGAGCGTGCATTCCGGGGTTGTGGCCGATGACGAGCAGGTCGTTCACATCGTCAGCGGTTTCGTTGAGCAGGGCGAGCAGGTCGCCGAGGGATGCCTCGTACAGCCGCTCCTCGTACACCGTCTTCGGGCGGTGCGGCAGCTCGTGAACGGCGAGCTTCCATGTCTCGCGGGTCCTGGCCGCGGTGGAGCAGAGGGCCAGGTCGAAGTCGATGCCGGTCTCCGCGAGCCGGCGGCCGGCCACGGGGGCGTCCTTGCGGCCACGCTCTGCGAGCGGGCGCTCATGGTCGGACACCTGGGGCCAGTCGGCCTTCGCATGCCGGAGGAGAACGATCCTGCGGGATTCGGGAGGTCCGGGGGGTGTCCCCCCGGAAGACACAGCGGCGCTCATGCAACCCAGCTTCGCATGAATTGAGCCATCAGGCGCAGGGTGTTGGGGTGCCCACCCGTCATGGGTGACCCCGTCAAGGGGCCAGTGTGCGCAGGATCAGCCGGAGGACCTCGCCGACGGCGGGGGCGTTGCCGGACACGGCGTGCACCTGCCCCGGGCCGGCGATCAGCGTGAGCAGCGTGCAGAAAGCGACGGCCGGGAGAGCCAGCGCCCACCAGGGCAGCCGGGCCCCGACGACGACCGGGGCCTGGGTACGGGACCGGGTGTGCGCGTGGGCCTGCATGGCCGCCTCCGTAGGTCTGAGGTCGAGTCCCTCAAACGTACGGATCATGAAGGGCGGCGCCCATCCGGTGACCCACCCACTTCACCCTGACCCTGCCCCCCTAGGGGATGGTGGGGCCGGCACCACCCTCTTGCAGACGGTGCCCCGGGCGGGCGGCTGCCACAGGGTTACGGCGCGGCGACGGTCGCAATGATCGAGATGACCACGCCGATGAGAAGGATCAGGCCGAAGAGCCCGAGGAGCTTCTTCTGGCCGTTCTGGGGATTCGGATCGAGCACAGGCATGGCGTCAGTGTCGCACCCCGGTCTCGCCCTCGATCGTCCGGTCCCTGCCCGCGAGGACGCCCACGGCGATCTGCGGTACGAGCAGCCCCGCCATCAGCCCGGTCGGCAGGCCCCAGCCGCCGCTGTGCTGGTACAGCACGCCCACGAGCAGCGGGCCGGGGATGGAGATCAGATAGCCGGTCGACTGGACGAACGCGGAGAGCCGCACGACGCCCGCACCCGTCCTCGACCGCATGCCGATCATGGTGAGGGCGAGCGGGAACGAGCAGTTGGAGACGCCCAGCAGCAGCGCCCAGGCCCACGCTCCGGCCGCCGGGGCCAGCAGCAGTCCCAGGTAGCCGGCCAGTCCGCACAGGCCGAGGACCACGGCGATGGGCCCCTGGTGCTTCATCCGGGTCGCCAGCCGGGGGATGACGAACGCCAGCGGCACGCCCATGACCATGGTGACGGCCAGCAGCACGCCCGCGGCCCCGGCGGAGACGCCCGCATCGCGGAAGATCTGAGGCATCCAGCCCATCGTGATGTACGCGCCGGTCGCCTGGAGCCCGAAGAAGCAGGCCAGTGCCCATGCCGTGGGGCTGCGGGTGATGCGCGGAGCGGGAGCGGCCGGGTCGGCGTCGCTCGGACCCGAGACGCTGCCGGCGCCGGCGCCGGCGCCACGGTCGCGTACCAGCCCGAGCCAGGGCAGTACGGCGACGGCGGCCAGCGCCGCCCACACCGCGAGGCCGGTGCGCCAACTGCCGCCCAGCGCAGCGGTCATGGGCACGGTCGCCGCCGCCGCCACGGACGTGCCGAGTGCGAGCGCCATGGAGTAGATGCCGGTCATCGAGCCGACCCGGTCGGGGAAGTACCGCTTGACGATCACCGGCATCAGCACGTTGCTGACGGCGATGCCCATGAGGGCGAGCGCGCTGGCGGCGAGGAACCCCGCGGTGTTGGCCGCGAAGGGCCGTACGGCGAGTCCTGCGGTGATGGCGGCCATACCGGCGCAGAGCACGGCGCCGGGCCCGAAGCGGCGGGCGAGCCGGGGTGCGGCGACGCCGAAGAGGGCGAAGCAGAGCGGTGGTACGGACGTGAGCAGCCCGGCCACGCTGCCGCTCATGTGCAGCCCGGTGCGGGCCTCTTCCAGCAGGGCGCCGAGGCTGGTGATGGCGGGGCGCAGGTTGAGCGCGGCGAGGACGATGCCGACGACGACGAGGCGGGTGACCCACACGGGGCGCCGACGGGCGGCAGAATCCTGGGGAGCAGGGGCCGTGGTGGCGGGGCCGAGGGTGCGGGTCTCGTCGAGCATGGAGCCCATCATAGAATCATGGGATGATTGGTTGTCCAATCCCGAACGAACGTCTTCCACGGGCGTCGGGCGGACCTCTGACGACAAGGAGCACCATGGCGCTGTCCTCTCCCCGGCGTTCCGCGCTCTCCGACCAAGTGATCACCGAGCTCCGGAACCAGATCACCTCGGGCGAGTGGCCGGTCGGTTCGCGGATTCCGACCGAACCGGAACTGGTCGAGCAGCTCGGTGTCGCCCGCAACACCGTCCGGGAGGCGGTGCGCGCGCTCGCCCACAACGGGCTCCTCGACATCCGGCAGGGTTCGGGCACGTACGTCGTGGCGACCAGCGAGCTGGCGGGTGTCATGCACCGCCGCTTCGCCGACGCCGACCCCCGGCACATCGCCGAGCTGCGCTCCACCCTGGAGTCGTCCGCCGCCAGGCTGGCCGCCGAGCGGCGTACCGAACGCGACCTGAAGCAGTTGGACTCGTTGCTGGCCCGGCGCGAGGAAGCCTGGGACTCGGGCGTCGCCGAGGCGTTCGTGGCGGCCGACGCGACCTTCCACCTCGCCGTGGTCGCCGCGTCCCACAACGAGGTACTGACGGGGCTCTACGCGGACCTGGGCGATCTGCTGCGGGACTGGCTGCGCGACGACATCGGCCAGGAGCTGCGCCCCGAGAACCACATGGATCACGCACGGCTGGTCGAGGCGATCCGCGCGGGCGACGGCGACACGGCGGCCTCCGAGGCGGCCGGCCATCCGTTCATGTGTCTGCGCCGGCCCTCAGCGGCTGGTGGCTGACCCAGACCGACCGGATCTCCTTCCAGCAGCGCCCCGACAGTTCGCCGTATCCGGCGGGCCGGAGCAGCACGGGCGCGGTGTCCGCGTCCACGTCCCACCAGCGGTCGCACTCGACGTGGAGCTGCACCCGGTCGGCGCCGGGGTACGGGTTGTGGCAGTAGGCGGTGACCCGGGAACCTTCGACGACGGTGCTGCACCGGGCCTGGTAGGTCGGCGCCGGCGCCGGCCGGGGGTCCTGCGACTCCTGGCGGAACTGGAGAGTGGCGAAGGGGATCGCCCCCAACAGGACCGTCACGGCGGCCAGTACGGAGGCGTTGCGCCATTTCGTACGCACGAGCAGGACCTCCTCGGCCGGGCTACGGCGCGCGCGCCGCAACAGCACCACAAGGAAGATTTGCTCCTCCAGCATCGCCGCCCCCGGCGAGGACCGCCCACCCGTGGGGTGAGTGCTGGGCCGAACGGGGGACGCCCCGCCCACCGCGCATGCGGTCGGCGGGGCGTCCCCGGAGTACGTATCTGCTGGTCAGGCACCCATGATGTGCACGCCGCCGTCGACATGGACGATTTCGCCGGTGGTCTTCGGGAAGAAGTCGGAGAGCAGCGCGACGACACCGCGGCCCGCGGGCTCCGGGTCTGCCATGTCCCACTCGAGCGGGGAGCGCTCGTCCCACACCTTCGCCAGGTCCGAGAAACCGGGGATGGACTTCGCGGCCATCGAACGGAGCGGGCCGGCCGAGATCAGGTTGCAGCGGACATTCTGCTTGCCGAGGTCGCGGGCGAGGTAGCGGCTGGTGGCCTCGAGCGCGGCCTTGGCCGGGCCCATCCAGTCGTACTGCGGCCAGGCGAACTGCGCGTCGAAGGTCAGGCCCACGACGGAGCCGCCGTTCTGCATCAGCGGCAGGCACGCCATGGTCAGCGACTTCAGCGAGAACGCGGAGACGTGCATCGCGGTCGACACCGACTCGAACGGCGTGTTGAGAAAGTTGCCGCCGAGGGCGTCCTGCGGGGCGAAGCCGATGGAGTGAACGACTCCGTCCAGACCGCCGAGCTCCGCGCGCACGATGTCCTCGACGCGGGCCAGGTGCTCGTCGTTGGTGACGTCGAGCTCGATGACCTTGACGGGCTTGGGGAGCTTCCTGGCGATGCGCTCGGTCAGGGTGGGCCGCGGGAAGGCGGTCAGAATGACCTCGGCGCCCTGCTCCTGGGCCACCTTCGCGGTGTGGAACGCGATGGAGGACTCCATCAGCACACCGGTGATCAGGACGCGCTTGCCCTCGAGAATTCCGCTCATGTGATCAGTGACCCATGCCCAATCCGCCGTCAACGGGGATGACGGCTCCAGTGATGTACGACGCGTCGTCGGAGGAGAGGAAGCGCACGGCGGCGGCGATCTCCTCCGGCCGCGCGTAACGGCCGAGCGGCACCTGCGAGACGATGCCCGCGCGCTGCTCGTCCGTGAGCGCCTGCGTCATGTCGGTGTCGACAAAGCCGGGCGCGACGACGTTGAAGGTGATGTTCCGCGAGCCGAGCTCACGGGCCAGCGAGCGGGCGAAGCCCACCAGACCCGCCTTGGAGGCTGCGTAGTTGGCCTGCCCGGCCGAGCCCAGCAGCCCCACCACGGAGGAGATCAGCACGACACGGCCCTTCTTGGCGCGCAGCATGCCGCGGTTGGCGCGCTTCACGACCCGGAAGGTGCCGGTGAGGTTGGTGTCGAGGACGGACGTGAAGTCGTCCTCCGACATACGCATCAGAAGCTGGTCCTTGGTGATGCCGGCGTTGGCGACCAGCACCTCCACGTTGCCGTGCTTCTCCTCGATCTCCTTGTAGGCCTGCTCCACCTGCTCCGCTTCGGTGATGTCGCACCGCACGGCGAGGCAACCGGCCTCGACGAGCTCGGCGGGCGGCTCACCCGAGCGGTAGGTGATGGCGACCTTGTCGCCGTTCTCGGCGAAAGCGCGGGCGATGGCGAGGCCGATGCCCCGGTTTCCTCCGGTGACGAGAACCGAGCGGCTCAACGGATCACCCTTTCGTTAGCGGTCTGGAGCACCTGGGAGCCAGGCGACTACCTCGAAAACCTATCGGTCCGGTCCGCCGTACGGGGAATCGGGCCCTGACAGCGCCTTCGATCAGTCGCTGTCGGATCCCTACAGAAACCATTGGCCGTAGGGCGCCCGGTCCGCCGCCCCGGGCCCGAGGACGTACAGCGCTCAGTCCGCCGCCCCGGGCGCGTAAGCGGCGAGTCCCGCCTCCCGGGTCGCATCGAGCATCCGCTTGCCGTGGCCAAGCATCCGCTGTCGTACGTGATCAGGCCGTTCCCCGTCCCCGCGTCGGCTGTCGGCCGAACCCGCTCAGGCCCCGCAATTGCGGGAGATCCAGGCCCCCGAGACGTGATTCACTGCCGCAGAACCCCCTGCAGGGCGAGTCAAAGCGAAGGGAAGGGCCGTCCGTGCCCCACGACATCGATCAGACGTTCACCGCGCTGCCCCTCCGGGCACTCGCCGACGCGGCGCTTGCCCGCGCCCGTGCGCTCGGGGCTGAGCATGCCGACTTCCGGCTGGAGCGCGTACGCAGCGCGTCCTGGCGGTTGCGCGATGCCAAGCCCGCCGGGTCGTCCGACACCACCGACCTCGGGTACGCGGTGCGCGTCGTGCACGGCGGGGCCTGGGGCTTCGCGTCCGGGGTGGATCTGAGCATGGACGCCGCGGCGCGGGTCGCGGGCCAGGCGGTGGCGATGGCGAAGCTGTCGGCGAAGGTGATCGCGGCGGCGGGCAGCGACGAGAGGGTGGAGCTGGCGGACGAGCCGGTGCACGCGGAGAAGACGTGGGTCTCGTCGTACGAGATCGACCCCTTCACCGTGCCCGACGAGGAGAAGACCGCGCTGCTGGCCGAGTGGAGCGACCGGCTGCTGCGGGCCGACGGAGTGGCTCACGTCGACGCCTCGCTGCTGACCGTCCACGAGAACAAGTTCTACGCGGACACGGCCGGCACCGTCACCACCCAGCAGCGGGTGCGGCTGCATCCGCAGCTCACCGCGGTCGCCGTCGACGAGACGGCCGGCGAGTTCGACTCCATGCGCACCATCGCGCCCCCGGTGGGCCGCGGCTGGGAGTATTTGCGCGGCACCGGCTGGGACTGGGACGCGGAGCTGGAGCAGATCCCGGCGCTGCTCGCGGAGAAGATGCGTGCGCCGAGTGTCGAAGCCGGCCGCTACGACCTCGTGGTCGACCCGTCCAACCTGTGGCTGACCATCCACGAGTCGATCGGCCACGCCACCGAGCTGGACCGGGCACTCGGCTACGAGGCCGCGTACGCGGGGACGTCGTTCGCGACCTTCGACCAGCTGGGGAAGCTGGCGTACGGCTCCTCAGTGATGAACGTGACCGGCGACCGCACGGCCGAGCACGGGCTCGCGACGATCGGCTACGACGACGAGGGCGTGGAGGCGCAGAGCTGGGACCTGGTCAAGGACGGCACGCTCGTCGGCTACCAGCTGGACCGGCGGATCGCGAAGCTGACCGGCCTCGGCCGCTCCAACGGCTGCGCGTACGCCGACTCCCCCGCGCATGTGCCGGTGCAGCGGATGGCGAACGTGTCGCTGCAACCGGACCCGGGCGGGCTGTCGACGGACGACCTGATCGGCGGGGTCGAGCACGGGATCTACGTGGTGGGCGACCGGTCGTGGTCGATCGACATGCAGCGCTACAACTTCCAGTTCACGGGCCAGCGGTTCTTCCGCATCGAGAACGGCCGGCTGGCGGGGCAGTTGCGGGATGTCGCCTACCAGGCGACGACGACCGAGTTCTGGGGCTCCATGGAGCAGGTCGGCGGTCCGCAGACGTACGTGCTGGGCGGCGCGTTCAACTGCGGCAAGGCCCAGCCCGGCCAGGTGGCCTCGGTCTCGCACGGCTGCCCGTCCGCCCTCTTCCGGGGCGTCACCATCTTGAACACCACGCAGGAGGCGGGTCGATGAGCGCGCACACCACGCACGCGACCCCCTGCCGGGGGTCCGGGGGTCGCCCCCCGGGCAAGCACAGTCTGAACACCACGCAGGAGGCGGGTCGATGAGCAGCCGTACCAGCAAGCCGCACGAGATCGTCGAGCGGGCTCTCGAGCTGTCCACGGCCGACGGCTGCGTCGTCATCGCCGACGAGGAGTCGTCCGCCAACCTCCGCTGGGCCGGGAACGCGCTGACGACCAACGGCGTCACCCGCGGCCGTACCCTCACCGTGATCGCCACCGTCGACGGCTCGGAGGGCACCGCATCCGGTGTGGTGTCCCGGTCCGCCGTGACCGCCGCCGACCTCGAGCCGCTGGTGCGCGCCGCGGAGGCCGCGGCCCGCGCAGCGGGGCCGGCCGAGGACGCCCAGCCGCTCGTCGAAGGCACTCCGGCGTCCCCGGACTTCACGGACGCGCCCCCGGAGACCACCTCGGCCGTGTTCGCGGACTTCGCGCCCGCGCTCGGCGAGGCCTTCGCCCGGGCCAGGGCAGGCGGCCGTGAGCTGTACGGCTTCGCCAACCACGAGATGACGTCCACGTACGTCGGCACCTCCACGGGCCTGCGGCTGCGGCACGACCAGCCCAACGGCACCCTCGAGCTGAACGCCAAGTCTCCGGACCGGGCCCGCTCCGCGTGGGCGGGCCGCTCGACGCGGGACTTCAAGGACGTGGACCCGGCCGCCATGGACGCCGAGCTGGCGCAGCGGCTGGCCTGGGCGGAGCGCCGGATCGAGCTGCCGGCCGGGCGGTACGAGACGCTCCTGCCGCCCACCGCGGTGGCCGATCTGCTGATCTACCAGCTGTGGTCCTCCGCCGCCCGGGACGCCGCCGAGGGCCGTACGGTCTTCTCCAAACCCGGCGGCGGCACCCGCGTCGGGGAGACTCTCTCTCCGCTGCCGCTGGCCCTGCGCAGCGACCCGAACGAGCCGGGGCTCGAATCCGCCCCGTTCGTGATCGCGCACTCCTCCGGCGACGACGCCTCCGTATTCGACAACGGACTGCCGCTCGGGCCGACGGAATGGGTACGGGAAGGGAAGCTGGAGCGCCTGGTCACCACGCGGCACAGCGCCGGCCTGACCGGCCTGCCGGTCGCAGCCGGTACGGGGAACCTGATCCTGGACGGCGGCGGTGAGCGATCGCTGGACGAGATGGTGGCCGCCACGGCCCGCGGCCTGCTGCTGACCTGCCTGTGGTACATCCGGGAGGTGGACCCGGCGACGCTGCTGCTGACCGGTCTGACCAGGGACGGCGTGTATCTGGTGGAGAACGGGGAGGTCGTCGGGGAGGTCAACAACTTCCGCTTCAACGAGTCTCCCGTCGACCTGCTTCTCCGGACCACCGAGGCCGGGCGCACCGAGAAGACACTGCCGCGCGAGTGGGGCGACTGGTTCACCCGGGCCGCGATGCCCGCGCTGCGGGTACCGGACTTCAATATGAGTTCGATCAGCCAGGGCGTATAACCTCGGGTGCGTCCGTGGTTCGGTTACGGACGCACTCACCGAAGGAGACATGAGAGTCGTGACGGACATCGTCGACGAGCTGAAGTGGCGCGGGCTGCTGGCCCAGTCCACTGACGAGGACGCTTTGCGCAAGGCCCTCGCGGACGGTCCCGTCACCTTCTATTGCGGCTTCGACCCGACCGCGGCGAGCCTGCACGTCGGGCACCTGGTCCAGGTGCTGACCGTGCGCCGGCTCCAGCTCGCCGGTCACCGGCCGCTGGCGCTGGTCGGCGGGGCGACGGGCCAGATCGGCGACCCGCGGCCGACCGCGGAGCGCACGCTGAACGACCCGGCGACGATCGCGCAGTGGGTGGAACGGCTGCGCTCGCAGATCGAGCCGTACCTCTCGTTCGAGGGCGACAACGCCGCGATCATGGTGAACAACCTGGACTGGATCGCGGGCATGTCCGCGATCGAGTTCCTGCGGGACGTCGGCAAGCACTTCCGTGTCAACAAGATGCTCACCAAGGACTCGGTCGCGCGGCGTCTGGAGTCCGAGCAGGGCATCAGCTACACCGAGTTCAGCTACCAGCTGCTGCAGGGCTTGGACTTCCTGGAGCTGTACCGGCGGTACGGCTGCGTCCTGCAGCAGGGCGGCAGCGACCAGTGGGGCAACCTCACCGCGGGCCTGGACCTGATCCACCGCCTGGAGCCCGACGCCGAGGTGCACGCTCTGGCCACACCGCTGATGACCAAGGCCGACGGCACCAAGTTCGGCAAGTCCGAAACCGGCACGCTCTGGCTCGACCCGGAGATGACCACGCCGTACGCGTTCTACCAGTTCTGGCTGAACACGGACGACCGGGACATCAACCGGTACCTGCGCATCCTCAGCTTCAAGAGCCGTGAGGAGCTCGAGGAGCTGGAGAAGCAGACCGCGGAGCGGCCGCAGGCGCGCGCCGCCCAGCGGGCGCTGGCGGAGGAGCTGACGACGCTGGTGCACGGGGCCGACCAGTGCGCCGCGGTGATCAACGCCTCGAAGGCGCTGTTCGGGCAGGGCGAGCTGGGCGATCTGGACGAGGCGACGCTGCGTGCGGCGCTCGCCGAGCTGCCGCACGCCCGGGCCGGCGAGCTGCTGCCGGTCGTCGATCTGTTCGCCGAGGTCGGTCTGGCGCCGAGCAAGTCCGCGGCCCGCCGCACGGTGAAGGAGGGCGGCGCCTACGTGAACAACGTGAAGGTGACCGCCGAGGACGCCGTGGTGTCGCGGGACGAGCTGCTGCACGGGCGCTGGCTGGTGCTGCGTCGGGGCAAGAAGAACCTGGCGGCGGTCGAGGTCGCGGTCGGCTGACCGAGGACGCGACACGGCTGAGGCCGGGTGGGCACTCTGCCCGCCCGGCCTCAGCCGTGTGGTGTCAGCTGCGGTGTTGCTGTCTGCCGCGAACCGGTCGGACGCGGCGTCGTCCTCCGCCGCGGACCGGTCAGACGCGGTGTTGCTTTCTGCCGCGGACCCCTGTGTAGGCCATGTCTCCCAGAAAGACGACGACGATGGCCGCGGCGAGCTGGAACGCGTGCCGCCACCAGTCGATGCCGCTGGTCTCCGCGACGCCGAACCCACGGGCCACCGCGTTGCCGATGACGGCACCGATGATGCCGAAGATGGTGGTCAGCCAGAGCGGACTGTGCTGCTTGCCCGGGATGATCGCCTTGGCGAGCAGGCCCAGCACGAATCCCACGATGATCGCCCACAACCAGCCCATGGCTGCCTCCTTGTACGGCCTCTGCGTGAGCAGTTACGTCGCCAGTGTCGGCCCGTCAGCCGTACGGTGCATGTCGGGGCACGCCGTATGGCTGATGACGCACAGCGGGCACGCAGTCGTGGGGCCGCCCCGCTCTCGAAGACGGCGCAGGCCGGGCGTACCGTGGATGGGGTCGAATCAGGGAATTGTCCGGGAACGTCCGGCGCGGGAATCGGGTGGTGGACCGTGATGCGGAAGCACGACGGAGCAGAGGTCTTCCGGATCACGGGAGCACGCCGGGGCCTCGCCGACGATGTGCGCGGCAGGCAGCGCCGCTATGTGATCTCGATGTCGGTCCGCACGCTGTCGGTGATCCTCGCGGCCGTGCTGTGGAACGTGGAGCGTCATGTGGCGATCGTGGCGCTGGCGCTCGGCATTCTGCTGCCGTACGTCGCGGTCGTCATCGCCAACGCGGGCCGGGAGAACGCCCCTTCGCTGCCGTCGACCTACCTTCCCCCGCCGGCGCGTCCGATGATCGAGTCGGCCGTGGCGCGCAGCGCGGCGGAGGCGGGGACGGAAACGGAGACGGAGACGGGGGCCTACGAGCGGGAGCGTCCGGCGGCCGGGCAGAGCTGACGACGGGCCGGGCAGGCGGGTCCGGGAGGCTCCGCAAAGCTCAGGAAAAGCTCAGATCAATCATGAAGTTCCGGTGCAACGCACCCTGCTACCCGTGACATACTGCCTACGCGCTCCGCATCCCCCGTCGGAGCGACGGACCGACGCCGGGCAGCTCCCCCCGTGGCTGCTCGGCGTCGCCATGCTGGGACAATGATCCGGTGATGCATCCGGTGAGTGAAGAATCCCCGATCTGCTCGGCCAAGGGCTGCCGCACAGGCGCCGTCTGGGTCCTCGCCTGGAACAACCCGAAGCTGCACACCCCCGACCGCCGCAAGACATGGCTGGCGTGCGACGAACACCGGGAACACCTCTCGCAGTTCCTCGGTGTGCGCGGTTTCCTGAAGGACGTCGTGACGTTGGAGGCGTGGGAGCGGGGTGAGGGGGCCGGGTCAGCCGCCGATGGCTGACATGGGCCGCTCGGGCTGGAGGAAGGACGGGTCGTCGAGGCCGGACCCCGCCTTCTTGCCCCACATCGCCAGCCGCCAGATGCGGGCGATCTCCTCGTCGGGTGCCTGTGAGCGCAACGCGGCCCGCAGGTCCGTCTCCTCGGTGGCGAAGAGGCAGGTGCGCACCTGACCGTCGGCGGTGAGCCGGGTGCGGTCGCAGGCGCGGCAGAACGGGCGGGTGACGGAGGCGATGACGCCCACCCGCTGCGGTCCGCCGTCGACGACCCACCGCTCTGCGGGCGCGGAGCCGCGCGCGGCGTCGCCTTCCGGTGTCAGGGTGAAACGGGTGCGCAGGGACTCGAGGATATCACCGGCAGTGATCATCCCGTCACGCTTCCAGCCGTGCTGTGCGTCGAGCGGCATCTGCTCGATGAAACGCAGCTCGTAGTCATTCTCCACGGCCCAGGCCAGGAGGTCGGGCGCCTCGTCGTCGTTGAGTCCCGGCATCAGGACGGCGTTGACCTTCACGGGGGTGAGGCCGGCTTCGCGGGCGGCTGTGAGGCCGTCGAGCACGTCGTGGTGGCGGTCGCGGCGGGTGAGGGTCTTGAAGACGTCGGGCCGCAGGGTGTCCAGCGAGACGTTGACCCGGTCCAGGCCGGCGGCCTTCAGGGCGGCCGCGGTGCGCTTGAGCCCGATGCCGTTGGTGGTGAGGGACATCTTGGGGCGGGGCTCGAGGGCGGCGCAGCGCTCGACTATGCCGACCAGTCCGGGGCGCAGCAGCGGCTCGCCGCCGGTGAAGCGGACCTCGGTGATGCCGAGATCGGTGACGGCGATACGTATCAGCCGGACGATCTCGTCGTCGCTCAGCAGATCGGGCTTTGCCAGCCACTGCAGGCCTTCTTCCGGCATGCAGTACGTACACCGCAGATTGCACCGGTCCGTGAGCGAAACGCGCAGGTCAGTGGCCACACGGCCGAAGGTGTCGATGAGCACTGTGGGCCCCCTCCCCATCCGGAAGTCGTACGTATCTCGCCACTGCGAGCCTACGCGAGACTGCTGACAACACCAGGGGCCGTTTGCCACGAGGTGGGCGGCGGCCGCGTCGTAGGACCCTACGACGCGGCCGCTGTCGTGCGTGTGTCGGTTTCCTCCTCAGTGGGCGCCGATGCCGGTGAGGGACTTGACCTCGAGCTCGGCGTATTTGCCCTCGTCGGGCTTCTCCTTGCTCAGGATCGAGCCGAGCCAGCCGAGCAGGAAGCCCAGCGGGATGGAGATGAGTCCCGGGTTGGACAGCGGGAACCACGCGAAGTCGACACTCGGGAACATCGCGCTGGGGCTGCCGGAGACGACCGGCGAGAAGAGCACCAGGAGCACCGAGGAGGCGAGGCCTCCGTAGATCGACCACAGGGCGCCCTGGGTCGTGAACTTCTTCCAGAACAGGCTGTAGAGGATCGTGGGCAGGTTGGCGGAGGCGGCGACCGCGAAGGCGAGCGCGACGAGACCCGCCACGTTCAGGTCGCGGGCGAGCGCGCCGAGAGCGATGGAGACGATGCCGATGAAGACGGTCGCCCAGCGTGCGGCCCTGACCTCCTCCTTCTCCGTGGCCTGCCCCTTGCGGATGACGTTGGCGTAGATGTCGTGGGCGAACGAGGACGAGGAGGCCAGCGTCAGTCCGGCGACGACGGCGAGAATCGTGGCGAACGCCACTGCCGAGATCACGGCGAGCAGGATCGCGCCCCAGGCCGAGTCGACACCGCCGATGTGCAGGGCGAGGAGCGGGGCCGCGGTGTTGCCGGCCGGGTTGGACGCCTTGATCTCCGCGGGCCCGACGATCGCGGCGGCGCCGAAGCCGAGCGCGATGGTCATGAGGTAGAACGCGCCGATGATGCCGATGGCCCAGTTGACGGACTTACGGGCGGCCTGGGCGGTGGGCACGGTGTAGAAGCGGATCAGGATGTGCGGGAGTCCGGCGGTTCCGAGGACGAGGGCGATGCCGAGGGAGATGAAGTCGAGCTTGGTCATCCCGTCGACGCCGTACTTGAGGCCGGGCTCGAGGAAGGCGTCGGCGTTGCCCTTCTGGCCGACCTCGCTCTTCGCCGCGGCCTCGCCGAGCAGGTCGGAGATGTTGAAGTTGAACTTCCACAGCACCAGGAAGGTGATCAGCAGGGTGCCCGCGATGAGCAGGACGGCCTTGACCATCTGCACCCAGGTGGTTCCCTTCATGCCGCCGATGGTCACGTAGACGATCATCAGCAGCCCGACCAGGGAGACGATCGCGATCTTCCCGCCGTCGCTGGTGATGCCGAGGAGCAGCGAGACGAGGATGCCCGCGCCCGCCATCTGCGCGAGCAGGTAGAAGACCGAGACGACGATGGTGGAGGCGCCGGCGGCGGTACGGACCGGGCGCTGGCGCATCCGGTAGGCGAGGACGTCGCCCATCGTGTACCGGCCGGAGTTGCGCAGCGGTTCGGCGACGAGCAGCAGGGCGACGAGCCAGGCGACCAGGAAGCCGATCGAATAGAGGAAACCGTCGTAGCCGTAGAGGGCGATGGCGCCGGCGATGCCGAGGAACGAGGCGGCGGACATGTAGTCGCCGGAAATGGCGAGGCCGTTCTGGAAGCCGGTGAACTGGCGGCCGCCCGCGTAGAAGTCGGCGGCGTCCTTGGTCTGCCGGCCGGCCCAGACGGTGATGAACAGGGTCGCGACGACGAACGCCGCGAAGAGGGTGATGATCAGCGGCCGGTGCTCGGTGGTGGCGTTCGAGGCCGCGAGGTGCAGGGCGGGGCTCATGCGTCGGCCTCCATGCGGGACTTGATCGCCTCGGCCTTCGGATCGAGCTTCGCTGCGGCGTGCCGTGAGTAGAGCCAGGCGATGAGGAATGTGGTCGCGAACTGGGCGAGGCCGAAGACAAGGGCGACGTTGATGTGGCCGAACAGCTTCGTGCCCATGAAGCCGCCGGCGTAGTTGGAGAGCAGGACGTAGAGCAGGTACCAGGCGATGAACGCGATGGTCAGCGGGAAGGCGAACGAGCGGTGAGTGCGGCGCAGTTCGCCGAATTCCGTACTCTGCTGCACCCGGGCGAACGACTCTGTCGTGTGCTGTGCGGTGCTGGTGTCCGTACCGCCCTCGGGAGGCGGCGGTGCATCGATGGTCACGGAAGCTCCTCGCGACGCGTCTGCGGTGGGGATGGACTCGGGGATGTCACTGACAGGGGCGGTTCGGTGTAGCTCCACTCCCTGACAACGGCACGGCGCCCACGGCGAACCGGTTCAACATCGGCCTTTTATTCCGCACTTCCTTCGCGAACTCATTGAACCCGGCCCTTGATCAGCGATAGCTTCACTCGTCATGTACCCGCCCATTCGCACAGGGGTGTCTGGGCGGTTGTCACGGATGATGTGGAGAACCCATGGTTCATCTGGGATCCAGACGGCGCCGCGCACTCGCGCTGCCCGCCGGTCTGGCGCTCACGGCCTCGCTCGGCTTCCTGCCCGCGGGGGCCGCTTCTGCGGCGCCGGCCTACGACGTACCCGCCGCGGTGCAGACAGACGGCCCGAAGATGTCGTACGTCGTCAATGTGAAGGGCGGACACGGCACCGCGAAGTCGGTCAAGAAGGCCATAGCCAAGGCCGGCGGAACGGTGGTGATGGCCTACGACCAGATAGGCGTCATCGTCGTCCACTCGCAGAACCCCGCCTTCGCCGGCACGATCCGCTCGGTGCGCGGTGTGGAGTCGGCCGGCGCCACCCGCACCAAGCCGCTGGCGCCCGCGGCCGACATGGCCATCGACTCGGAGCGTCCGCTCACCGCCGAGGAGGCGAAGAAGTCGGCCGGTCAGGCGGCCTCCGACCAGGACCCGCTGGAGCCCCTGCAGTGGGACCTGCCGGCCATCAAGGCGGACAAGGCGCACGAGAAGACGCTCGGCAGCAAGAAGGTCACGGTCGCGGTCATCGACACGGGTGTCGACGACACCCACCCGGACCTCGCGCCGAACTTCGACCGTGGGGCCTCCGTCAGCTGCGTGGGCGGTGTGCCCGACACGGCCGACGGCGCCTGGCGTCCGGGCCCGGACGAGAGCGACCACGGCACGCACGTCGCGGGCACGATCGCCGCGGCGAAGAACGGCGTCGGCATCACCGGTGTCGCTCCGGGCGTGAAGGTCTCCGGCATCAAGGTCTCGCAGCCCGACGGCTTCTTCTACACCGAGGCGGTCGTCTGCGGCTTCGTGTGGGCCGCCGAGCACGGCGTCGACGTGACCAACAACAGCTACTACACGGACCCGTGGCTGTTCAACTGCAAGAACGACGAGGACCAGAAGGCCCTCGTCGACGCCGTCGCACGCGCCACCCGTTACGCGGAGCGCAAGGGCGCGGTGAACGTCGCCGCGGCCGGCAACTCCCGGATGGACCTCGCCGCCGACGAGCTGACCGACACCTCGAGCCCGAACGACACCACGCCGGGCGAGCGGGTCATCAACCCGCGCGAGTGTCTCGACATCCCGACCCAGATCCCGGGTGTCGTCACGGTCTCCGCGCTCGGCGCCAAGGGCCTGAAGGCCTCGTACTCGAACTACGGCCAGGGCGTGGTCGACATCTCCGCGCCGGGCGGTGACTCGACGCGCTACCAGGCACCGGACGCGCCGGCCGTCGACGGCCGGATCCTGTCGACGCTGCCGGGCGGCGGCTACGGCTACAAGGCAGGTACGTCGATGGCGTCCCCGCACGTCGCGGGCGTCGCGGCGCTGATCAAGTCGACGCACCCGTACGCGCCGCCGGCCCTGGTGAAGGGCCTGCTGTACGCACAGGCGGACGACACAGCCTGCACCAACCCGTACGACATCGACGGCAACGGCACCGTCGACGCGGTCTGCGAGGGCGGTAAGCGCGACAACGGCTTCTACGGCACGGGTGTCGCGGACGCCCTGGACGCGGTCCGCTGGTAACAGCGCTTCATGACGAGGGCCCGGTGCGGACTTCCGGACGCTGTTGGTTAATTCGGGCCCTGTTGCTTCGCCCCGCTGACTTGGTCGGCGGGGCGAAGTGCTGCGAAGTGGCTGGTTCGGGTGCGGGCT
>NZ_JBVHTA010000063.1:0-31932 GCF_055566095.1 Streptomyces sp. NPDC027962
CCTCGTACTGGACGTACTTGGATGACTCCGACAACGCAGCGAGTGTGCGTGCCAGGCGTCGTGGGCCAGGCGGGACTTTCGAAACACGCCCTAGTTCTCACCGTTGTCCTGGAGCCCGCGCCGCCCGCCCCGTTCAGTACGACGCCGCCTCGAAGAGCGCGTGCATCGCGCGGCGCAGTTCGGTGACGTCCCGCACCGGCGTGGGGAAGTCGAAGCGCACGTCGAAGGTGCGCTGCCCGATGAACCGCACCCGCAGGCCGAACCTGTCCAGCGCCAGGGGGACCGCCCGCTGCCGGTCCGCGGCCGCGGACGCGGCCTCTGCGCCTCCCCGTTCCCCCAGCAGCGAGCCCAGTGCCTGTACCTGGTCGCCGTGCGCGGAGTGCAGGTGCTGCAGCAGCTCGGTCTCGTGGGCGACGAGAGGGTCGACCGAGGCGCTCGCGAACGCCTCCGGCTCCACCTGCGAGACGCCCCACAGGTCGTCGACGTTCGCCTCCTTGACCTCCAGGCGCAGCATCATGAAGCCGGGCTCCGTTGCGAGGCCGGGCACGCAGGTCAGCCAGCCGTCGACCCAGGCGCGTCCCCGGATACGGTTGGGCACGGCGACCGGCGCGACGTCGGTGATCTCCAGCACGGCCGGCAGCTCGTCGTCCTGCGCGTGTGTGGCGGCCCGTACGGCGGGTGCGTCTGCCGGAAAGAGCAGGAAGACCTCGCCGTCGGTGCCGACCGCCCGGGCCTGGGGGCTCAGCTGCTCGGGCCGGGCGCCTTCCACCCCGGGGACGAGCAGGACCGCCGAGCATGTACTCTGTACGAGAGTTCGTGTGCGCTCGGCTGCTGACGGCATCCGAGTGATTTCAAGCCCGCTGGGACGCGGCTGACCATGAGCTGATCGGACCTCCGTCACCTCGATGCTCGAAGAAGCGTCGGTGTTCTCTGTGCTGTCCGTGATGCGCTTGGTGTTCCCAGGGCGAGACATGCGATCTCCTTGAGTAAGGTGAGCCTAACCTAACCTACAACGGAGGTCTGGAGAACGTGCCTAACCAGTCGCGTCCCAAGGTCAAGAAGTCTCGCGCGCTCGGTATCGCGCTGACGCCGAAGGCCGTCAAGTACTTCGAAGCCCGCCCCTACCCGCCGGGCGAGCACGGCCGTGGCCGCAAGCAGAACTCGGACTACAAGGTCCGTCTGCTCGAGAAGCAGCGCCTGCGCGCGCAGTACGACATCAGCGAGCGCCAGATGGCGCGCGCCTACGACCGCGCCAGGAAGGCCGAGGGCAAGACCGGTGACGCGCTCGTCATCGAGCTCGAGCGCCGCCTCGACGCCCTGGTCCTGCGTTCGGGTATCGCCCGCACCATCTACCAGGCCCGTCAGATGGTCGTCCACGGCCACATCGAGGTCAACGGTGGCAAGGTCGACAAGCCGTCGTTCCGCGTCCGTCCCGACGACGTCGTGATGGTCCGCGAGCGCTCCCGCGAGAAGCCGCTGTTCCAGGTCGCCCGTGAGGGTGGCTTCGCGGCCGACGGCGAGACCCCCCGCTACCTGCAGGTCAACCTCAAGGCCCTGGCGTTCCGCCTGGACCGTGACCCGCAGCGCAAGGAAGTTCCGGTCATCTGCGACGAGCAGCTGGTCGTCGAGTACTACGCCCGCTGACCTTGGGGGCCGCTCCCGGCAGTAGCGGGGGCAAGTAGTCGCTTCGCAGCTTCAGCCCGCCGTCTCCCCGCCGCTCGCGGTGGGGAGACGGCGGGCTGCCGCGTTTCCTGGGGGTGGACGCGCTGCTCCCGACCGGCCCGGGCCGCGGCGGCTCCGGCACCGCGAGGGCGCGCCGCACCGCCGTCTCGAGGGAGAGTCCGTTCCCCTCCCGTACGCGGATCCGGGTCGCGCAGGAGCGACAGTTCACGCAGCCGCACACCGTCGCCGTACCGATTCCGCACGGCCGCCGCGGCATGCAGCGCGGGGCGGGACTTGCCCACTCCGCCCGCCCCGACGACGGTGACCGGCCGAGCCCGCCCAGGGCGCCGCGGAGCGCGGCGAGTTCGTCGGCACGGCCCACGAACCGGTTCAGTCCGGCGGGGACGTCGGTGTGGCGGTGTCGCACAGGGCACGCAGGGTGCTCACCCATAAGCACTGCGTACAATCCGCCCGGTCGGCCACCGGGCTGTGCACCGGCTTAATGCGGTACGGGCGGCCATTGAGGGCGCGATAGGCTCGGAGGACGATTTTCGAGTACCCGAAGACGAGCAGAGAGCGGTGCGCAGTGACCGGTGGAGAGGTTGCCGGGATTCTGGTGGCCGTCTTCTGGGCGATCTTGGTCTCCTTCCTCGCCGTGGTGCTGGTGAGGCTGGCCCAGACGCTCAGGGCGACCACCGAACTCGTGGCGAACGTGACCGAACAGGCGGTGCCCCTGCTGGCCGACGCCTCCGCGACGGTGCGCTCGGCGCAGACCCAGCTCGACCGGGTCGACGCCATCGCGACGGACGTCCAGGAAGTCACGTCCAACGCCTCGGCGCTCTCCACGACGGTCGCGTCGACCTTCGGAGGCCCGCTGGTCAAGGTCGCCGCCTTCGGATACGGCGTTCGCCGCGCGATGAGCCGCAAGAGCGACGACAAGCCCGCGGCGCCGTCGCGCGGCCCCGTGATCGTCGGCCGCACTGTGCCGGGTGCCCGGCGCAGGAACCGGAAGGGCTGAGAACGATGTTCCGCCGCACGTTCTGGTTCACCGCCGGCGCAGCAGCCGGGGTGTGGGCCACCACCAAGGTCAACCGCAAGCTCAAGCAGCTCACCCCTGAGAGCCTCGCCGCGCAGGCCGCGGACAAGGCGGTCGACGCGGGCCATCGGCTCAAGGACTTCGCACTCGACGTCCGCTCCTCGATGGCGCAGCGCGAGGGTGAACTCGCCGAAGTGCTGGGCCTGCACGCGACGCCCGGACGTGAGCTTCCCGCGCAGCGGGGCAGGGCCGCCCTGGGCCGGAACGAGCCCGCACAGATCACCTATCTGCACGGCAAGACGTCACACGACAAGCATTCGCACACCGAGCACTCGCCCGGCGAAGAGCCGAACGGCGAGCATTCGCACAACCGGAATGAGGACCACTGATGGAGTCGGCTGAAATCCGCCGCCGCTGGCTGAGCTTCTTCGAGGAGCGCGGGCACACCGTCGTGCCTTCGGCGTCGCTCATCGCGGACGACCCGACTCTGCTCCTCGTCCCCGCGGGCATGGTCCCGTTCAAGCCCTACTTCCTCGGTGAGGTCAAGCCGCCCGCCCCGCGCGTGACCAGCGTGCAGAAGTGCGTGCGCACGCCCGACATCGAAGAAGTCGGCAAGACCACCCGGCACGGCACGTTCTTCCAGATGTGCGGCAACTTCTCCTTCGGCGACTACTTCAAGGAAGGCGCCATCAAGCTCGCCTGGGAGCTGCTCACCAGCCCCCAGGACAAGGGCGGTTACGGCCTCGACCCGGAGAAGCTCTGGATCACGGTCTACCTCGACGACGACGAGGCCGAGCAGATCTGGCGCGACGTCGTCGGCGTGCCCGCCGAGCGCATCCAGCGCCTCGGCAAGAAGGACAACTTCTGGTCGATGGGCGTCCCCGGCCCCTGCGGCCCCTGCTCCGAGATCAACTACGACCGCGGTCCGGAGTTCGGCGAGGAGGGCGGCCCTGCCGTCAACGACGAGCGCTACGTGGAGATCTGGAACCTGGTCTTCATGCAGTACGAGCGCGGCGCCGGCGACGGTAAGGAGGACTTCCCGATCCTCGGCGACCTGCCGAGCAAGAACATCGACACCGGTCTCGGTCTCGAGCGTCTCGCCATGATCCTGCAGGGCGTGCAGAACATGTACGAGACCGACACCCTGCGCGTCGTCATGGACAAGGCGACCGAGCTCACCGGTGTGCGGTACGGAGACAAGCACGACACCGACGTCTCGCTCCGCGTGGTCGCCGACCACATCCGCACCTCCACGATGCTCATCGGAGACGGCGTCACCCCCGGCAACGAGGGCCGTGGCTATGTGCTGCGCCGCATCATGCGCCGCGCCATCCGCAACATGCGCCTGATGGGCGCCACCGGCCCGGTCGTCAAGGACCTCGTCGACATCGTGATCGACACCATGGGCCTGCAGTACCCGGAGCTGATCACCGACCGCAAGCGGATCGAGACCGTCGCCCTCGCCGAGGAGGCCGCCTTCCTCAAGGCCCTCAAGAGCGGCACCAACATCCTCGACACCGCGGTCACCGAGACCAAGGCCAAGGGCGGCGCCGTGCTGCCCGGCGACAAGGCGTTCCTGCTCCACGACACCTGGGGCTTCCCGATCGACCTCACCCTCGAGATGGCTGCCGAACAGGGCCTGACCGTGGACGAGGAAGGCTTCCGCCGCCTGATGAAGGAGCAGCGGGACAAGGCCAAGGCCGACGCCAGGGCCAAGAAGACCGGCCACGCCAACCTGTCCGCCTACCGCGAGGTCGCCGACAACTCCGGTATCACCGAATTCACCGGCTACACCTCCACCGAGGGCGAGTCGACCGTTGTCGGCCTGCTCGTCGACGGAGTCTCCTCCCCGGCCGCCTCCGAGGGCGACGAGGTCGAGGTCGTCCTCGACCGCACCCCGTTCTACGCCGAGGGCGGCGGTCAGCTTGCCGACCAGGGCCGCATCAAGCTGCACTCCGGCGCCGTCATCCAGGTCCGCGACGTCCAGCAGCCCGTCCCCGGTGTCAGCGTCCACAAGGGCGTCGTCCAGGTCGGAGAGGTCACCGTCGGCGCCTCCGCCTACACCGCCATCGACGTACGCCGCCGCCGGGCCATCGCCCGCGCCCACAGCGCCACCCACCTCACTCACCAGGCGCTGCGCGACGCCCTCGGCCCAACGGCCGCCCAGGCCGGTTCCGAGAACTCCCCGGGCCGCTTCCGCTTCGACTTCGGCTCGCCGAACGCCGTTCCCGGTACGGTCCTCACGGACGTCGAGCAGAAGATCAACGAAGTGCTCGCCCGCGAACTCGACGTGCACGCCGAGGTCATGAGCATCGACGAGGCCAAGAAGCAGGGTGCCATCGCCGAGTTCGGCGAGAAGTACGGCGAGCGCGTGCGCGTCGTGACCATCGGCGACTTCTCCAAGGAGCTGTGCGGCGGCACGCACGTCCACAACACCGCCCAGCTGGGCCTGGTGAAGCTGCTCGGCGAGTCGTCCATCGGCTCCGGAGTCCGCCGTGTCGAGGCCCTCGTCGGTGTCGACGCGTACAACTTCCTCGCCAAGGAGCACACGGTCGTCGCCCAGCTCCAGGAGCTGGTCAAGGGCCGCTCCGAGGAACTGCCGGAGAAGATCGCCGCCATGCTCGGCAAGCTGAAGGAC
The DNA here is from genome assembly GCF_055566095.1 of Streptomyces sp. NPDC027962. Taxonomy (NCBI): domain Bacteria; kingdom Bacillati; phylum Actinomycetota; class Actinomycetes; order Kitasatosporales; family Streptomycetaceae; genus Streptomyces; species Streptomyces sp. NPDC027962. Next base: position 5,337 of record NZ_JBVHTA010000063.1, read on the forward strand.
GCCGAGAAGGAGATCGAGAAGTTCCGCGCGGAGAAGGTGCTCGGCGCCGCCGCCGGGCTCGCCGAGGGCGCCAAGGACGTCCGTGGTGTCGCCCTGGTGACGGGCACCGTCCCGGACGGCACCTCGGCCGACGACCTGCGCAAGCTGGTCCTCGACGTCCGTGGCCGCATCCCCGGCGACCGCCCTGCCGTCGTCGCCGTGTTCACCACGGCGGGCGGCCGTCCGCTCACGGTCATCGCCACCAACGAGGCCGCCCGCGAGCGCGGTCTCAAGGCCGGCGACCTCGTCCGTACCGCCGCCAAGACGCTCGGCGGCGGCGGTGGCGGCAAGCCGGACGTCGCCCAGGGCGGCGGCCAGAACCCGGACGCCATCGGCGACGCCGTGGCCGCCGTCGAGCGCCTCGTCGCCGAGACCGCGTGACGTCCGCCATGCGCAGAGGCCGCCGTCTCGCGATCGACGTCGGTGACGCCCGGATCGGGGTCGCCTCGTGCGACCCCGACGGGCTCCTGGCCACACCGGTGGAGACCGTGCCGGGACGCGACGTCCCGGCCGCCCACCGGCGACTGCGTCAACTCGTCGAGGAGTATGAGCCGATCGAGGTCGTGGTCGGCCTGCCCCGCTCGCTGAGCGGTCGGGAAGGGCCGGCGGCCAAGAAGATCCGGAGCTTCGCGCAGGTGCTCGCCCAGGGCATCAAGCCGATCCCGGTCCGGCTGGTCGACGAGAGGATGACCACAGTTACGGCCACGCAGGGCCTGCGCGCTTCGGGCGTGAAGTCCAAAAAGGGCAGGTCCGTCATCGACCAGGCTGCCGCTGTGGTGATCCTGCAGAACGCTCTGGAGTCCGAACGTGCGTCCGGTGCTCCGCCAGGCGAGGGCGTCGAAACGATTGTCTGATCGCGATACGGTAACGTTCCGCGCGATGCGGCGGTGTTCGAACAGCCGCCGCACAGAAAAGAGGCGGACCGCTCCGCGCCGTCTCGCGGCCCTAGGGGATCGATGACTGAGTATGGCCGGGGCCCCGGCTCCGAACCGTGGCATCCCGAGGACCCGCTGTACGGGGACCAGGGGTGGGAAGGTCGGCAGGCCGCGGCCGGTCACGATCCCTATGCGGAGCAGCCGCAGCAGCAGTACCCGCAGGGCGGGCAGCAGTACCTGCAGGGCGGGCAGCAGTACCTGCAGGGCGGGCAGCAGTACCCGCAGGGCGGGCAGCAGGGCCAGGACCCGTACCAGCAGCAGTACGGCGGCCGGCACGACGCGTACCAGGATCCGTACCAGCAGTCCGGTCAGCAGCATGGGCAGCAGCAGTACCAGGACCCGTACCAGCAGCATCAGCAGCACCAGTACAACGCCGGCTGGGACACAGGCCGGCAGCAGGCCGCGCCGTACGGCGAGGACCCGTCCGCCACGTACGGCGGTCAGCCCGGCGGTTACGCCGCCCGGCAGGAGTCCGACCATTACGGCACCCCCGAGGCCTACCCGCCGCCGCAGCCCCCGAGCCGCCGCCGGTCCGAGCCGGAGCCCGCCACCGACTGGGACGCGGAGGCGGCTCAGGAGGAGACCCACCCCTTCTTCACCGGCGATGACGGCCGCGACGACGACGGCCGGGACGACGATCCGCGCGAGCCGCGCGGCGGCGGCGGTCGTGACCGCCGTGGCAAGGGCAAGAAGAAGAGCCGCAACGGCCTGGCCTGCCTCGTGGTCGCGGCGGTCCTCGCCGGCGGCCTCGGCGCCGTCGGCTACTTCGGATACCAGTTCTGGCAGGGCCAGTTCGGCGAGGCCCCGGACTTCGAGGGCACGGGCATCGCCACCACCGTCGAGGTGACGATCCCCAAGGGCGCCACCGGGAACGAGATCGGCGCCATCCTCAAGGAGAAGGGCGTCGTCAAGAGCATCGACGCGTTCGTCTCCGCCCAGACGAAGAACCCGAAGGGTGTTGCGATCCAGGAGGGCGTCTACCTCCTGAAGAAGGAGCAGTCGGCCGAGAGTGCGGTCGAGTCGATGCTCGATCCGGCCAGCCACAACAACCTGATCGTCGCCGAGGGCAGGCGCAACGCCGCCGTCTACAAGCAGATCGACGAGCGGCTGAAGCTCAAGGCCGGCACCACCGAGAAGGCCGCCGAGGCGAACGCGGACGGCCTTGGCCTGCCCGACTGGGCGAAGAACCACAAGGACGTCAAAGACCCCCTGGAAGGCTTCCTCTTCCCGGCCGCCTATCCCGTCTCCAAGGGCGAGAAGCCCGAGGAGATACTCAAGAAGATGGTCGCACGCGCCAACCAGGAGTACACGAAGGCCGGTCTGGAGTCGAAGGCCAAGGGCCTCGGTCTCGAGAGCCCCTGGGAGCTGCTGACCATCGCGAGCCTGGTCCAGGTCGAGGGCAAGACGGACGACGACTTCCGCAAGATGTCCGAGGTCGTCTACAACCGTCTCAAGCCGACCAACACCGAGACGAACCAGAAGCTCCAGTTCGACTCCGCGTTCAACTACCTCAAGGGTCAGAGCAAGATCGACATCTCTGAGGACGAGATCAACAGCAACCAGGACCCGTACAACACGTACACGCAGAGGGGCCTGACGCCCGGCCCCATCAGCAATCCGGGCAACGAAGCCCTGGAGGCCGCCGTCAACCCGACGGACGACGGCTGGCTCTACTTCGTGGCGACCGACGGCATGGCGAAGACCGAGTTCGCCAAGACGCTCGCCGAGCACCAGAAGCTGGTGGACAAGTTCAACGCTTCGAGGGGCAATTGATGTCCCCTGCCCGCCGCCGCGCGGCAGTCCTGGGCTCGCCCATCGAGCACTCTCTCTCCCCGGTCCTGCACCGCGCCGCCTACGACGAACTCGGCCTCGACGACTGGTCCTACGACCGGTTCGAGGTCGACGAGGCGGCGCTGCCCGGGTTCGTCGCCGGGCTCGACGCGTCCTGGGCAGGGCTGTCGCTGACCATGCCGCTCAAGCGGGCGATCATCCCGCTGCTCGACGGGATCAGCGACACCGCGGCGTCCGTGGAGGCCGTCAACACGGTGGTCTTCACCGAGGACGGGCGGCGCGTCGGCGACAACACCGACATCCCCGGCATGGTCTCCGCGCTGCGTGAGCGCGGCGTGGGCACGGTGGACTCCGCCGCCGTCCTGGGCGCCGGTGCCACCGCGTCCTCCGCGCTCGCCGCGCTCTCCCAGGTGTGCTCCGGCCCGGTCACCGCTTACGTCCGCAGTGCTGCCCGGGCGGACGAGATGCGGGGCTGGGGCGAGCGGCTCGGCGTCGACGTCCGGATCGCCGACTGGGCGGAGGCCGCCGAGGCCCTGCACGCGCCGCTGGTCGTCGCCACCACCCCGGCGGGTACCACGGACGCGCTCGCGGCCGAGGTGCCCGAGGTCCCCGGCACACTCTTCGACGTCCTCTACGAGCCGTGGCCCACCGCCCTGGCCGCCGCGTGGGCCGGCAGGAACGGTCCGGTGGTCGGCGGACTCGACCTTCTGGTCCACCAGGCGGTGCTCCAGGTCGAGCAGATGACAGGCCGTTCGCCGGCACCCTTGGGGGCGATGCGCATTGCCGGTGAACGCGCGCTCGAAGCCCGCTAGTATCTGCGCGTTCGATCAGGGGCACGTCAACAGCACAGGGGGACTCCGACCATGGGAACCGGTCAGCCGCAGGCGTCGATCGCCAAGCACGTCTTCGACGGCGTCGTCTCGTTCCTCCCCGAGTGGCTGCAGGTTCCGCTGCTGTGCCTCGTCCTCCTGCTCGTCGTGATCGGCTGGGTGTCGTCGATCAGGAGGAAGATCGCCCGGCGCCGCGCGGCCAGAAACCCCCAGCCGGCCGTCGTGCCGCAGGGCGGCCAGGGCAGCGGCGCCGACTATCTCGGCCAGTACGCGCCGGCCCGGTCGGGTGCCGCACAGCCCGCGCAGCAGCCCAGCGGCGCCGACTTCCTCGGCGCCTACGCTCCCCAGCAGCGGCGCGACGCCGACTGACCGCTGTCCACGGGACGTCCGCCTGCTGGACCGGCGACCGAGTGGACGCCCCGGACGTGGGAGGATCGGATTAGGCGGGCCAGGGCCGCGCACCCGGGCGCGCCGTCGCAGTTCGAGGCGCGAGCATGAGGAGCACCGTTGAGCAGGTTGCGTTGGCTGACCGCGGGCGAGTCGCACGGACCCGCACTGGTGGCGACGCTGGAGGGTCTTCCCGCCGGTGTGCCGATCACCACCGACATGGTGGCGGACCACCTCGCCAGGCGGCGCCTCGGCTATGGGCGCGGTGCCCGGATGAAATTCGAACGCGACGAGGTCACCTTCATCGGCGGCGTGCGCCACGGGCTGACCATGGGCTCGCCGGTGGCGGTCATGGTCGGGAACACCGAGTGGCCGAAGTGGGAGAAGGTCATGTCGGCCGACCCCGTCGACCCCGACGAACTCGCGCAGCTCGCCCGCAACGCGCCCCTGACCCGGCCCCGGCCCGGTCACGCCGACCTCGCCGGAATGCAGAAGTACGCGCTCGAGGAGGCCCGGCCGATCCTGGAGCGCGCCAGCGCCCGGGAGACGGCGGCCCGGGTCGCCCTGGGCGCGGTGGCCCGCTCGTACCTGAAGGAGACGACGGGCATCGAGATCGTCTCCCACGTGGTCGAGCTGGCCGCGGCCAGGGCTCCCTACGGAGTCGTCCCCGTCCCCGCCGACGAGGAGCGCCTCGACGCCGATCCCGTCCGCTGCCTCGACGCCGACGCGAGCAAGGCGATGGTCGCCGAGATCGACCAGGCCCACAAGGACGGCGACACCCTCGGCGGCGTCGTCGAGGTCCTCGCTTACGGCGTGCCGGTCGGCCTCGGCTCGCACGTCCACTGGGACCGCAGGCTCGACGCCCGGCTCGCCGCCGCGCTGATGGGCATCCAGGCCATCAAGGGCGTCGAGGTCGGCGACGGCTTCGACCTGGCCCGTGTGCCCGGCTCCAAGGCGCACGACGAGATCGTGCCCACCGAGGAGGGCATCCGCCGTACCTCGGGCCGCTCCGGCGGCACGGAGGGCGGCATGTCGACCGGCGAGCTGCTGCGCGTACGCGCAGCGATGAAGCCTATCGCGACGGTGCCGCGGGCGCTGAAGACGATCGACGTCGAGACCGGCGAGCCCGCCGCGGCCCACCACCAGCGCTCCGACGTGTGTGCCGTGCCCGCCGCGGGCATCGTGGCGGAGGCCATGGTGGCGCTGGTCCTCGCGGACGCGGTCGCGGAGAAGTTCGGCGGCGACAGCGTCACCGAGACCCGCCGCAACGTCAGCTCGTACCTCGACAACCTCCACATCCGGTGAGCGCCCCGCTGATCGTCCTCGTGGGGCCCATGGGCTCGGGCAAGTCCACGGTCGGCGAGATCCTCGCCGGACAGCTGGGCGTGGCCTTCCGGGACACCGACGCGGACATCGTCGCCGCCCAAGGGCGCGAGATCGCCGACATCTTCATCGAGGACGGCGAGCCGGCCTTCCGCGCCCTCGAGCGTGCCGCGGTCCGCGCCGCGCTCGACGAGCACACGGGCGTGCTCGCACTCGGCGGCGGCGCCATCCTCGACGAGGGGACGCGCGAGCTGCTCACCGGCCTGCCCGTCGCCTACCTCTCGATGGACGTGGAGGAGGCGGTGAAGCGCGTCGGCCTGGGCGTGGCCCGCCCACTCCTGGCGGTCAACCCGCGCCGTCAGTGGCGGGAGCTGATGGACGCCCGCCGCCCGCTGTACACCGAGGTGGCCCGCGTCGTCGTGGCCACCGACGACCGCACCCCCGAAGAGGTCGCGCAGGCGGTCCTCGACGCACTGGAGCTGAAGGACGTATGACTGACCAGGCAGTGACCCGTATCCAGGTCGGCGGTACGGCCGGCACGGACCCGTACGAGGTACTGGTCGGCCGGCAGCTGCTGGGCGAGCTGCCGGGCCTGATCGGGACCGCCACCCAGCGGGTGGCCGTCATCCACCCCGAGGCGCTCGCTGAGACCGGTGAGGCGCTCCGCGCCGACCTCGCGGACCAGGGCTACGAGGCCGTCGCGATCCAGGTGCCCAACGCCGAGGAGGCCAAGACAGCCGAGGTCGCCGCCTACTGCTGGAAGGCACTCGGCCAGACCGGCTTCACCCGCACCGACGTCATCGTCGGCGTCGGCGGCGGCGCCACCACCGACCTCGCCGGCTTCGTCGCCGCGACCTGGCTGCGCGGCGTCCGCTGGATCGCCGTCCCGACGACCGTGCTCGGCATGGTCGACGCGGCTGTGGGCGGCAAGACCGGCATCAACACCGCGGAGGGCAAGAACCTCGTCGGCGCCTTCCACCCGCCGGCCGGTGTGCTGTGCGACCTCGCGGCGCTGGACTCGCTCCCGGTCAACGACTACGTCAGCGGCATGGCCGAGATCATCAAGGCCGGATTCATCGCCGACCCGGTCATCCTCGACCTGGTGGAGTCGGACCCGCAGGGCGCCCGTACGCCCGCGGGGCCCCACACCGCCGAGCTGATCGTGCGCTCCATCCAGGTCAAGGCCGACGTCGTCTCCAGCGACCTCAAGGAATCCGGTCTCCGCGAGATCCTGAACTACGGGCACACCCTCGCCCACGCCATCGAGAAGAACGAGCGCTACAAGTGGCGGCACGGAGCGGCCGTCTCCGTCGGCATGGTCTTCGCCGCCGAACTCGGCCGTCTCGCCGGACGTTTGGACGACGCCACCGCCGACCGGCACCGCAGCGTCCTCGAGTCCGTCGGGCTGCCGCTGACCTACCGGGGCGACCAGTGGCCCAAGCTGCTGGAAACCATGAAGGTCGACAAGAAGTCCCGCGGCAACGTGCTGCGCTTCATCGTCCTCGACGGCCTCGGCAAGCCGAACGTCCTCGAGGGTCCCGACCCGGCGGTGCTCCTCGCCGCTTACGGGGAGGTCTCCGCGTGACCCGCCGGGTGTTCGTCCTCAACGGGCCGAACCTCGGCCGCCTCGGCTCCCGCGAGCCCGATGTCTACGGGGCGACCTCCTACGCGGGCCTGGTGGAGACCTGCCGGACGCTGGGCAAGGAGCTCGGCTTCGACGTGGACGTGCGGGAGACGAACGACGAGGGGGAGATGATCCGCTGGCTGCACGAGGCTGCGGACGGGTCGATCCCGGTCGTTCTCAACCCCGGTGCCTTCACGCACTACTCGTACGGGATGCGCGACGCCGCCGCGCAGCGGACCGCGCCCCTCATCGAAGTGCACATCTCCAACCCGTACGCCCGCGAGACCTTCCGCCACACCTCCGTCGTCGCGGCGGTCGCCAGCGGCACGGTCGCCGGATTCGGCGTCGGCTCCTACCGGCTCGCGCTGCGCGCGCTGGCGGACGAACTGGGCGGCTGACGCGGCCCGGTCGCCCGGCGGGCACTTCGAGCGGTCCCCGGCCGTTGTCCATCCGGCGGCCGGGCCCCGGCAGCACATCTGAGCGGCACCGGGAGGGTACCGTTCGGTAGCACGGCGGCCATCGGCCGTCTGATCAAGCGTCAGTCGCACGAGACGGAGTGGCACCGGATGCAGCACGCAGTGGGGGCTCCGCTGCCGCCGCCCCACGGACCGGGGCAGGGACCGGCCGGATGGATACACAGCGCTCAGCACCCCGGGCAGGTACCGGTGCCCGGACCGCCACCGCCGCCGGCCTCGCCCGCGGCGTCTCCCGCACCGCAGGGCGCGCCACCGCCGCCCGCGCCGCCCGGCTGGACCGGCAATGCACCGCAGGGCGCGCCACTGCCGCCCTCCCGTGAGGGTACGTCCACGGGCCACATCCAGCTCCCGCCCGGCGGACCGGTTCCCATACCGGCCCCGCCCCAGGCGGACAGCGGCACGGGCGCGGCCATGCTGGCCGTGCTGCTGATCGGTCCCGCCGGAGCCGGCAAGACCACCGTGGCGCGTCACTGGGCCAAGCACCGCCGGGTGCCCACGGCGCACATCAGCCTGGACGACGTCCGCGAGTGGGTGTGCTCCGGTTTCGCCGACCCCCAGTCGGGCTGGAACGACAATTCCGAGGCCCAGTACCGCCTCGCCCGCCGCACCTGCGGCTTCGCTGCCCGCAACTTCCTGGCGAACGGCATCTCCTGCATCCTCGACGACGCGGTCTTCCCCGACCGCCCCGTCGTCGGCCTCGGCGGCTGGAAACGCCACGTCGGCCCGGGGCTGCTGCCCGTGGTGCTGCTGCCCGGCCTCGAGATCGTCCTCGAACGCAACGCGGAGCGCAGCGGGAACCGACGCCTGTCGGACGAGGAGGTCGCGGGGATCCACGGGCGGATGGCCGGGTGGTACGGGTCGGGTCTGCCGATCATCGACAACTCGAAGTACGACGTCGAGACGACGGCGCGGGTCCTGGACGACGTCCTGGCCCGGGCCATCGCGAGCCCGCCGAGCTGGTAGGCGGCGCGGGGGCCGGGCCGCTGCGGGTGCGGGGGTGGCCGCGGGCGTGTGGGTGGCCGCTGCGCGAGGCCGTCCCTTACGCCCACGGCCTGGCGGCCGGGGGACCCCCACTTCCCGAACCGGGGTAAGCCCCGGACCCCCTACCGCGCTGCGCGGTGTCCTCGATCTCCCCCTACGGCTTGGCGGCCGTGGACGGGGGTACTTCCCACGCCGCCAGGCGTAGGGGGAGCGCCCCCCGGACGGGCTGAAGCTGCCGGGCAACTCAAGCGCCGCCGGCGATTGAGGCGCGGGGTTCGGGCTGAGCGCTGACGAGTGGGCCACTTCCGGCCCTGCTGCCGGGAGTGCGTCTCAAGCCTCGCCGGTGGGTTCGGGGGGCGGAGCCCCGACACGACCGGCCGCACCCAGCCCCGTCGGCGGGAGTGCATCTCATGCCTCGCCGGTGATTGAGGCGCGGGGTCCGGGGGCGGGGCCCCGACAGTACCGGCCGCACCCAGCCTCGCCGGCGATTGAGGCGCGGGGGTTCGGGGGCGGGGCCCCGATGACCCGTCGGCCGCGTCACCAGGCCCGCAGGGCTCCGCGCTCGTACGCTCGGAGAATGTCTGAGGTGTATGGGATCCGCCGGGCCCGGCTGCGTGATCGCTTCGCGGCGACCGGCAGCGCGGCGGCCCTGATCTCCCGGCCCGCCAATGTCCGCTATCTCGCCGGCGGTGCACCGCCGGGCGCCGTGCTGCTGCTGGGGCCGGGGGAGGACGTGCTGCTCTGCCCCCGGGTGCCGACCGGCGACATCGCCGACGGGCGGCCCGACGAGCATCTGCGGCTGGCGTTGCTGCCGACGTCGACCGGCGACGCGGCCGTTGCGGCCGCCGAGCTGGCGCGCACCGACGGCGTGGAGTCGCTGGCGGTAGAGGAGCACCATCTGACCGTCGCCAGGCACCGCGCCCTCAGCTCCGTGGCGCCACAGCTGCGGCTGGCCGACCTCGGGCTCGCCGTCGAGCAGCAGCGGATCGTCAAGGACGAGGACGAGATCGCCTGCCTGCGTATCGCGGCGGAGATCACCGACCAGGCGCTCGGCGAGCTGCTGGAGTCCATCCTGGTGGGCCGCACCGAGCGGCATCTCGCCCTCGAGCTGGAGCGCCGCCTGGTCGACCACGGCGCCGACGGCCCCGCGTTCGCGACCTCCGTCGCGACCGGCCCCGATTCGGGGCGTGCCGGTCACCGGCCGGGTGACCGGCGGGTGGAGGAGGGCGACTTCCTCACCGTCTGCCTCGGAGCGAACTACCGCGGCTACCGCTGCGAGATCGGCCGTACGTTCGTGATCGGCACGAGTCCCGCGGACTGGCAGATCGAGCTCTACGATCTCGTCTTCGCCGCTCAGCGGGCCGGACGGGAGGCACTGGTGCCCGGTGCGGCCTATCGCGACGTGGACCACGCGGCCCGGCAGATCCTGGACGTGGCGGGGCACGGGGAGGACCTGGCACCCCGTACGGGGCACGGTGTCGGACTCGAAATCGACGAGGACCCGCAGCTGGCCCCTGCGGCCATGGGTAAACTGGACGCTTGTGTGCCGGTCACCGTCGAACCGGGGGTCCACCTCCCGGGCCGGGGCGGGGTCCGGATCGATGACACGCTCGTCGTGCGCCAGGAGGCGGACGGCGGACCCGAGCTACTCACCATCACGACCAAGGAGCTGCTCGCGCTGTAGCGCGGACGCCCAGGTCGTCCACCAGCGTCAGTCCAGGAGATTCCGCAACCGTGGCTTCCACGAACGACCTCAAGAACGGCATGGTGCTCAAGCTCGACGGAGGCCAGCTCTGGTCCGTCGTCGAGTTCCAGCACGTCAAGCCCGGCAAGGGCCCGGCCTTCGTGCGCACCAAGCTCAAGAACGTGCTCTCCGGCAAGGTCGTCGACAAGACCTTCAACGCAGGCGTGAAGGTCGACACGGCCACCGTCGACCGCCGCGACATGCAGTTCTCGTACATGGACGGCGAGTACTTCGTCTTCATGGACATGCAGACGTACGACCAGCTGATGGTCGACCGCAAGGCGGTCGGTGACGCCGCGAACTTCCTGATCGAGGGCTTCACCGCCAGCGTCGCGCAGCACGAGGGCGAGGTGCTCTACGTCGAGCTGCCGGCCGCCGTCGAGCTGACCATCCAGCACACCGAGCCGGGTGTGCAGGGCGACCGCTCCACCGGTGGGTCCAAGCCCGCCACCCTGGAGACCGGCTACGAGATGCAGGTCCCGCTCTTCATCACCACGGGCGAGAAGATCAAGGTCGACACCCGTTCCGGCGACTACCTCGGCCGGGTGAACAGCTAACCGTGGCCGCCCGTAACAAGGCCCGCAAGCGTGCCTTCCAGATCCTCTTCGAGGCCGACCAGCGCGGGGCGTCCGTGCAGACGGTCCTCGCGGACTGGGTCCGGCACGCCCGTACCGACGAGCGGCAGCCGCCGGTCGCCGAGTACACGATGGACCTCGTCGAGGGGTATGCGGGGCATGCGGACCGCATCGACGATCTCATCGCCACCTACGCCGTCGGCTGGACGATCGACCGTATGCCGGTCGTCGACAGGAACATCATCCGGCTCGGCGCGTACGAACTCGTCTGGAAGGACGAGACCCCCGACGCGGTGGTGATCGACGAGGCGGTGCAGCTCGCCAAGGAGTTCTCCACCGACGAGTCCCCGGCGTTCGTGAACGGCCTGCTCGGCCGCTTCAAGGACCTCAAGCCGAGCCTGCGCCGCGACTGAACCCGCGGTCCGGCCGGTTTCACCAGGCCCGGGGCAGAAGACCTCTCGTCTTCTGCCCCGGGCCTGGTGTTCTGCCCGGGGCCGCGTCCGGCGCCGCTCCGGGGGCCGCGGAGTCTCTCCGCCTTTCGGGTGACCGCACCGACCGAAACACTCCGGCAGGCGGAAAGCCCGGAGGGCGGGACCGGTCCGGACCGGTCCCGCCCTCCGGCGTGACGTTTCTTCGGAAAAGGGGCGTCAGCTCTCCTCGTGCGCGACCGCACGGCGCGCGTCGGCGTCAAGGACGCCCCAGCTGATGAGCTGCTCGGTCAGGACCGACGGCGACTGGTCGTAGATCACGGCCAGCGTGCGCAGGTCGTCCTGGCGGATCGACAGCACCTTGCCGTTGTAGTCGCCGCGCTGCGACTGGATCGTCGCCGCGTACCGCTGCAGCGGGCCGGCCTTCTCCTGGGGGACGTGCGCCAGACGCTCCAGGTCCAGGACGAGCTTCGGCGGCGGCTCGGCGGCCCCGCCCGGCGTCGTGCCCGGAAGCAGCTCCTGCACCGGGACCCCGTAGAAGTCCGCCAGCTCGGCCAGACGCTGTACGGTCACGGCACGGTCGCCGCGCTCGTACGAGCCGACCACGACGGCCTTCCAGCGGCCCTGGGACTTCTCTTCCACGCCGTGGAGGGAAAGCCCCTGCTGGGTGCGGATGGCGCGGAGCTTGGCCCCGAGCTGCTTTGCGTATTCGCTGGACATATAGCTCCCCGGACGCTGTGACAACGTGCGGCTCGGCCGCGCGACTGGTAACTCACTGTGAGGTTACGCAGCGTTACTTGTCTGAGTCAAGCCGAGCGGTCCGGACCGGTTTCGGCCAGGGCGCTCGGCCCTGGACCCAGTGCATCCATCAAGCCCTGGTAACGTTGACTGCGCAATTCCGACGTCCTTTAAGGTCCGTCCCGTGAGGCGGAGAAGGAGGTCCGTTTCCCATGGACACCCAGAGCACTTCCGATGCCGCCAGGCCTGTTCTCGAGGGCCCCGACATCGCGCGGGTACTGACCCGCATCGCCCACGAGATCGTCGAGCGCGCCAAGGGCGCCGACGACGTGGTGCTTCTCGGCATTCCGACCCGCGGTGTGTATCTGGCCCGCCGGCTCGCCGACAAACTCGAAGGGATCACCGGCCGAAAGATGCCGGTCGGCTCCCTCGACATCACGATGTACCGCGACGATCTGCGCCTCAAGCCGGCCCGCGCGCTCGCCCGCACGGAGATCCCCGGCGACGGCATCGACGGTCGCCTCGTCGTCCTCGTCGACGACGTGCTCTTCTCCGGCCGCACCATTCGCGCGGCCCTCGACGCCCTCGGCGACCTCGGCCGCCCCCGGGCCGTGCAGCTCGCGGTCCTCGTCGACCGCGGCCATCGCGAGCTCCCCATCCGCGCCGACTACGTCGGCAAGAACCTCCCCACGTCGCTGCGCGAGACGGTCAAGGTCCAGCTCGCGGAGGAGGACGGTCGCGACACCGTGCTGCTCGGCGTGAAGGAGACCGCCCCGGTCGGCGAGCGATAGCGCACCCGTACGTCCCATCCCTTCGTACGGCGTGCACTTCCGCGCGCCCGCATGTCTTGAAAACCTCCACAGATCTGGAGAGAACCCCCAGATGATGCGTCACCTCATCTCGGCCGCCGACCTCACCCGCGACGAAGCCGTCCTCATCCTCGACACCGCGGAGGAGATGGCCCGGGTCGCCGACCGCCCGATCAAGAAGCTTCCGGCCCTGCGCGGCCGCACCGTCTGCAACCTCTTCTTCGAGGACTCCACCCGGACCCGGATCTCGTTCGAGGCCGCGGAGAAGCGACTCTCGGCCGATGTCATCAACTTCGCCGCCAAGGGCTCGAGCGTCTCCAAGGGCGAGTCCCTGAAGGACACCGCCCAGACGCTGGAGGCGATGGGCGTCGACGCCGTCGTCATCCGCCACGGCGCCTCCGGAGCCCCCTACCGCCTTGCCAACTCCGGCTGGATCGACGCCCCCGTCATCAATGCCGGGGACGGCACCCACCAGCACCCCACCCAGGCTCTGCTGGACGCCTTCACCATGCGTCGCCGCCTCGTCGGCAGGGACGCCGGTCTCGGCCAGGACCTGGCGGGCAAGCACATCACCATCGTGGGCGACGTGCTGCACAGCCGGGTCGCCCGGTCCAACGTCGACCTGCTGCACACCCTCGGCGCAGAGGTCACCCTCGTCGCACCGCCGACCCTGGTGCCGGTGGGCGTCGGGACCTGGCCCTGCGAGGTGTCGTACGACCTGGACTCGACGCTGACCAAGTCCGACGCCGTGATGATGCTGCGCGTCCAGCGCGAGCGGATGAACGCCGCGTTCTTCCCGACCGAGCGGGAGTACTCCCGGCGCTACGGCCTGGACGGCGACCGGATGGCCCGCATGCCGGAGCACGCGATCGTGATGCACCCCGGCCCGATGGTCCGCGGCATGGAGATCACCGCCGAGGTCGCGGACTCCGACCGCTGCACGGTCATCGAGCAGGTCGCCAACGGTGTCTCGATCCGCATGGCCGTGCTCTACCTGCTGCTCGGCGGCAACGAATCCGACGCCCCCACCACCACCCGTACCGAGGAGAAGTAAGACATATGAGCAAGATCCTGATCCGTGGTGCGAAGGTGCTCGGCGTCGATGCCCAGGACGTCCTGATCGACGGCACGACCATCGAGGCGGTAGGAACCGGGCTGTCCGACGAGGGTGCGCAGGTGATCGAGGCCGAGGGGCAGATCCTGCTGCCGGGCCTCGTCGACCTGCACACCCATCTGCGCGAGCCCGGCCGTGAGGACTCCGAGACCGTCCTCACCGGCACCCGGGCGGCCGCGAGCGGCGGCTACACCGCCGTGTTCGCCATGGCCAACACCTTCCCCGTCGCCGACACCGCCGGCGTCGTCGAGCAGGTCTACCGGCTCGGCAAGGAGTCCGGCTACTGCGACGTGCAGCCCATCGGAGCCGTCACCGTAGGCCTCGAGGGCAGGAAGCTCGCCGAACTCGGCGCGATGCACGAGTCCGCGGCCGGTGTCACCGTCTTCTCCGACGACGGCAAGTGCGTCGACGACGCCGTGATGATGCGCCGCGCCCTGGAGTACGTGAAGGCCTTCGGCGGCGTCGTCGCCCAGCACGCCCAGGAGCCGCGCCTCACCGAGGGCGCTCAGATGAACGAGGGCGTGGTCTCCGCCGAGCTCGGCCTCGGCGGCTGGCCGGCCGTCGCCGAGGAGTCGATCATCGCCCGCGATGTGCTGCTCGCCGAGCACGTCGGCTCCCGCGTGCACATCTGCCACCTGTCGACCGCCGGCTCCGTCGAGATCGTGCGCTGGGCCAAGTCCCGCGGCATCGACGTCACCGCCGAGGTCACCCCGCACCACCTGCTGCTGACCGACGAGCTGGTCCGCTCGTACAACCCGGTCTACAAGGTCAACCCGCCGCTGCGCACCGAGCGCGACGTGACGGCGCTGCGCGAGGCGCTCGCCGACGGCACGATCGACATCGTCGCCACCGACCACGCCCCGCACCCGCACGAGGACAAGGACTGCGAGTGGGCCGCGGCCGCCATGGGCATGGTCGGCCTGGAGACCGCCCTGTCCGTCGTCCAGCAGACGATGGTCGAGACCGGGCTGCTCGACTGGGCGGGCGTCGCCGACCGCATGTCCGTCAAGCCCGCGCAGATCGGCCGGGCACAGGGACACGGGCGGCCCGTCTCGGCTGGTGAGCCCGCCAACCTCACCCTGGTCGATCCGGCATACCGTGGTCAGGTGGACCCCGCGGGCTTCGCCTCCCGCAGCCGCAACACCCCCTACGAGGGCCGTGAGCTGCCGGGACGCGTCACCCACACCTTCCTGCGGGGCCGGGCGACGCTCGTGGACGGGAAGCTGGCGTGACACCTGAACTCATCAACATGGCCGCGGAACCGAAGTCGGCGGAGGTGACCGACTGGGCCGCCCGCATCGGCTGGGTCGTCGGCCTGCTGCTCTTCGTCGCCTTCGTCTACTGGCTGATGCGCCAGGGCTGGAAGTGGCGCGGCTCGCTCCAGTCGGACCTGCCCGAGCTGCCCACCGCGCCGACCGGTCCCGGTGCCGCGAAACTGACGATGACCGGCCGCTACCACGGCTCCACGACAGCCGGGCAGTGGCTCGACCGGATCGTCGCTCACGGCCTGGGCGTCCGGTCCCGTGCCGAGCTCACACTCACGGATGCGGGCCTGGTCGTCGTACGGCCCGGCGCGCAGGACTTCTTCGTACCGGCGAAGGCGCTGCGCGGTGCCCGGCTCGACAAGGGCATCGCGGGCAAGGTGCTCGCGGAGGGCGGTCTGCTGATCGTCACCTGGGCGCACGGCGACCGGCTGATCGACTCCGGCTTCCGCTCCGACCACGCGGCCGAGCAGAGCACCTGGGCCGACACCC
The DNA here is from genome assembly GCF_055566095.1 of Streptomyces sp. NPDC027962. Taxonomy (NCBI): domain Bacteria; kingdom Bacillati; phylum Actinomycetota; class Actinomycetes; order Kitasatosporales; family Streptomycetaceae; genus Streptomyces; species Streptomyces sp. NPDC027962. The sequence continues at coordinate 20,885 of NZ_JBVHTA010000063.1, forward strand.
TGGCTGCCCTCATCCGGGGGACGGCCCCCGAAACCCCCGAATCCATGATCAACACGACGGAAGGCACCGCACGATGACGATCTCCACCCGGGGAGCCGCCAAAGCTCCCGCCGTACTCGTCCTGGAGGACGGCCGCACCTTCCGCGGCCGCGCCTACGGGGCCGTGGGGGAGACCTTCGGCGAGGCGGTGTTCAACACCGGCATGACCGGCTACCAGGAGACCCTCACCGACCCCTCCTACCACCGTCAGGTCGTTGTGATGACCGCCCCGCACGTGGGCAACACCGGCGTCAACGACGAGGACGACGAGTCGAAGCAGATCTGGGTCGCCGGCTACGTCGTGCGGGACCCCGCCCGTATCCCGTCCAACTGGCGCTCCCGCCGCACCCTCGACGACGAGCTTGCCGCCCAGGGGATCGTCGGCATCAGCGGCATCGACACCCGTGCCCTCACCCGCCACCTGCGCGAGCGCGGCGCGATGCGTGTCGGCATCTTCTCCGGCGAAGCGCTCGCGGACGACGCGACGCTGCTCGCCCGGGTGCTCGAGGCGCCCGAGATGAAGGGCGCCGACCTCTCCGCCGAGGTCGCCACCACCGAGGCCTACGTCGTCCCCGCGATCGGCCCCGACGGCGCAGCCGTCCCGATCGGCACCGCGAAGTTCACCGTCGCCGCGCTCGACCTCGGCATCAAGGGCATGACCCCGCACCGCATGGCGGAGCGCGGCATAGAGGTCCACGTCCTGCCCGCCACCGCCACCGCCGAGGACGTGTACGCCACCAACCCGGACGGCGTCTTCCTCTCCAACGGCCCCGGCGACCCCGCCACCGCCGACCTGACCGTCATCAAGTCGGTGCTCGAGCGCCGGACGCCGCTGTTCGGCATCTGCTTCGGCAACCAGCTGCTCGGCCGCGCGCTCGGCTTCGGCACGTACAAGCTGAAGTACGGTCACCGCGGCATCAACCAGCCCGTGCAGGACCGTACGACCGGCAAGGTCGAGGTCACCGCACACAACCACGGGTTCGCCGTCGAGGCCCCCCTCGACAAGGTGTCCGACACCCCCTACGGCCGCGCAGAGGTCTCCCACGTCTGCCTCAACGACCACGTGGTGGAGGGTCTCCAGCTGCTCGACCAGCCGGCCTTCAGCGTCCAGTACCACCCCGAGGCGGCCGCGGGCCCGCACGACGCCGCGTACCTCTTCGACCGCTTCGTATCCCTGATGGAGGCCGAGCGTGCCTAAGCGCACCGATATCCAGTCCGTCCTGGTCATCGGCTCCGGCCCGATCGTCATCGGCCAGGCCGCCGAGTTCGACTACTCCGGCACCCAGGCCTGCCGCGTCCTCAAGTCCGAGGGTCTGCGCGTCATCCTGGTCAACTCCAACCCGGCCACGATCATGACCGACCCGGAGATCGCCGACGCCACCTACGTCGAGCCGATCACCCCGGAGTTCGTCGAGAAGATCATCGCCAAGGAACGCCCCGACGCCCTGCTGCCCACCCTCGGCGGTCAGACGGCGCTCAACACCGCCATCTCCATGCACGAGCAGGGTGTGCTGGAGAAGTACGGCGTCGAGCTGATCGGCGCCAACGTCGAGGCGATCAACAAGGGCGAGGACCGCGACCTGTTCAAGGGCGTCGTCGACGCCGTCAACGCCAAGATCGGCCACGGCGAGTCCGCCCGCTCGGTCATCTGCCACTCGATGGACGACGTGCTCAAGGGCGTCGACACCCTCGGCGGCTACCCGGTCGTCGTCCGCCCCTCCTTCACCATGGGCGGCGCCGGCTCCGGCTTCGCCCACGACGAGGAGGAGCTGCGCCGTATCGCCGGCCAGGGACTCACGCTCTCCCCGACCACCGAGGTGCTCCTGGAGGAGTCCATCCTCGGCTGGAAGGAGTACGAGCTGGAGCTGATGCGCGACAAGCACGACAACGTCGTGGTCGTCTGCTCCATCGAGAACTTCGACCCGATGGGCGTCCACACCGGCGACTCGATCACCGTCGCCCCGGCGATGACGCTCACCGACCGCGAGTACCAGCGGCTGCGTGACATCGGCATCGCCATCATCCGCGAGGTCGGCGTCGACACCGGCGGCTGCAACATCCAGTTCGCGGTCGACCCCAAGGACGGCCGGATCATCGTCATCGAGATGAACCCCCGTGTGTCGAGGTCCTCGGCGCTGGCTTCCAAGGCCACCGGCTTCCCGATCGCGAAGATCGCCGCGAAGCTGGCCGTCGGCTACACCCTCGACGAGATCCCGAACGACATCACCGAAAAGACCCCGGCCTCCTTCGAGCCGACCCTCGACTACGTCGTGGTCAAGGCCCCCCGGTTCGCCTTCGAGAAGTTCCCCTCCGCCGACGCCACCCTCACCACCACCATGAAGTCGGTCGGTGAGGCCATGGCCATCGGCCGGAACTTCACCGAGGCACTGCAGAAGGCCCTGCGTTCGCTGGAGAAGAAGGGCAGCCAGTTCTCCTTCACCGGCGAGCCCGGCGACAAGGACGAGCTGCTGCGTGAGGCGGTCCGCCCCACCGACGGCCGGATCAACACCGTCATGCAGGCCGTCCGGGCGGGCGCGAGCCCCGAGGAGGTCTTCGCGGCCACCAAGATCGACCCGTGGTTCGTGGACCAGCTCTTCCTGATCAAGGAGCAGGCGGACGAGCTCGCCGCCGCCGAGAAGCTCGAGCCCGAGCTGCTCGCCGACGCCAAGCGCCACGGCTTCTCCGACGCCCAGATCGCCGAGATCCGTGGCCTGCGCGAGGACGTCGTGCGCGAGGTCCGGCACGCACTCGGCATCCGGCCGGTCTACAAGACGGTCGACACCTGCGCCGCCGAGTTCGCCGCGCGGACGCCGTACTTCTACTCGTCCTACGACGAGGAGTCCGAGGTCGCGCCGCGCACCAAGCCCGCCGTGATCATCCTCGGCTCCGGTCCGAACCGCATCGGCCAGGGCATCGAGTTCGACTACTCGTGCGTCCACGCCTCCTTCGCGCTCAGCGACGCGGGCTACGAGACCGTGATGGTCAACTGCAACCCGGAGACCGTCTCGACCGATTACGACACCTCCGACCGCCTGTACTTCGAGCCGCTGACGCTCGAGGACGTGCTGGAGATCGTCCACGCCGAGTCGCTCGCCGGCCCCATCGCCGGTGTCGTCGTCCAGCTCGGCGGCCAGACGCCGCTGGGTCTCGCCCAGGCGCTCAAGAACAACGGGGTCCCGGTCGTCGGCACCCCGCCGGAGGCCATTCACGCGGCCGAGGACCGCGGCGCCTTCGGCCAGGTGCTCGCCGAGGCGGGTCTGCCCGCGCCCAAGCACGGCACCGCCACCACCTTCGCGGGTGCCAAGGCCATCGCCGACGAGATCGGCTACCCGGTCCTGGTCCGTCCGTCGTACGTGCTCGGCGGCCGCGGCATGGAGATCGTCTACGACGAGGCGCGCCTCGAGGCGTACATCGCCGAGTCCACCGAGATCTCGCCGACCCGCCCCGTCCTCGTCGACCGCTTCCTCGACGACGCCATCGAGATCGACGTCGACGCGCTCTACGACGGCACCGAGCTCTACCTCGGCGGCGTGATGGAGCACATCGAGGAGGCCGGCATCCACTCCGGCGACTCGGCGTGCGCCCTGCCCCCGATCACCCTCGGCGGCTTCGACATCAAGCGCCTGCGCGCCTCCACCGAGGCGATCGCGAAGGGCGTCGGGGTCCGCGGCCTGATCAACATCCAGTTCGCGATGGCCGGCGACATCCTCTACGTCCTGGAGGCCAACCCGCGCGCCTCCCGGACCGTCCCCTTCACCTCGAAGGCGACCGCGGTCCCGCTCGCGAAGGCCGCCGCGCGCATCTCGCTCGGCGCGACCATCGCCGAGCTGCGTGAGGAGGGCCTGCTGCCGAAGAACGGCGACGGCGGCACGCTCCCCATGGACGCGCCGATCTCCGTCAAGGAGGCCGTCATGCCGTGGAGCCGCTTCCGCGACGTGCACGGACGCGGCGTGGACACCGTCCTCGGCCCGGAGATGCGCTCCACCGGCGAGGTCATGGGCATCGACTCCGTCTTCGGCACGGCGTACGCCAAGTCGCAGGCCGGGGCGTACGGCCCGCTGCCCACCAAGGGCCGCGCGTTCGTCTCGGTCGCCAACCGGGACAAGCGCTCGATGATCTTCCCGGCGCGTGAGCTGGTCGCCCACGGCTTCGAGCTGATGGCCACCTCCGGCACCGCCGAGGTCCTCAAGCGCAACGGCCTCAACGCCACCGTCGTGCGCAAGCAGTCGGAGGGCGAGGGCCCGAACGGCGAGAAGACCATCGTCCAGCTGATCCATGACGGCGAGGTCGACCTCATCGTCAACACCCCGTACGGCACCGGCGGCCGTCTCGACGGCTACGACATCCGCACCGCGGCCGTCGCGCGCGGCGTCCCCTGCCTGACCACGGTCCAGGCGCTCGCCGCCGCCGTCCAGGGCATCGACGCGCTGGGCCGCGGAGACGTCGGCGTCCGTTCGCTGCAGGAACACGCGGAACACCTGACCGCGACCCGCGACTAGCAACCACGAGGGGGACACCGGAAACGGTGTCCCCCTCCTCATGAGGACACGACTTCCCATGTACAAGTTCTTCTTCGACCTGGTCTTCAAGCGGATGGACCCCGAAGCGGCCCACCATCTGGCCTTCCGCTGGATCCGGCTCGCGGTCCGCGTCCCCGTGCTGCGCACGTTCGTCGCCGCCGTGCTGGCCCCCCGCTACAAGGAGCTGCGCACCGAGGCGCTCGGGCTGCGGATGCACGGCCCGTTCGGCCTCGCGGCCGGCTTCGACAAGAACGCCGTCGCCATCGACGGCATGGCCATGCTGGGCTTCGACCACATCGAGATCGGCACCGTCACCGCCCAGCCGCAGCCCGGCAACCCCAAGAAGCGTCTCTTCCGGCTGGTCGCCGACCGTGCGCTGATCAACCGCATGGGCTTCAACAACGAGGGCTCTGCGGCCGTCGCCGCCCGGCTCTCGGCCCGCCGCGCAATCTTCCGCACGGTCGTCGGCGTCAACATCGGCAAGACCAAGGTCGTCCCGGAGGAGGAAGCGGCCGGCGACTACGTCACCTCCACCGAGCGCCTGGCCGCCCACGCCGACTACCTGGTCGTCAACGTCAGCTCGCCCAACACACCGGGCCTGCGCAACCTCCAGGCCACCGAGTCCCTGCGCCCGCTGCTCACCGCCGTGCGCGAGGCCGCAGACCGCACGGTCACCGACCGCCGGGTGCCGCTGCTCGTCAAGATCGCGCCCGACCTCGCGGACGAGGACGTCGACGCCGTCGCCGACCTCGCCCTCGAACTGGGCCTGGACGGCATCATCGCCACCAACACCACCATCGCCCGCGAGGGCCTCGGCCTGAAGTCCTCGCCCGACCTGGCCAAGGAGACCGGCGGCCTCTCGGGCGCGCCCGTCAAGGCCCGCTCGCTGGAGGTGCTGCGGCGGCTGTACGCACGCGTCGGCGACCGCATCACCCTCGTCGGCGTCGGCGGCATCGAGAACGCGGAGGACGCCTGGCAGCGCATCCTCGCCGGTGCCAGCCTCGTCCAGGGCTACAGCGCCTTCGTCTACGAGGGCCCGTTCTATGCCCGCGCCATCCACAAGGGCCTTGCCGCACGCCTTGCCGCGAGCCCGTACGCCACCCTCGCCGAAGCCGTCGGAGCCGAGACACGAAAGGTCACCGCATGATCATTCAGGAAACTTTCGGCGCACGTCTCCGCACCGCCATGGACACCCGTGGCCCGCTCTGCGTCGGCATCGACCCGCATGCCTCGCTGCTCACCGCCTGGGGCCTGAACGACGACGTCAACGGCCTGGAGCGGTTCACCAGGACCACGGTGGAGGCACTGGCCGACCGGGTCGCCGTCCTCAAGCCGCAGTCCGCGTTCTTCGAGCGCTTCGGCTCGCGCGGCATCGCCGTACTGGAGAAGGCCGTGGAGGAGGCCAGGGCGGCGGGCGCGCTGGTCCTGATGGACGCCAAGCGCGGCGACATCGGCTCGACGATGGGCGCGTACGCGGAGACGTACCTCCACAAGGACTCGCCACTCTTCTCCGACGCGGTCACCGTCTCCCCGTACCTCGGCTTCGGCTCGCTGCGCCCCGCGCTCGACCAGGCCGTGCTGAGCGGCTGCGGTGTCTTCGTCCTGGCCCTCACCTCCAACCCGGAGGGCGCTCAGGTGCAGCGGGCCACCGCGGCCGACGGGAAGTCGCTGGCCCAGGTCATGCTCGACCACATGGCCGCGGAGAACGCCGGCGCGCAGCCCCTGGGCTCGGTCGGCGCCGTCGTCGGGGCCACCCTCGGCGACGCCGGAGCCGACCTCGACATCAACGGCCCCCTGCTGGCCCCCGGCATCGGTGCCCAGGGTGCGACCCCGGCCGACCTTCCCCGCGTGTTCGGCGCGGCCGTGGGAAACGTCGTTCCGAGCGTGAGCCGCGGCGTCCTCAGCCAAGGTCCGGACGTCGCGGGGCTGCGCGCGGTGGCGGAGCGTTTCGCCTCCGAGGTGCGCGCAGCGGTCGCCTCCGCGTAGTCCTTGACAGGTTCTTCACGCAAAACCCGGTCATTATGTCTGAAATGTCCTGGTCGGTCGATGCTGACCAGGACTTTTCGTCTGTTCTCGCTGACTGGAGCGGTCATGGCCGCTAGTCTCCGTCGAAGAGCGAACGTGCAGGGCAGACCCACTGCGTTGCGCGTTGCTCGCCTGGTGTGGGGCGACTAGCTTCCTCACCGGTCCGTATCCGACAGTTCGACATCCGAGGTGACGTAGGCGTGGCTCTTCCGCCCCTTACCCCTGAACAGCGCGCAGCCGCGCTCGAAAAGGCCGCCGCGGCTCGCCGGGAGCGGGCCGAGGTCAAGAATCGACTCAAGCACTCCGGCGCCTCGCTCCACGAGGTCATCAAGCAGGGCCAGGAGAACGACGTCATCGGCAAGATGAAGGTCTCCGCCCTCCTCGAGTCCCTGCCGGGCGTGGGCAAGGTCCGCGCCAAGCAGATCATGGAGAGGCTCGGCATCTCCGAGAGCCGCCGGGTGCGCGGTCTCGGCTCCAACCAGATCGCCTCCCTGGAGCGCGAGTTCGGCGGCGGCGCCGCCTGACGTTCCCGGGCACTCCCGAGAACCTGGATAATCGCTGCATGGCAGCAGAGGTACGTCCGCGGCTGACCGTGCTCTCCGGCCCCTCCGGGGTCGGCAAGAGCACGGTCGTCGCTCATATGCGCAAGGTCCACCCCGACGTCTGGCTCTCGGTGTCGGCAACCACCCGGAAGCCGAGGCCCGGCGAGAAGCACGGTGTCCAGTACTTCTTCGTCACCGACGACGAGTTCGACAAGCTCGTCGCCGGCGACGAGCTGCTGGAGTGGGCCGAGTTCGCGGGCAACCGCTACGGCACCCCCCGCCGTGCGGTCCTCGACCGACTCGAGGCGGGTGAGCCCGTGCTGCTCGAGATCGATCTTCAGGGTGCCCGGCAGGTCAAGGAATCGATGCCGGAGTCGCAGCTCGTCTTCCTGGCGCCGCCGAGCTGGGAGGAGCTGGTCCGCCGCCTCACCGGCCGCGGCACCGAGTCGCCGGAGGTCGTCGAGCGTCGGCTGGCCGTCGCCAAGGTGGAACTGGCGGCCGAGTCCGAGTTCGACACCACCCTGGTCAACACCTCCGTCGAGGACGTGGCGCGTGAGCTGCTAGCCTTGATGGAAGTTGTTTGATCTTTTGTCCGATCTTTCTGCAAGTTCTTCGGAAGGCATAGCGTGTCCTCTTCCATCACCGCGCCCGAGGGCATCATCAACCCTCCGATCGACGAGCTGCTCGAGGCCACCGACTCGAAGTACAGCCTCGTGATCTACGCGGCCAAGCGCGCGCGTCAGATCAACGCGTACTACTCGCAACTCGGTGAGGGCCTGCTCGAGTACGTCGGTCCCCTGGTGGACACCCACGTCCACGAGAAGCCGCTCTCGATCGCCCTGCGCGAGATCAACGCGGGTCTGCTGACCTCCGAGGCCATCGAGGGTCCGGCCCAGTAGGTTTCACAACGTTCTTCACCACAGGCCCGTCGGAGCATCCGCCGGGCCTGTGGTGTGTCATTAGGTCGCATCATTTAGGTCTTACGGACGAGCTCGTACCGATCCGAGTGGGGAGACGCAGTGGACGCGACGGACGCAATGGGCGACGCACAGGGAACAGCGGGCAGGCCGAGGGTCGTCCTGGGGGTCAGTGGGGGGATCGCCGCCTACAAGGCGTGCGAGCTGCTGCGCCGGCTGACCGAGTCGGGGCACGACGTCAAGGTGGTGCCGACTGCGTCGGCGCTGAACTTCGTCGGCGCCGCGACCTGGTCCGCGCTCTCCGGTCACGACGTGTCGACCGAGGTCTGGTCCGACGTGCACGAGGTTCCCCACGTACGGATCGGGCAGCGCGCCGACCTCGTCGTGGTCGCCCCCGCAACCGCGGACATGCTCGCCAAGGCCGCTCACGGCCTCGCCGACGACCTGCTCACCAACACCCTGCTGACCGCCCGGTGCCCGGTCGTCTTCGCCCCGGCGATGCACACCGAGATGTGGGAGCACCCCGCCACCCAGGAGAACGTCGCCACGCTGCGCCGCCGGGGAGCCGTCGTGATCGAGCCCGCGGTCGGCCGGCTCACCGGCGTCGACACCGGCAAGGGCCGGCTGCCGGACCCGGGCGAGATCTTCGAGATCTGCCGCCGGGTCCTGGCCAGGGGAGTGGCCGCCCCCGACCTCGCCGGCCGTCACGTGGTCGTCAGCGCCGGCGGCACCCGCGAACCGCTCGACCCGGTCCGCTACCTCGGCAACCGTTCCTCGGGCAAGCAGGGCTATGCCCTGGCCCGTACCGCGGCCGCCCGCGGCGCCCGCGTCACCCTCGTCGAGGCCAACACCGGATTCGCGGACCCGGCCGGCGTCGACGTCGTCCACGTCGGTACGGCGGTGCAGCTGCGCGAGGCCGTGCTGAAGGCCGCCGCGGACGCCGACGCCGTCGTCATGGCCGCGGCCGTCGCGGACTTCCGGCCCGCAACCTATGCCGAGGGCAAGATCAAGAAGAAGGACGGTGTCGAGGCCCCCGTCGTCACCCTGGTCCGCAACCCGGACATCCTCGCCGAGATCTCCGCGGAGCGGGCCCGTACCGACCAGGTGATCGTGGGCTTCGCCGCGGAGACCGACGACGTGCTCGCCAACGGCCGCGACAAGCTCCGGCGCAAGGGGTGCGACCTGCTGGTCGTCAACGAGGTGGGGGAGCGCAAGACGTTCGGGGCCGAGGAGAACGAGGCTGTCGTGCTGGCCGCTGACGGCGGCGAGACGCCGGTGCCGCACGGCCCCAAGGAAGCGCTGGCCGACACGGTCTGGGACCTCGTCGTGCCGCGGCTTGTCTGAGATCCTTGCGAAGACGGGCTGAACAGTGGGCCACGAACGGGCGACGGGCCGCGCCGCAGAAACCTGCGAAATGTGGCGAATCGCTCAGTCCGCAGACGCTATCGTCGTGATGTCACGGCCGTGGCCCCAGGTCAGTGGACTCCCAGCCTGCGAGACAGGGTGTCCGGTCTTGGAGTGCGACCGATAAACTGGTCGTGGAACGTCGCGGGGCGCAGCCCCCTGCCGGTCCGTCAATGATCAGCCAGCAGCCGCTGCAACCCCAGGGAGCGATGTGTCCCGCCGTCTCTTCACCTCGGAGTCCGTGACCGAGGGTCACCCCGACAAGATCGCCGACCAGATCAGCGACACGATTCTCGACGCCCTCCTGCGGGAGGACCCGACCTCCCGGGTCGCCGTGGAGACCCTGATCACCACCGGCCTGGTGCACGTCGCCGGTGAAGTGACCACCAAGGCGTACGCCGACATCCCCACCATCGTGCGCAACAAGATCCTCGAGATCGGCTACGACTCGTCGAAGAAGGGCTTCGACGGCGCGTCCTGCGGCGTGTCGGTGTCGATCGGCGCCCAGTCTCCCGACATCGCGCAGGGCGTCGACACTGCCTACGAGAAGCGCGTGGAGGGCGACGAGGACGAGCTCGACAAGCAGGGCGCCGGCGACCAGGGCCTGATGTTCGGGTATGCCTGCGACGAGACGCCCGAGCTGATGCCGCTGCCGATCCACCTCGCGCACCGTCTGTCGCGCCGCCTCTCCGAGGTGCGCAAGAACGGGACCATCCCCTACCTGCGCCCGGACGGCAAGACGCAGGTCACCATCGAGTACGACGGCGACAAGGCGGTCCGCCTCGACACCGTCGTCGTCTCCTCGCAGCACGCGTCCGACATCGACCTGGACTCGCTGCTGGCACCCGACATCCGCGAGTTCGTCGTCGAGCACGTGCTCGGTCAGCTCGTGGACGACGGCATCAAGCTCGACACCGAGGGCTACCGTCTCCTGGTGAACCCGACCGGCCGTTTCGAGATCGGCGGCCCGATGGGCGACGCCGGCCTCACCGGCCGCAAGATCATCATCGACACATACGGCGGCATGGCCCGCCACGGCGGCGGCGCGTTCTCGGGCAAGGACCCGTCCAAGGTCGACCGCTCCGCCGCGTACGCGATGCGCTGGGTCGCCAAGAACGTGGTTGCCGCGGGTCTCGCCGCGCGCTGCGAGGTGCAGGTCGCGTACGCGATCGGCAAGGCGGAGCCGGTCGGCCTGTTCGTGGAGACCTTCGGCACGGCCACCGTCGACGTCGAGAAGATCGAGCAGGCCATCGGCGAGGTCTTCGACCTGCGCCCGGCCGCGATCATCCGCGACCTCGACCTGCTCCGGCCGATCTACGCCCAGACCGCGGCGTACGGTCACTTCGGCCGCGAGCTTCCCGACTTCACGTGGGAGCGCACGGACCGCGTGGCCGCGCTGCGCGCGGCGGCGGGGCTGTAGGCCCTCCGGCTGCTGCGGGGGTGAGGCTTCGGCCGCCGCACGGGGGGGGGGGGGGGGGGGGGGGGGGGGGGGGGGGGGGGGGGGGTGGGGTGGGGGGGGGGGGGGGGGGGGGGGGGGGGGGGGGGGGGGGGGGGGGGGGGGGGGGGGGGGGGGGGGGGGGGGGGGGGGGGGGGGGGGGGGG
>NZ_JBVHTA010000064.1:0-31003 GCF_055566095.1 Streptomyces sp. NPDC027962
ACCGCCGCGATCTGGCACAACGACCACACCGGACAGCCCGTCCTGCGCTCACTGACCGCCTATGACCACTGACCCCTTGGAATCGATCATCTAGTGGTGCCAGGCCCGGCCGCCCGTGTTGTGGATGAACCGCTGCAGCACCTTCAGGGTGGTCAGGTACTCCTCGTCGGATATCCCGGCGTGGCGCTCGGCCCACAGCTCCTTCTGAAGAGCCGATCCCTTGCCGAAGAACTCCTCGCCGTCCGAGGTCGGTTCGAGCCCGCCGTCGGCGTCCTCGGTGATCCAGCCGCGGGCCACGACGGCGTCGATCTCGTCGCCGATCGCACGGTCGCCCGCGCCGAGATAGCCGCTGAGCACGGCGATCACCTCGTCGCGGGTCTTCGTGGGACCGGCCCCGGCGACCTGTCCGAGGATCCAGAACTGGGGCTGTGTGGTGCCGATTTCGGCAAGGGCTCCCCGGATCCGGGTGACCACCGCCTTGGAGGCGGCCCAGCTCCAGTAACCGATGGGCTGCTGGAGGAGGTCTGCGTCGCTGTGCGAGTACTCCATGACCTGTTCCTTCGTTCGCGCTACGGATGGTTCGACGCACACGACCGTAGAAACTCAACCGGACTTGAGGTCAATCCTTCCTGTGCCGGAAAGATCGCGCGAGCGGCAGACTGGCCTGATGAACGCATCGGATCCGAAGGCCGACCTTCACTTCTACCTGCAGTCCGCCCGCGATGCCCTGCTGTGGAAGCTCGAGGGGCTTCGGGAGTACGACGCCCGCCGCCCGCTGACGCCGACCGGCACCAACCTGCTGGGACTGGTGAAGCACGCGGCCTCTGTCGAGTTGGGCTACCTCGGCGACACTTTCGGCCGGCCGTCCGGCGAACCGCTGCCCTGGGTCGAAGACGGCGCTGAACCCAACGCGGACATGTGGGCCACCGCCGACGAGTCACGCGAGTTCATCGTGGACCTCTACCGCCGGGCATGGGCGCACGCGGACGCGACGATCGACGCGCTGGCGCTGGACACGGTCGGCAGAGTGCCGTGGTGGCCGAGCGGCAGGGACGAGGTGACGTTGCACCATGCCGTGGTGCGCGTGATCGCGGACACGCACCGCCACGCCGGGCACGCCGACATCGTCCGGGAACTCATGGACGGCACCGTCGGGATGACCAAGGGCAACACCAGCATCCCGCCGGGTGACGCGGCATGGTGGGAGAACCACCGCAGCCGTCTGGAGCGCGCAGCCAAGGAAGCCGACCGAGGCGCGTGACGTCGGACCGGAGCGAGCGGGACGACGACCGACGCCGGCTCTCCCGGGGCGGAAGCCGGCCCGTCCTCCGGGCGATCAGTGATGTTCATCCGCGGAGCCAAGCCAGCAGGCGCCGTGGAGTCGGTCGTGACGTGTCGGCTGCCGTGGCTCGGGGAGCCGGCTTGGCTTTCCTGGCTTGTTGGGCGAGCCGGTGTCCGTCGGCTTCACGGATGAGTTCTTGAGAGCGGATCCGGTGCAACTCGAAGTGCATGCGGTTGGCTCCTTACTGCTGGAGCTCCGTCACGTCGGCTACCACGCAGCTGACGTTGTCGCGGCCGCCGGTGCCGTTGGCGAGGGCGATGAGTTCGCGGACCGCCTGCTCGGGCTCACTGATCTCGGAGAGCACCCGGTGGATCTTTTCGGTCGGAACGACGGTCGACAGGCCGTCGGAGCAGAGCAGGTAGCGGTCTTCCCGCCGGGCGTCGTGCAGGCGCATGTCGGGGGCGCCCTCAGCTCCTTGGCCCAGGGCCCGATTCAACAGGGACCGCTGGGGGTGGGAGACCGCCTCCTCCGGGCTGATGCGTCCTTCGTCGACCATCGACTGCACCATGGTGTGATCGTGGGTGATCTGGAACAGCTCTCCGTCGCGCAGGAGGTAGACGCGGGAGTCGCCGATGTGGACGAGGGCCAGCTGTGAACCGGTCCAGAGCATTGCGGTGAGTGTGGTGCCGGCCTCTTCGGGCGATGAGGCGGGTCCGGCGACGCCGTTGACGGCCTGTTTGGCCTGTTCGATGGCGTCTTCGAGGAGGTTGAGGAGATCGCCTGCCGGGATGCTGTCGGTCTCGAGGTGCTTGAGCGCGTCGACGGCGGCGGCGCTTGCGGGGGCTCCTCCGCTGCCGAAGCCGTCGGCGACGGCGAGCAGGCGGGACCCTGCATAGGCGGTGTCCTGGTTGCTCTCACGGACCAGGCCTGTGTCGGAAAGAGCGGCGTAACGGATTCCCAGGGGCTTGGCGGTCGGAGACATAGCGGGGTCCTTCCAGGACAGGTGGCCGATGAGGAAGGAAGCGAGGTCTCGCCGCGCCGCGGTGTCGGCCTCGACCTGAGCCCAGAACGCGCGGACCTCCCGGGCTGCCGGTCCTGCCTCCAGCGTGCAGACGTGCTGGATGCGGGCCAGGGGCATCCCCAGGCGCCGGAGCCAGGCGACCAGCCGGGCCTGGTCCAGCTGGTGCGGGGCGTAGAGACGGTAGCCGGTCACCGGGTCGACGCGAGCGGGGGTCAGCAGACCGAGCTCGTCGTAGAGACGCAGCGCCTTCGGCGACAGCCGGGACGCCTTCGCGAACGCCCCGATGGTCAGCAACCCCATACCCGCTCTCCTCCTCATGCCGAGCACATCGCCCGGCCCCACCGATGTTGTGGGCTCCCCCAAGGTGAAGGTCAACGATCGGGGCACCGACTGCACTTCCTCTTCCGTGTAGCGGGCGATGCGGCGCATGACCGTGGCGCGCTCCTGACCGAGTCCGACGAGAGCGGGACCGGCCCGGGAGGCCGACGGGCAGGCGGCGTTGGAACTCCGCGAGGACTCGACCGGCGCCGGACTCTCCAGAACTTGCCTGCACATGACCGGGACCCAGTCGTCCATGCCTGCAGAAGAGCGGGACAGCCTACACATCGCAGAGACAGGACAGCTGAAATGTTGTCCTGTTTTCGCTGAACCTGCTCTGCCCCCGACGCGGTGAGCTGCGCGGAGCAGTTGGACTGAGACGGTCCAGTTTGCTCCTGTCTCATCGGATCTACTTCGCCTCGATAGTTCTCGTCACTCGTCTCACCGAATTCGCTCTACCGGCCGTCGAAGCGGAGCGCGTACGTGCACATCGACGCCCTGTTCGGGGAGCCTGGCAAGAACACGATCGACTGGGACCTGATCGAGTCCCAGTTCCGGCACCTGCTGCGCGTGGCGGTCTCCGTCCGGGAGGGCGTCATCTCCTCGGCCACGCTGCTCAAGCGCCTGCGCTCCGGGTCGCACAAGAACGCCACCTACACCGCCATGCTCGAGGACTGCGGCTGGTCGCTCTCAAGCGGCTGCGAGGTTTCCCGGTCCGCACCCGTTATCACCTCACGCCGACCGGCCAGGCCATGCGCGCCCTGCTCATCGAGCTGTACCGCACAGGGACCGCTATCCGCCGCGAGCAAGATCGAAGTGAGCTGAACCGGATTTTGCAGTGGCCCTGAAGCCAGGCATGCCCGCCTCGGCAGATGGGAGAACACAGGTCCGATGCCTGCACCAAGGAAGTACCCGGACGAGCTGCGTGAGCGGGCCGTCCGCGAAGTCCAGACCTCCGGTCGACCGGTCGCCCACGTGGCCCGAGACCTCGGCATCCACAAGGAAGCATTGCGGGGCTGGGTCCGCCAGGCCGAAGCCGACCAGGGCAGCCGGCCCGACCTGCTGACCACAGCCGAGCGGACCGAACTCACGCAACTCCGCAAGGACATAGCAGAGCTGCGGCGAGCCAACGAGATCCTCAAAGCTGCTCGGTGTTTTTCGCGAAGGAGCTCGACCAGCCCCGCACGAGGCCGACGCGGTGATCAACCACCTCCGCGACGACTTCGGGGTCGAGCCGGTGTGCCGGGACCTGGACCTGTCAGTCTCGGCATACAACGCCGGCCGCAGGCGGCCCGTATCCGCCCGGCGCCTGCGTGACGAACGGCTCGTCGAGCACATACGCCGCCTCCGGGGAGACCTACGGAGCCCGGCGCGTCCACCGCCAGCTGCGACGCGAAGGCGTCCACGCCGCCCGGTGCAACGCGACTCCCGATTACGCCAGGTCGCCAGTTCGATACCCCATGCACCGCCCGCGGCTTGCGCCACGGGGGCCAGCGCCGTCGATATCGCCTGATCCAGGCCTGCTGTGCGGACCGTCTCGACCAGCAGCACGGCGCCGGCCTGGGAGACCACCCCGACCACCGCCCTCGACGCGGACACGCGGGTAGGACCCGATAGGCTTCTTCACCTGAAAAGCGCCTCCGGCGACGGCGGGAACAACGAGCTCGACAATCCTCATTCTCGCTGGTCAGATGCACTTTTCGTTTACGTGATCACCAGTCGGACAGCCCACCTCGTGAAAGCGCGAACTTAGGCTACTTGATGGTCCTGATTGGCAGGCCGCATGTCCAGGGCGTGGTCTTCGACGTAGTCCAGTGCGTGCCGGACGGCTCCGATGGAGACGATAGCGTCGCCCAGCTGTGAGGCGGCGACCAGTGGGGGAGTCGATGTGTACGCCGACAGCCGGTCGGTGAGGTCTGGGATGATCGCGTCGGCGGACTCGGCGACCGCGCCGCCGATGACCACCAGTGCCGGGTCGAGCAGGATGCTCACGGATGCGATCACCCGGGCCATGGACGTGGCCAGCCGGTCCAGGACCTTCAGAGCCACGTGATCCCCGCCGGCTGCGGCGGCGAACACCATTTCTGCCGTGAGGTCGTCCGGGGAGTTGTGGCACATCTCGCTCAGTGAGGTCGGCGCGGCGGCGGACCGGACAGCTTCCATGCCCCATTCGCGCGCGAGGGTGGCCAGACCAAATGGCCCTTCGACCCCCTCGAGCAGGCCTACGTAGCCCAGCTCACCGAAGCCGCCCCGGCTGCCGTGCAGAAGCCGCCCGGACTCGAAGACTCCCGCGCCGATGCGGTCGCCCGCGAGCAGGACGGCGAGATCGTCCACGCCCTGGGCTGCTCCGCGCCACCGCTCGCCCAGTGCCGCCAGGTTGGCGTCGTTCTCCATCAGGACGTGCCATCCGTGCTGGTCGGCAAAGGCTGTCGGCAGGTCGATGTCGTACATCTGCCAGTGGTCATCGGCGGTCAGCACGGTCCCGTCCCGGCTGACTGGAGCGGCCACCCCCACGGAGACCGCCATCACGGATGCCGCAGGCACTCCCGCGTCCTCGAGCGCGGCCAGCGCCGCACGGTTCACGACGTCGAGGCGCTCGGCGGCAGGGGCACCCCCGCTGCTGAACGGCAGGGTCACCTTGGCAAGCGGCTCGCCCAAGAGGTCTGCCAGCATCACCCTGGTCTTTGCATCCCCCATGTCGATGCCCAGGACGTATCCGGCTCGGGCGTCGAATGCGAACCTGCGTGCTGGCCTGCCCTTGACGTACTCAGCGGTTTCCCGCTGGTTCTCCAGCTCTTTCACCCACCCCATCTCGATGAGGTCGTCGCAGATCGAGATGACGGTTGCACGGGCCAGCCCTGTCGCCTCCACGAGCTCGCTGGCAGTCATGACGCTGCGGGACGCCCGCATGATCGTCAGCAAGGCACCTGCGTTGACCCTGCGCAACAGCTGCGTCGATGGCGCTGTTTCCGTCATACCCCTTGACCCCCTCATGGCGGCTCCAC
Source organism: Streptomyces sp. NPDC027962 (assembly GCF_055566095.1). Lineage (NCBI taxonomy): Bacteria > Bacillati > Actinomycetota > Actinomycetes > Kitasatosporales > Streptomycetaceae > Streptomyces > Streptomyces sp. NPDC027962. The sequence continues at coordinate 5,627 of NZ_JBVHTA010000064.1, forward strand.
ATACTAACCGCACCTCTTAGATTTAACTCCTAGATTTAAACCCTACAGTAACCGGCTTGCTGGTTCCTTCGAGAGGCATCCCATCAATGACGCTTGTCAGTCGCAGCCCCCAAGACGTAGTCACGACCACGCCCGGCCCCGATGCCACCTGGTGGCGGCAGGCAGTGGTGTACCAGATCTATCCGCGCAGCTTCGCCGACAGCAACGGCGATGGCGTGGGAGACATCAACGGCATCACGTCGCGCGCCGACTACCTGCAGGCACTCGGCGTGGACGCGGTGTGGCTCAGCCCGTTCTACCCCTCGGCGCTGGCTGATGGCGGGTACGACGTGGACGACTACCGCGACGTCGACCCGACGCTGGGGACGCTGGAGGACTTCGACCGGATGGTCGCCGCCCTCCACTCGCGGGGGATCAAGGTCATCGTTGACATCGTCCCCAACCACACGTCGAACCGTCACGCATGGTTCCGCAAGGCCCTTGCGGCGGGCCGGGGCTCCGATGCTCGCGAGCGGTACATCTTCCGAGAGGGCAAGGGCCCCGATGGCGCCCAGCCCCCGACCGACTGGTTGTCGGTCTTCGGTGGGCCAGCCTGGACGCGCGTCGAGGATGGCCAGTGGTATCTCCACCTCTTCGCCTCGGAGCAGCCGGATCTGAACTGGAACAGGCCTGACGTCCGTGAGGACTTCCTGGTCACGCTGCGCTTCTGGGCGGACCGGGGCGTCGACGGCTTCCGGGTCGACGTCGCCCACTCCTGCGCGAAGGACATGTCCGAGCCGCTGCCCACGTGGGCCGAGCTGACGCAGGGATGGCAAGGCCCGCACCCCTACGAGGATCGCGACGAGGTCCACGAGATCTACGCGTCGTGGCGGCAGGTGTTCAACAGCTACGACCCTCCGCGTTTTGCCGTCGCCGAAGCCCACGTGCCGGCGCACCGACGCCCCCGTTACGCCAGTGCCGAAGGTCTGGGTCAGGCGTTCAACTTCGACCTGCTTCAGGCGCCGTGGGACGCGGCCGGCTTCCACCAGGTCATCACCGACAACCTCGCGCTGGCAAAGGAGAGCGGGTCCAGCTCGACGTGGGTGCTGTCCAACCACGACACGACCCGGCACGCCACCCGCTATGGGCTCATCGGCGCGGACGGTCAGGCCGCCGGAGGACAGGACGGCAAGACGTGGATGGTAGCCGGCGCTGACCCGGCGGACTTGTACCCCGAGCTCGGGCAGCGGCGTGCCCTCGCGGCGACGGCGCTGATCCTGGCGCTACCGGGCTCGACGTACGTCTACCAGGGGGAGGAGCTCGGCCTGCACCAGGTGACCGACATCCCGGACGAGGCGCGGCAGGATCCCGCGTTCCACCGCAACCCGGGGGTCGAGGTGGGGCGGGACGGGTGCCGCGTGCCGCTGCCCTGGACCGCGGTGGGCCCGTCGTTCGGCTTCGGCGACGCTTCGGCGCACCTGCCCCAGCCCGCCGACTTCGCACGCCACGCCGTTGCCACCCAGCGGCTCGATCCTGAGTCACCGCTGGGCATCTACCGGCAGCTGCTCAGGACGAGGCGGGCCCTCATCACCGAGGAGGAGGCGCTGACCTGGCTCCCGTCGGCTCCTGGCGTCCTGCACTTCGCCCGTCCGGGCGGATGGCACTGCGTCACCAACTTCGGCGACACCTCCTGCCCGCTTCCCGCAGGGCGGCTACTGGCCTCCAGCAGTCCCATCGCGGACGGCCTCCTGCCGGCCAACACCACTGTGTGGCTGCAGCTCGGCTCCGACCACCGGAGCTGACCCGATCGGGTGCACCTGCCCGTCTCGCTTGTCACGTGCTCTCACCCCTTCCCAGCCCTGCTCGAACCCTTGAAAGGCGATGACGATGTCCAACCTTCCCTTCAGACAGCCAATAGCCCGCCGTGGCCTGCTCAAGGCGGGCCTGTTCGCGGGGGCCGGAGTGGCCGCTGCTCCGCTGCTCAGCGCCTGCGGCTCCGCCGGTGGACCCGGCGCAGCCGGGGGTCCGCTCGCTTGGTCCGCGTGGGCCAACCCCGGGGAGGCGGAGCGCTTCCGCGAGTTCGCCAAGGAGCTGACCAAGAAGCTGGGGGGCCAGGTCAACTTCCAGCCCGTCGTTGGTGATTACGAGTCCAAGCTGCTGTCTCAACTCGCGGGTGGCTCGGCGCCGGACGCCTTCTACGTCGGCGATGGCTCGATGCAAAAGCTGATCGCGACAGGGCAGCTCCTCGACCTCACGGACTACCTCGGCAGTGGCAAGGCTCCGGTCAAGCTGGGTGACTTCCACGAGGGACTGCTCCCCTGGTGCAAGCCGGCCGACGGCAGCCCCGGGCTGTACGGCCTGCCGGTGGACTGCAACCCGACGGTGTTCTGGTTCAACAAGGACGTCCTGGCCGACGCCGGCGTTACCACCGACCCCGCCGCGCAGTTCGAGGCCGGCACCTGGACCCAGGACGCATTCACCGATCTGCTCGACAAGGTCCGTGCCACCAAGAAGAAGGGCCTGGTGATCGGCAGCGGGTGGTTCGACTGGTTCGGCTTCATCACCACCTTCGGCGGGACCGTCTTCGACGAGACCGGCAAGGCGGTCTTCGACACCGACCCCAAGGCCCAAGCGGCGCTCGCCTGGCTGTTCGAGCAGCTCGAGTCCGGCAACATCACCTACGGCGGCTCGCTGCCCAAGGGCCAGGGCGTCGACGCGCTGTTCTACGCCGGCCAGCTGGCCACTCTCACGTACGGTCGTTGGGTCCTGCCGAACATCAAGAAGCTCAAGTTCGGCTACGACATCGCCCCCTACCCGTCCCTGTCCGGCAAGGACATCATGCCCGTGCCGGTGTACACGGCCGCGCTGGCGGTCAACGCCAAGGCCAAGAACCAGAAGAAAGCGCTGGAGCTCCTCGGCAACTACGTCAGCGCGGAAGGGCAGACGTTCCGCCTGTCCGGCGGCGGCAACGCCGTGCCGTCGGTCAAGGGCCTGGACAGGGTCGTCACCGAGGGCAACCTGCCCGCCCACGCCAAGCTCTTCAACGACATCGCCGCCAAGGGCTACGCAGTGCCGACGAAGCTTGCCGGCAACCCCAAGCTCTCCTCAGACTTCGGGCTGCTGGTCAACAAGCTGTTCATGGCCGGCAACCAGACCGCGAAGTCGTTCAGCGGCAAGCTCGTCCGGTTGCTCAACGGGGCCTCCTGATGGCCGCGCTCACCACCCGCCCCCGGACCCGGGCGCAGCCTGCGTCCGGGGGCCCGGACGGAGCCCGGCGCCGACGGCGCAGGGACGCGGCCGCAGCGTATGTGTTCCTGGCACCCCAGCTGCTCGGGCTGGTGGTGTTCATGGTCGGCCCGCTGCTGTTCGCGCTCGTGCTGGCCTTCTCCCACTGGGACGGCTTCGGTACCCGCTCCTTCGCCGGTATCAGCAACTTCCTGGACGTCCTGTCCAGCCAGCGCATCCGGCGCTCGGCCCTCAACACCGTCTGGTTCACCGTGCTGCAGGTGCCCGGGCTGATGCTCACCGCCTTCTTTTTCGCTGTGCTGATGCAGCGCGCAGGAAAGCTGACCTCTTTCTACCGGTTGGCGTTCGTCGCCCCGGTGGTCACCTCCTCGGTCGCCGTCGCGGCGATCTGGCTGTGGCTGTTCAACCCCGAGATCAGCCCCGTCAACAACGCGCTGCACGCAATCGGCCTACCGGCACCGGACTGGCTGCAGGACGCCCGGTTCGTCATCCCCGCCTTCGCCATCGTCGGCATCTGGCAAGGACTGGGCTACCAGCTGATCATGTTCATGGCCGGGCTGCAGAACATCGGCCGCTCATACCTGGAGGCCGCCGAGCTGGACGGGTGCTCGCAATGGCAGAAGCTGCGGCATGTCACCATTCCGTTGCTGTCGCCGACGATCCTGTTCCTGTCCATCACCTCGATCATCGGTTCGTTCCAGGTGTTCGACTACATCTACGTCTTCATGGACACCGCGGCTCCGGACCACGCCCGCACGATCGTCTACGAGGTCGTGCAGATCGCGTTCCGCGAGTTCAACTTCGGTCAGGCCTCGGCCCTTGCCTTCCTCCTGTTCCTGGCCCTGCTGTCGCTCACCGGCCTTCAGCTCGCGGCCCAGAAGAGATGGGTCCACTACGCCGAATGAGTATCTTCTCCAACCCCCTCACCCGCGCTGCCGACGCCACCGCACGCAGTGCCGCCAAGGGCGACCGCCCCGCCGCCTATCACAAGCTGCTGCTGCACACGGTGCTCATCGTCAGTGCTGGCGCAATGGCGCTACCGTTCCTGTGGATGATCTTCTCCTCATTCAAGCCCTTGGACGAGATCTTCGCGCAGCCGCCCGAACTGCTCCCGAAGGCCTGGAACCTGCAGGGCTACCGCACTGCCTTCGAAGGCGCCGACTTCGTCCGCGGTTTCTGGAACAGCACCTACATCGCGCTCACCGTCACCGTGGTTTCCCTCATCACCTCGGCGATGGCCGCGTACGCATTCGCGCGGATCGACTTCCCGGGGCGCCGTGGGCTGTTCATGGCCTTCCTGGCCACGATGATGATCCCTGGGCAGCTCACGATCATCCCGCTCTACATCATCATGGGCTGGCTGCACTGGGTGGACACCCACGCCGCGCTCATCGTCCCGGCGTCGCTGTTCAACGCCTTCGGCGTCTTCCTCCTGCGGCAGTACATCAAAGGCATCCCGCTGGAGCTGGAGCAAGCGGCCCGGCTCGACGGCGCAGGGCGCATCCGCACCTTCACCTCGATCATCCTGCCGCTGCTGCGCACCCCGCTCACGGCACTGGGGATTTTCACCTTCCTTGGCCAGTGGAACAGCTTCTTCTACCCACTGATCTTCCTCAACAGCGACGACACGTTCACGCTGCCGTTGCTGGTCAACCAGTTCAAAGGCCAGTACGGCTCCGACTGGACCGCCCTGATGGCCGCCACCACCCTGGCGGCGGCCCCGCTGCTCGTCGTCTTCGCGATCGCCCAACGCCAAATCGTCGAGGGCATCGCCCTGTCCGGCTCCAAGTCCTAAGGCCCGGGCACACATCCGGCGCAGCACCGAAAAGAGAGTGACGTGAGTCTCGACCAGCACTTTGTCCGCTTCAACAGAGCCGAATCGGTCCGGGAATCTCCCACCGGCCTCCTCGTCGAGCTGTGTGGGGACGTCCGTGGCGAGCTGCTGCGCGTCGACGTCGTCCGTGACGACGTGGTGCGCGTCAAGATCAGCCGCGGGGGTGTCTTCGACGAGCAGCCCACCTTCGCGGTCTGCGCCGATACCACCGGTGCCGACGTGTCGTTCAAGGTGTCCATCGATGACGCCCTGGCACGCCTCACGACCGCGCGCCTGGTGGTGTCGGTGTGGCTCGACCCCTTCCGGATCGACATCCATCGCCCGGACGGGTCTGTGGTCTTCGAGACCGCCCAGGACGGGGACGGCACGTACCTGACCTACGCCACCCTGAACGACGCGTTCAGCTTCGCCCGGACGTGCCGGCCCGACGACGCCGTCTACGGGCTGGGCGAGAAGACGGGGCGGCATAACCGCAAGGGCCGCGACTTCACGCTGTGGAACACCGACGTCCTGAACCCCTCGGCGACCGGCGAGTTCACTGTTGGGCGTGAGGCGAGTGACCCGAGGGCCAACCCCCTCAGCACCGAGTTCGACCCCTACTACGTCTCGATCCCGTTCTCCTACCACCAGGACGCCCGGTCGGGGAACATCGCGGCATCCTTCGTGGACAACGGCTACCGCGGGGCGTACGACTTCACCCACGGCAGCCAGTACCAGGTGCACTTCGCAGGTGGGCAGTACACCGAGTACGTGTTCGCCGGCCCTGACATGCCGGGAATCCTCGAGGCCTACACCTGGCTCACGGGGCGGATGAGTCTGCCCCCGATCTGGTCCCTGGGCTACCACCAGTGCCGGTGGCACCGCTACTCCCAGGACGGCATCGAGGCCCTGGCACGCCAGCTCCGAGAGCAGGACATCCCCTGCGACGCCTTGTGGCTGGACATCGAGTACATGGACGGCTACCGGGTATTCACCTGGAACCGTGACCTGTTCCCCGACGTCGACGCCATGCTGGCGCACCTCAAGGACGACGGCTACCGGCTCATCACCATCATCGACCCTGGCGTCAAGGCCGAGCCCGGCTACGCAGTGTTCGACGATGCGGTCGAACGCGGCGTCCTGTGCCAGACCGAGGGCGGGGACATCTACATCGGCCAGGTCTGGCCGGGAAACACCGCGTTCCCGGACTTCGCCACCCAGGAAGCGCGTCAGTGGTGGGGCGAGCTCAACGCGGCGCACGTCCAGTCCGGGCTGGCCGGCATCTGGAACGACATGAACGAGCCCGCAACCGGCCGGATCTCCCCGACGGGGATGCGGTTCGGCAAGGGCGCGTACCCGCACGAGCGATACCACAACCAGTACGCGCTGCTCATGGCCATGGGCACCACCGCAGGGCTACTCAAGGCCATGCCCGACAAACGGACCTTCATCCTCTCCCGCGCCGGCTCGGCCGGCATCCAGCGGTACGCGGCCAACTGGATGGGCGACAACGTCGCCAACTGGGACCACCTCAAGCTGAGCATCCCGATGGCCACCGGCTTCGGGATCTCCGGCCAGGCCTTCGTCGGAGCCGACGTCGGCGGGTTCAACGGGCACACCAACCCCGAGCTGTTCGCCCGCTGGATGCAGTACGGCGCCCTCACCCCGTTCTGCCGCAACCACTCGGTCATGGGCAATCGGGACCAGTACCCCTGGTCCTTCGGCGACGCCGTTGAGAGCATCGTGCGGGACGCGATCCGCCTGCGGTACCGGCTGCTGCCCTACATCTACAGCAGCTTCGTCCGGGCATCTGAGACCGGAGCACCCGTGCAGAGGCCCCTGGTCTTCGACCATCAGTACGACCCGGCGGTCTGCGACATCGACGACGAGTACCTGTTCGGCCCGGACCTGCTCGTGGCCCCTGTCCTCGAGGCAGGCGCCACCACCCGGCAGGTGTACCTGCCGGCAGGGCACTGGTACGACTGGTACACCGACCAGCCCCACGACGGCCAACGGCATGTCGTCGCCGAGTCTCCGATGGACCGCATACCCCTCTACGCCCGCGCAGGCGCGGTCGTCCCCATGTGGGCCCAGGCGCCGTCATCAACCCATGGGCACGCGCCGAACTCGATGGAACTGCACCTGTTCGTCCCCGCCGACGAAGCCACCCACGAATCCTTCCTGCAGGAGGACGACGGCCTGACCTTCGACGCGACACAGGGCGCCTGCATCCGAACCGCCTTCGCCGTGACCCGCGCCGGGGAAACCGTCACCCTCCAGGCCACCGTCACCGGCGACGGGTTCGACGGATTCGCCCGCGACGAGCTCGTCATCGTCGTGCACGGCGTCGAACCGAAGGGCGTCCGTGTCGACGGCACGACAACCGCGCCGTCAGGCGACAGGATCACCGTCCCCAACAGCGGGCAGAGCTTCACCCTTGAGTTCGACCTGTGAAGCTCTTTCGCCACATCTGGCCGGCTCACCCTCGACACCACCCGCCAGAGCCCCGGAACGAGCGGCCCACCCAGTGCCCCCGTACTCAACCGACCCGCACCTACGTCGTGCGCCCGCCGCGCATCTGGATCAACGACATCAACGGAATGGTGCGGTGCCGCCGCACGCTTGACGCGCGTCCGGCAGTGGGTACGGATGCTGCCTACGAAGCCTTGACGGCGAAGAGGGCCTGTACACAGCGCCTCTCTCATATGAACGATCAACCATCTGGGTTGAGCCGCTGACCCGGAAGTGCCCCGCCCCACAAGGAACGGCATCTTCACCAAACGCGCCTCCTCTGGCCGCACTCCGCCGCAGCGAGGCAGGTGTCCGGCCGGTGGCTTCGAGGGCGTCCGGACCCATCCCCGCTGTCCGGGCGCCGTCGCGGCCACCGGTCCCACTGGCGGCACATACGCGCCAACGCTCCGAGCGGGCATGAGTCGCACGCTCACGCGCAGCCAGAACCTCCTTCCTCCCGAGCCCTACGGGCTCCGACGTCCGCCGGCCGGTGCCGGCTGCTTGAAAGGTCACTGTCCGATGGCGATCCCCGATGTGCCGTGGTGGCGCGACGCCGTGATGTACCAGATCTATCTGCGGAGTTTCCGCGACGGAAACGGCGATGGTGTGGGCGACCTGCATGGCGCCAGGGCCGGACTGCCCTATCTGGCCATGCTTGGTGTCGACGGGCTGTGGCTCAGCCCTTGCTTCCCGTCCCCGCAGCATGACCACGGCTACGATGTCGCCGACTACTGCGCGATCGATCCGCTCTTCGGTGACCTCGCCGAATTCGACAGGCTGATCACCGACGCGCACGCACTCGGACTCAAGGTCATCCTCGATGTCGTCCCCAACCACTGCTCCCGCGAGCACCCGTGGTTCCGCGAGGCGCTTGAGGCCGAACCGGCAAGCGCCGCCCGTGCCCGGTTCCACTTCGCCGACGGGCGCGGCCATGAGGGGGAGTTGCCGCCGAACAACTGGCGGGCCATGTTCGGCGGTCCGGCCTGGACCCGGGTTCGGGAGGCCGACGGCCGCCCCGGGCAGTGGTACCTGCATCTGTTCACCCCGCACCAGCCGGACTTCAACTGGCGTCACCCGCAGGTCGCGGACTCCTTCGACGACGTACTGCGTTTCTGGCTGGACCGCGGAGTGGATGGTTTCCGCATCGATGTCGCGGTCGGGCTGTTCAAGCACCCGGAGCTGCCCGACTCGCCAGACCCCACTGCCGACGAGGACGCGCGTGACGCGGTCAACCCGCTGGCTTGGAACCGGCCGGAGGTGCACGAGGTCTGGCGCCGCTGGCGGGCGATCTGCGACGCCTACACCGCGCGGGACGGACGGGAGCGCACCCTCGTCGGAGAGGTGGCGGTACCCACGCCCGCGGACCAGGCAGCCTATCTGCGCCCCGACGAACTCCACCAGGCCTTCTACTTCGACCTGCTGCACACCCCCTGGGACGCTGCGGCCTTCCGTGCCCGGATAGACGGCGCCCTGAAAGACATCGCGTCCACCGGTGCACCGGTTACGTGGGTGTTGAACAACCACGATCAGCAGCGCACCCCCACCCGGTACAGCCGCGGGGCGTTGCCCGGCGAGGAACCGGATCCGGAGCGCGGCGCGGCCAGGGCCCGCGCGGCGGCGCTGCTGATGCTGGCCCTGCCCGGCAGCGCCTACCTCTATCAAGGCGAGGAACTCGGTCTGCCCGAGGTTACCGACCTGCCGCCGCACGCCCTGACTGACCCCATCGTGGCCGCGACCGGCGACCCGGCCAAAGGCCGCGACGGATGCCGCGTACCGCTTCCCTGGATGGGGGAGCAGGCGCCGTTCGGCTTCTGCGACGCGCCGGCGCACCAGCCGTGGCTTCCGCAGCCACCTTCGTTCGCCCGGTACTCCGTGCAGCGTCAGCGTCATGACAGCGAGTCCAGCTGGCACCTCTACCGCGACGCCCTGCAACTGCGCCGCAGCCTCACCTCGCTCCGCGACGCCACGTTGCGCTGGCTGCCAGGCCACCCGGACACAGTGGTCTTCGGCCGGGGGCCAGGCTTCGTGTGTGCCGTGAACTTCACCAACGCACCTGTTACCGCACCCGTTCCCGGAAAACCACTGCTGTCCAGCCTCCCCTGCGATGACGGCAAGCTCGCCGCCAACAGCGCGGCCTGGTGGCTCGTGGACCGCCTCCCAGACTGAGCCCTGAGAGGTCGTTTTCTCCCGGTGTTTCATCCCGGAATCCGTGGTTGATGTGGCTATGCGGGGTCGCGCCAGGAGATGGTGGTCTCGCCGGTGAGGCGGCGGGCCATGAGGTCGGTCACGGCTAGGTGGATCATGGCTTCGGAACGGGCTGGAAGGTTTCGTAGTCGCGGGCCAGGCGGCGGTGGAGCATGAGCCAGCCGTAGGTCCGCTCGATTGTCCAGCGTTTCGGTATCGGGGTGAATCCCCTGGTCCCGGGGGTGCGGGCGACGATTTCCATGTCGATGCCGAGGGTGGCGGCGTGTTCGATGAGGTGCTTGCGGTAGCCCCCGTCGACCCATACCTTGCGGATGCCGGGGTGGGCGGCGGCGACCTGGTCGAGCAGTTGGGTGCCGGCCACGGAGTCCTGGACGCTGGCCGCGGTGACCAACACCGCGAGCAGGAGGCCGAGCGTGTCGGTCACGATGCTCCGCTTCCTGCCCACGATTTTCTTGCCCGCATCCGTGCCCTGACTCGTGGCGGGGACGCTGGTGGAGGTCTTCACGCTCTGCGCGTCGATCACGCAGGCCGACGGGCTGGCGTTGCGGCCGTTCTTCTGCCGCACCAACTCCCTGAGCAGGCCGTTGAGCTGGACGAACACGCCGTCCTTCTGCCACTTCGCGAAGTAGCCGTAGACCGTCTCCCAGGGCGGGAAGTGTCAGGTCCACCCGGACGGCCTCTCAGAACTGTCTGAGGTCGAGGCGCGGTAACGCGCTTTAGCTCCGGGGCCGTAGCGGTCGGCGGCGGGCCGGATACGCTTGCGGGCCTCGCGCAGCTCGGCCAACTCGCCCGACGCCCTCGCGGGCCTGGCGTCCTCGTCGGTTTCGGCGCGGCGCAGCCACTTCGACAGCGTGATCGGGTGGACCCCGAAGTCGGCGGCGATCTGTTCCAGCGTGACGCCGGGCTCACGGTTACGCGCAACCCGCACGACGTCCTCGCGGAACTCCTTCGGATACGGCTTGGGCACTGCAACATCCTTCCAGGCCGCCTCTCAGCAAGCCAGGTCAGGTGTCACCCAACCCTGCAGCAGTCCCCGGTGGTCAACCGCGGAGCAGGTTCAGTGAGACGCAGGCCCGGATCGGATCAGCTTTGGTGAGATTGGAGCGGGTCGCGTGAGACGGGACAAGCTGAAATGTGACAGCCGATGTCCGTTCCCAGTGGAAGTGATCGAGCTGTAGGGGCTGGACCAGGTGTCAGTCACTTTCGCTGGGACGTTTCGGGGGCTGGGCGTCCCGCTGGAGGTGGCTGCTCTGATGTGGTCGCTCTTGCGACAGCGAGGTGTCCCGTTGGATCTGAGCGGCGATGGTGGGTGTGAGCTGGGGTTGCGCACTTCTCCTGGGACGGGGGCGTCCGGGATTCCCGGTGTAGGTGCTCGGGAACCGGACTCTGCCCCGGGGGTCGATCCAGCGGAACAGAGGGTCGTTGTGGAATAGCTTGCGCTCGGGCATGACGCGGAGCGTGGGGACGCCAAGTCGCCGCTCGGCCTCGGAGAACACGGTGTCGATCGCGTGCCGGTGTTGGTCGGCGGTGAGGCCGTCGTGGTCGAGGACGCGGCGGGCCCGCCAGCGAGGATCCGCGATCATTTCGAGCAGGGAGACGAACTCCGGGTAGGTGACGATGCGTTCGCGCTCATCGAATACCAGGCGGACGATCTCGCTGCGGGACGGCCGGGTGGGGAGCCGGGCGAGGCGCTCGCGCCAGCGGTCGAGCAGGGCCGGTTGGGACTTGATCATCAACCAGGAACGGACAAGGCCGTCCGTTTCCCTGGTCGCGGCGCCGAGAGTGTCGGCGAAGCGGCTCGCGATTCGCAGATGTCGTTGCTGGGCCGCGATCAGCCCCGGCAGGTGCCCCACCCGGTAGTGGGAATTCCCGTCGAGCCAGATGGCGTGTTTGTGGCAGAGGCGAAGGGCCGGTGGGATGTGGGCCAGCACGGGCTGAGTGATTCCTCGGCTGTGCAGGCAGTGCGGGCAAGGCAGATAGTGATCACGCCGCATGAGTACGGCTTCGCCTCGTTCGCGTGCGGCTCGCCGTGCGAGCGCGGGCAGATGTCGCTGGAGAGCGGCGGCCGGTGTCGAGGTCAGGAGCGACAAGCGGGCTACCAGCTGTGGTGTCCAGTGGCCGAAGGTGTCCATCCGCCTCCCGATCACGGTATTGCGTGAAGGGGTCAACACCTGTGCGATGCGGCCCGGGGTGGTGCAGTTGGCCTCGGCGAGGCGGTGCAGGTACCAGCCCAGGACCTCCCCGTGGACCGGTGGCAGCGGAACGGGCAAGGGCCGGACGGGAGTTTCCCAGGGCTCCACGGGTCAGGCCGCCTTCCTGCGGCCCCGCTTGGCGCGGGGTGGCTCGGGCTGAGCTTCCTGGGCGGCGTGGTCCAGCTCGATGGCTTCGAGCATGCGTTTGGTGATCTTCTCGGTGCCGCTGTCGATGGCCTCCACTGCCGCTTCGCGGATCAGTTGGGAGAGACTTCCGATCAGGCCGTCGGCGCGTTCGTGCAGGTAGGAACTTAGCGCGAGCAGAGTGCCCGCCTGGTGGCGGTGCAGTCGCAGGGAGTCCTCCATGGTGGCGATCAGGGCCTGCCACTGCTCTCGGTCGGCGCGGTTGCGGTGGCCGAAGGGCTTGGAGGGGACGACGGTGTAGCGGCCGGCGATCTGCTGGCCCCGGGTTCCGTGGAACAGGGAGCTGGTCTCGATGTCGAGCCCGGCCAGGACGAAGGTTGCCGCGATCCGTTCGGAGAGGTATTTGAGCTGGTCGGAGGCTTCCGCGCCGTAGCGGGTGGTCAGGTCGAGGTTGTGGATCTCGTCGACATTACCGACCGCAGGAGCTCGGATACCGGCTCTGAACTGCGACGATTCATAGACTACATGTCCGTGACGGCGAGTTGGGGTCGATGTTGTCGCCCGTCCGAGTGATCCGGGGGGGGTGCCCCTATGCCTTTGGCCAAGGGAAACGGGGCTGCGATGGATCGGGGAGCCGGGCAGCATGGTGATGTGGCTGATCTGCTGTGGGATGACGTGAGCTGTTTCTTCGACCCGGACCTGATGGGGTCGCTGCCGGACGTGCGTGTCCCATATGCCTCGGTGGAGGACTGGCAGGCGGTCCTCGATCTTGTCGAGGCGAGAGGTTGGCAGTGCCAGTACTCCGAAGGCGAGACGGTGCTGCCGGTGCCTCAAGCGGAGACCGCGCTGTCCCGCCCGGCGGACGCTGAGTGCCCGAACCTGCGGGTCTGGCCGACTGCCGATGTTCTGGCGATCTTCCGTTTCCATGACGACGATGAAATCGACTTCGATGTTGACCTGCGGGAGCTGCAGGGCCAGGAGCGACTTGATGTGTTCTGTGGCTTCTTGCGGGAGATCGGGCGACGCCTGAGCAAGCCGGTGTTGATGGATCCGGAGGGCGGCTATGGCCACCCGGTGCTCGGCTTCGATATCGAGGCCGATCGAGTCGTCGTCTTGGCTGAGCCGCTGGTCAGGTGATTGCGGCCACCGACTGCGATTCGTAGAAGGCTCCATTGCGGAGCCAACGAAAGGCGGTGACGGGGGGACCACGGCTCGGTGGGGTCTCGTGCGTTGTCCTGGCGAGATCAGTCGGTGGCGCCCGCCGAGCGGAGCGAGCGGCCGAGATCGCCGACGAGTAGACGAGGGTGGCGCCGCCACCACCACATGTCGATGGGGTCGACTCCGCTGATCCGGTGGAACTGCGACAAGGCGATGCCGTCGTCGAAGACGGTGGCAGCCCGGAAACGGTCGTCGAGGGCTTTGATCTGCGGGGTCCATTGGACGATCACGCGCTCAGTGAGGATCGGCCACGCCTCGTGCAGCCAGTTCCGGCTGTAGAGGTCGTTGGTGTATTCGTCCACCAGGTCGCTGTAACCGTCCTCGACTTTGCCCACGAGCCAGGCCCACTTGTCGACCATCTCTTGAACGGTGAATGCCTTGCGCCAGCCGCGTTGATGCAGGACCTCGCCTGCGGCCTGCTCGTTGTGGGGCTCCATATGCCGGAGCCTGGCATAGGGAACGGTCCGGTGGCCACGGGTTTCCCCTGGTCACCGGACTGAGCGGCACCCCGCGGGTTGTCAGGTGCCCGCGATCTGGGCTTCGAGGTCGGCGACGCGACGGTCCTGGAAGCGAAGGTTGGAGCGGGCGGCCTTGAGCCGCTCGTCGAGGGTGCGGTTGTCGGCCGTCAGTTGGCGGACTCGCTGCTTGAGGGTGGTGTTCTCGGTGGTGATCCGCTGGACGGCTTCTTCGGTCCATTCGGCCTGCAAGTCGCGGATCTGGCCGAGGAGTTCACCGATGCGGGTGCGCTGGATGAGGATCTCGGCGTGAGCGGCCTTGAGGCCGTCTTCGGCGTTCAGGGCCCGCTCGCGCCAGGTTGCTTCTCGCACGTCGTCCTGCGCGGCGAGCATTTGGGTCCGTCGTTCGCCGGCTTCCGCCATGGCGGAAGCGACCGCGGCTCTGGCCTCGGGGTTGTCATAGAGAAAGGTGCGCGAGACGTCCGCGCGGCGGGCGACAGCGGCGACACTGACCTGGGCCTTCTCGCGGCGGATCCGAGCGATGGCCTCGTGGACCCGCTGGAGAGCGGTTTCGGTCTTGCGGCGCCGGGCTGCCAGGGCGGCGGCCGTGCGGGGTTCTGGAACGGTGGCGGTCTTCATGCGATGTGCCGTTCGGGGTCGTCGTCGGCTGTGCACGTATCGCTGTACTCGCTGTGCTCATCGCTGCCCGCGTCGGCCAGATCGGCGGCGCGGAAGGCGGTGGACCAGACGCGCTGGAAGTAGTCCTGTGGTTTGCGCAGGTCCAGGGCGAGGGCGTCGTCGAGGAGGCCGAGGCCGGCCAGCGCCTTCTCCAGGCCGTCGATGGCGCGGGCGGTGGGCTCGAAGTAGCGGTGGAGGTAGTCGGCGGTGGCGTCGTCGGGAGCACCTTCGGCCAGGAGCCGCCACTGCTCGCGTTTGCGCCGCCAGTAGAGCAGATCGGCGCCGGACAGGACGAACTTGTCGCAGCTGTGGCAGTCCAGATTCCACGGGCAGGCGCCGCCGTCGACAACCGGCTGGAAGGTGCAGAACCCGCCCTCGGCTGGAGTGCTGCGGCGGGACAGATCAATGGCGAGGGCCTGGGCCTGCTCACGGGTGAGCGGGGTGGACTCCCCGGCGAGGAGTTCGCCGGGGTGGGCGGTGCCGGGGCCGGCGACCCAGACGTGCTGGAGGACGTTCTCCAGATCATCGCTGGTCAGGTGGACGTAGTGCTCGGCCATGCGGTCGGAGACCTGGCCGAGGTAGCAGCGGATGTGGGTCAGGCTCGCCCCGGCCCGCAGCAGGCTGGTCGCCAGCGTGTGACGGGCCTGGTGGGGGACGTAGTGACCGAGGTCGAGGCCGTCGACCCAGGGCCGGAAGCGGCTGTAGAACCACTGGTGTGTCAGGGACACGGTGCCGTCCGGGTTGCGGTGGGTTGTGGGGAACAGTGCAAGCCGGGCGCGTTCGGTGCCGGTCGGGCGGTAGCCGCGTTCGGCGGTGAAGCGGTCCAAGGTCTTGCGCTGCCGCGCGGCGAGCAGTTCGTAGAGACGCTCGGGGATACGGATCGCCGCGTCGTAGTTGCCGACCTTGGTCTGGTCGTGCCAGAACATGGCCAGTCCGCCGTAGCGGCCCAGGCAGTCCCACCGCAGTTTGAGGACTTCGCCGATGCGCCGGCCGGTGATGACGGTCGCCTCCCAGATGTCGCGCATCCCCAGGTCCAGGGTGTCGCTGCCGGCCAGGCGGGCGAGGTTCCCCTCGTCCGCCAGGGCGCGGGCCACCTCGTCGGGGAACGGGCGGCGAGCCCGCACTGTCGAAGCACCTGCGGCGGGCATGGCGGTGATGAACTCCCGGCTCAGACCGAGGCGTTCGGCCGTCCCGCTGTCCATCGCCTCCCGCAGCAGCCGCCGGGCGGCGTTGAAGACGATGCTCCGGGTGATGAGGGTGATGGTGCTGGGAGAGCCGCCGGGGCGTTTGACCGCCAGGGACGGCAGGCCATCGCGTTCGCGATGGCGCTGATCGGCGACGAAGCGCTGTGCGTGCTCGCCTCGCAGCACGGTCGGATCGTGGCCGCCGCCCGGTGCATCGAGCTCCAGGAGCACCCCGAGTTCGAGTGCGGCCCGGCGCAGGTCGTCCAGGACACCCGCGGTGCGGGGGCAGCGCGGCGACCGCAGCAGGTCCGCGAGGTGATCCCAGGTCAGGTCCCGCAGCCAGCGCTGCGGGATGCCGCTGAGATCGATATGGCCGCTGCGGTGGGCGAAGCGGACGCCGAAGTGCTCAACCTCCAGGAAGCCGCTCTCCTTGGCCTGCTCGGGAGTGAAGTAGACCAGACGCAGCTCGTGGAGGATCTCCTTGGCGATGCCGCCGGTGAACTGGCTGCAGCTTCGCAGGTCGAGATCGATCAGCGAGTTCACGTTGTCGGTCCGGCAGATGGTCACCAGCTTCTGCACCCAGCCCAGGTCCCAGCGGCTCGCCCGCGGGCGCTGGGTGTGCACGAACATCCCCCACTGGAGCTCGGCCCGCACCAGCGGTCGCAGGCCGCGCAGGTTGAGCTGACCCGGCCAGGGCAGCGCGGTCTCCCGCCAGCACCAGGAGCGGAAGGCTTCCTCGTTGCGGAAGCTGACTGGCACCGGTGCCCCGTGGTGTTCGTAGCGCTGCCACCAGCTGTCCGGCAGGCTCGCCCCGCCGGGCCGTCCCTGCTTGCGGTAGTGGGCCTCGTGCCCGGGACACAGCCCCAGCGGGGAGTCGGCCAGCGAGGGGCAGACCACCACCCGGCAGGGACCGTAGCCAGGAAAGATCTGCTGGCGGCTGACCCAGTCGGCGAAGTCCGCGTCCTCTCCGTGCTGCTGGCGGTGCAGCTTCCACCGGGTGCGGTGACGTTGGCACAGCCGCAGGTCATGACGGTCGGCGGGACGCTCGGGGCAGATCCGGCAGACTGCGTCCTCCCGCGAGGCGAAGGCACCCAGCGGCTGGGCCGCGGCGATGAACGCGGCCTTGCCGATCCCGCGCTCCCTCGCCTGGGCCCACTCCTGGCGGTGGATCGAGCACAGATCCCCGCCGCCCCGCGCTCGCTCGCAGCCGGCAACCACGCACTCCCACCGGTAGATGGCGTGACCGCGCGGGATCCGCATGATGTCGGCGCGGAAGACCGGATCGAAGGACGGCGCGTTGATCAGCGCCGTGAGAATCTCCAGCCGGTCGCGTTCCTGCCGGTCCGGACGCTCCGCGTAGAGCGGACGTAGGAACTCCACCCGCTTCACCGGCCCTCACCCCAGACCGTACGAAGCGCGGCATCGAACACGGGATCGTGGACATCGACGTGCCCGTAGACCTCATCGACCATCGCGGCCGAGGCCCAGCCGCCCGCGTCCCGGGCGATCAGCGTGTTGCCGTCCGAGGCATCGAGAACCGCCGAGGTAAAGCTGTGTCGGAAAGCATGGGGCTTCACGATCCCCAGCCCGGCGCGTTTCCCGGCCCGGCCGAGCATCCGGCGGGCCCCGACCGGCGCCCACGGCTGCCCGGCATCGCCGCCGTGCAGCTGGACCAGGAGCATGCCGTGCCCGGCCCCGCGCGGGTACTCGGTGGTGACGTACTCGAAGTAGGTGTGCACCATCGCCGGGCTGACCCGCTTGATCAGCCCGCCGGTCACCGTCCCGCCCTCGACCTTCCAGGGCTCCTTGGTCTTCGCCTCGGCCCGGTTCGGGTTGCCGGGACGGTGGCAGACGTGGACGTGCGGGGTGCGGCACTCGTGGCAGGCCGCGTTCTCGCGCAGATGCAGGTCGACCAGGTGCAGCCCGCAAAGCTCGCCGATCCGCAGCCCGCCGTCGGCGAGCCAGGTGATCACCAGCCGGTCCCGGGCGGCGTTCGCGACCTCCAGCAGCTTCTCCCGGGCGCCGTCGGGGAGCATCTTCGGGTGTCGGCGGTGCGGGCCTTTCGGCGCGAGTGGGTTCGTGGGCAGCGAGGACTTCACGTGTCCGAGGAACGAGCGACGGCGGTCCACTCGGGAGGGCAGCCGGGACTTGTCGAGCTTCTTGCCGAGCTCGCTGTTGATGCCGAGGGATGCCTGGTGCAGGTAGAAGCCCTTCAAGCAGGCTGCGGCGGTCGACAGCGCGGACCGCCCGTAGGGGCGCTTGCCCAGGCGCCACGGTTCGCCGAGCGGCATGCGGACCTCGGCGCCGACGAGACCCATGTACCTCTCAAGATCCCGCAGTTGGACAGTTTCGAAGCCCAGGCATTCTCGCTCCAGCCACCGTAGATGGTCCACCAGCAAGTACGCGTATGTCCTCTGCGTTCCCGAGCCCTCGTGCTCACGCAGGAACCTGTCCGCCTCCGGATGAACGGTGCCCTCAGGCCAGACGATCGTCCACGACCGCCGCCCGTCCTTCCTCTCGATCTGCTGGACCCTCAAGTCCCCGACCACCAGGTGCCGTACCACTCGTCCTCCGTACCGACTCCGGAACATGACAGACGTCCCGGTCCCGGTCGGTAAACGAGCCCATGACGCCCACGTCACAGGCCCAGACGGACATCACGGGCGGCACTGCCCGCGGTCGGTAAAATCGACGAGCACCAGATCGGTGCGTGCCTCGGACAGCACGTGACAGACCGCGTCCGCGATGTCGGTGACGTTGTAGCGCGGTTTGATCGGTGGCAGGCCGAGGAAGCGGGCGAACTCAACGGCGAGCTTGCGCGGGGAGCCCTTGGGTGGCGTCGTGACGTAGACGACGGGAATCCGGTCGGTACCCGGATGACGTTGCCTTACGTTCAGTTCGTGGGTGCGGCCGAGTTGCTTGAGCGCCGTGCTTTTGCCGGTGGTCGACGGGCCGGAGACGATCAGCCCTCTGCGGGCGCTGATCTCCCGCCGGTTCAGCAGGGTGAGCAGCCGCCCCTGGTGTGTGACCTCGCGGACCGCGGAGGTCGCGACCACGATCATCTCTGAGTGGTAGTCGATGCGCTGTTCGTCATAGGTGTCGCGATCCGCGACGGAAAGCTGCGTCCACTTCGTGTCAGGGAGAAGCGCCAGTTGGGGTGGCGAGGAGTCGACGAAGCGCCGCCAGCCCGACAGGGTCAGCGTGGTGTCGCGGGGCATGTCGGAGTGCACTGGGGCAGGAGTGCTCACCACCGTCGTTCGGCCTCCTTGCGGGCGTCGAAGATGCCGAGGGGTACGACGTCTGCCAGAGAGTCGTCCTCGTCAGGCTGATCGGTCTCGGGCTCTTCGAACGCGGGCTCGTCCGGAGGGCGGGCGCGCGAGGCGGATGTATCGAGGACGGCCGGACGGCCAAGCGCGTTGGGGCGCCGCCGCTTGCGCCGGGGTGGAGTCTTCTCCTTGGAGGCTCCGGGCGGACCGTCGTGCGCACGCTGGAGCAACTTGCCGACCACTGCCGCGATTTCTTCTTCAGCGGGATCCGTGACGCCACTGTCGTGCAGTTCACTGATCGCGTTGTTCCAGTGCAGTTCGCCGAACGGGGCCGGGGCTGTGGACAGATGCTTCCAGAACAGGGTGATCCAGCCGCCGTGATGGTGGTTCCGCACCCAGATCCGGGTCACGTCGTAGGGGTCGGTGTGGACCTCCCACAGATCCTTGCGATCGGTGACTCCAGACGGCTGGCGTCGCAGTCCGTTCAGCTGGGCGTCATCGTAGACGCGATGGTTGATCTTCACGCCGTAGGCGTTGATGGCCCGCCATTTCGCTGGCAGCAGCTCGATGTAGTCCTCACCGGACAGTGCGAGCGGGACGTATCCCGCAGCCTGGATCAGCGTGGCGTACTTCTCGTTCGGACTGAACGTTCTTCCAGGCGAGACAGGATCGCGCAGGCCGTCGTGCGGACGGTTCTGCCAACAGGCCACGATCCATTCATCGAGCAGATCCTGCAGCTCGGGAAGTGACCACAACGGCTGTGCGGCGTTGTCCCGGCCCCGGCGCTCCACCGAGGAGCCGAGGTAGCCCGAAACGTACTGCAGGAACTGTGTCCCCACCGTCCCGATCATTCGCTCGATGTGCGGCTTGTCGGTGGGAGTGCCCAGGTGGCCGGGCTGGAAGTCGATGCCGAGCCACCGGCATGAGGAGCGGAAATTGTCCGAGATGAACACCATGCCGTGATCGCAGACCATCGACTCCGGCACGATCACCGGCCGCGCCGCTGCATGCGCGAGACGCTCGTCGAGTCCGTGCAGGTGGACGAAAGGCAGGACGGACCGGGACATTCGCAGAGCATCCGCCCAGCCCGGACGCATCGGCTCCGGGGCGACCGTGCGGGCCAGCAGCAGCGAAGCGTCGACCGACTTCGTCGTCGGCCGCAGCACCGCCGCGGTCACGGTCCGCGTCGCGACATCGATCACGGCCGTGAGATCCACGCGCCGCGGCGTGCCGCTGTCCAGGCGCACGAGCACATCCAGCGCAGTGGAGTCGATCTGCATCAACTCGCCGGGACGCACCGGAGTCACCTGCCCGAACGGCCCCTGCGGACGGCCGGCCAGCGACCGGCGGGTGCGGGCCGAGCCCGTTGTGTGCTGCCCTGCGGACAGCTTGCGGAACAGCCGGTAGAAGGTGGCGCGCGACGGGAGTGGGACCACGCCGGGTCCGAACTCGCTCTCCAGGATCTGCTCGACTCGCCAGCGAAAGAACTCCACCGTTCGGCTGGGGCCTTGCGCGGTCTCCTCAGCGACAAGCACGCGCCGCAGGACATCTACCACTCTTGAGTCGGTGTGGCCTGTGGACGGACGTGCTCGGTCGGCCCGGCCATCGACGAGACCCGCCACCCCCTGAGCCTGGTAGCGCAGACGCTTCCGCCGGACCGTCCCGGAGCTGACTCCGGGATGTCCTGAACCGATCAGCTCGGCAGCCTTGGCCGCCTCCCGTTCGGCCAGTGAGCGCGTAGCCGGGTCGTACTGGCCCGACGGCTGGGCGCCGGGGGCCGCCCCGGGAGGGAGACCGGTCAGAACCTCGATGATGTGTGGCTCCCACCAGGAGGCATCCTCGACCGCCTTGGCCGGCAGGCCGTGAAATCTGGCCGACGGCAGGCGCGGAAGCGAGGGTGCCGGACCGGACTCGACCTCTGCCCGCAACAGCAGATCCGGAAGGCTGACCGCGCTGGCCCGGTTGCGCTCGTCGGCCAGATGGACCAGCGTCCCGGCCAGACCGGTCACCGTATGACGGACCCCTGCCAGCACCACCCGATCACCGATCCGCAACACACCCGGCCGTCCACCGTTCATCGCAGTACCTCCTCGGCCGTACGAACCAGCGTTCCGTTGCCGAGGACTTCGGCACGAAGATCCGCAACCAGTACCCCGGACCACAACAGGTTGAAGAGCACCGGCAGTACCCCGATCGGAGGCCCCACCTGGGCAGCACCGTGCAGCAGGCCGGTCGGGGCAGCGAACACCTCCGTCAGACGACGGCCCACCTCGGCCCGGTGGATCCGTGGGTGGCGATAGCCCGCCAACCACCGCACGTTTGCCATGAACACTGGATCGGGAATCCCAACCCGCCTGAACTCCCAGCCCACTTCGGAGCAGGCCGTCTTAGTGGCCGCGAAGGCAGCGGCGTCCCTCTCGCCGATCCGGTCATCGGCCCGCACGTCGATCACGATCCCTGTGCCGTCGACACCACGGGCGAAAAAGTCGGGCGTGTGCCGCCGCACGACTCCCTCCTGCAGCCAGCTCATCCGGAACGGCTGTGACGAGACCCCGCCGATCCGCCGGTCGAAGTCCAGAAGTCTGAGATGATCCCGCTCCAGCCACGACTCGTACCCCACGTGCCGGTTCACCGTCGCCGACCAGTACAGACCCGGATAACTCCGCGACCCCTTGGCGAAGTGGAACGACCTGACAGGGAAAGCATCCTCGAACCGGACGCTCCAGTGATCGGCGAGAGAACCCACCACCCGCCCCTCGGACGGAACCGCGAATTCCACCCCGTAACCGGCTCCCGGCTTGCCCGAACGATCCACCCTCAGAGCTGCTGAGCCCATCGCGCCCTCCCGCTACGTCGCAGATGTGCGACGTTAGGCACCACGAAAGCGCCAGCAGGACAGGTTCGGTGAGATAACCACCCGAACGAGGCATCTTCCCTGAGACGCGGAAACGCCGCGGCTCACGGTGGTCAGCCGCGGAGCAGGTTCAGTGAGACGCAGGCCCGGATCGAATCAGCTTTGGTGAGATTGGAGCGGGTCGCGTGAGACGGGACAGCAGAGACAGGACAGCTGAAATGTGACAGCCGACGCTGGAAGTCGCACAGTGGTGATCTGTCGCCTGCGACACTTTTGCAAGCAGGTGCTTGCAAAAGTTAGCGCTTGTGGGGCACCATCGACGTATGGCATCGCTCAACGTCGGCAATCTCGGTGAGTACCTCCGCGAGCAGCGGCGCAATGCGCAGCTGTCGCTGAGGCAGCTCGCCGACGCCGCCGGGGTGTCCAACCCGTATCTGAGTCAGATCGAGCGCGGGCTGCGCAAGCCGAGCGCGGATGTTCTCCAGCAGGTCGCCAAAGCCCTGCGGATCTCCGCGGAGACGCTGTACGTGCGGGCCGGGATTCTCGACGAGCAGGAGCGGGACGAGCTGGAGACACGTGCCGTCATACTCGCCGACCCCTCCATCAACGAGCGGCAGAAGCAGGTGCTTCTGCAGATCTACGAGTCCTTCCGCAAGGAGAACGGGCTCGAGACCGCCGCTGCCACGGATGTCGCCGACGGCAACGCGTCGAAGGACACCAACTCGACGGACACCACGTCGAACGACACCGACTCGAAAGACACCGCCGCTGACGGCCCCCGTGCGGCCGACTCGGGCGATGCCGACCGATAGACGAACTGATCTGCGTTCCGGGAGGACCACAGTCATGGCCATCACCGATGACCTGCGTAAGACCCTCACCGACCCGACCCCCCTCTACTTCGCTGCCGGCACCGCCGATCTCGCCGTGCAGCAGGCTCGTAAGGTGCCCGCGCTGATCGAGCAGCTGGCGGCCGAGGCGCCCGGCCGTTTCGAGGCCGTGCGCAACACCGACCCCAAGGCCGTGCAGGAGAAGGTGACCACGCAGGCGAAGGAGGCCCAGGCCGCCGTGCAGACCAAGGTCGCCGAGGTGATCGGGAGCCTGGACACCGACCTGAAGAAGTTCGGCGAGACCGCCCAGGACCTCGCGCTGCGTGGCGTCGGCGTGGCCGCCGAGTACGCCGTCAAGGCTCGTGAGACGTACGAGAAGGTCGCCGAGCACGGCGAGCAGACCGTGCGTGCCTGGCGCGGCGAGGCGGCGGAGGAGCTCACCGAGATCGCCGTCGCCGTCGAGCCGGAGCCGGCGTCCGAGAAGGCCGCGGCGGACAAGAAGGCCCAGCCCGCGGCCTCGGTCGCCGCAGAGCCGAAGGCCGAGAAGCCGGCCGCGCGCAGGACCACCACCGCGCGTAAGCCGGTCGCCAAGAAGAGCGCTCCGCCCACCGCGAAGTGAACGGATGCGCGGGCGCCGCGGTGACGCGGCGTCCCGCACGTTCATCGCGCCGGGGGCGGGCTCGGAGGTACCTTGACCGCGAGGCGACACAAACCACTCACTAGGCGGTGCTGAGGATGCTGGCTGACAATTTCGACTTCGGGCTCTGGATGATCGTCAGGCTGGTCTTCCTCGTCACCTCCGTGGCCGCCCTGGTCATGGCAGCCATGGCCCGCGAGGACGCCTACCGTGCCGCCGACAAGAAGACCAAGCCGTTCTGGCTGGTGATCCTCGGTGTCGCGGTGGCGGTGAATGTCTTCATCCCCATGCTGTTCCTGTCGATCGCCGGGCTGATCGCCTCGATCGTGTTCTTCGTCGACGTCCGCCCCGCGCTGCAGCAGGCCTCCGGGGGCGGCGGCCGCCGCGGCGGCTCCAGCAGCGACGGACCGTACGGCCCCTACAACGGCGGCCGGTGACGCCCGTCACAGCGGTCGCGCCCCGGATCGCGACCTGACCCGCTGAGGGACATGGCGCGCCCGCCGCAGCTCAGTGGCGGGCGCCGTCCCGGCTCAGCAGCAGCACTGCCACGTCGTCCGTCAGCTCCCCGCCGTTCAGCTCGCGCACCTCGCCCACAGCCGCCTCCAGCAGTTCCTCGCCGTCCAGGCCGGCGGCGAGCTGCCGGTTGATCATGGCGACCATGCCGTCCTGGCCCAGTCGCTGCTTGGTGTCGGGGCCCTGGCGGCCCTCTATGAGCCCGTCCGTGTACATCATCAGGCTCCAGGAGCCACCGAGCTCCACCTGCCGGCGCGGCCAGCGGGCGCGCGGCAGCAGGCCCAGCGCCGGACCGCCGTCGTCGTAGGGGAGCAACTGCGCCGCCCGGCCGTGCCGTGCGATCAGGGGGGTGGGGTGGCCCGCCAGGCACAGCCCGGCCCGCCGACCGTCGGGCGCTATGTCGACTGTGCAGAGCGTTGCGAAGATCTCCTCGCTCTCCCGCTCGTGCTCCAGCACCTGCTGGAGGGTGGAGAGCAGGTCGTCGCCGCACAGGCCGGCGAATGTCAACGCTCGCCAGGCGATGCGCAGTTCCACGCCGAGCGCCGCCTCGTCCGGCCCGTGGCCGCAGACGTCGCCGATCATCGCGTGGACCGTGCCGTCCGGGGTGCGGACCGTGTCGTAGAAGTCGCCGCCGAGCAGCGCGCGCGAGCGCCCGGGGCGGTAGCGCGCCGCGAAGCGGAGATCCGAGCCCTCCAGCAGGGGAGTGGGCAGCAGACCGCGCTCCAGTCGTGCGTTCTCCTGGGCGCGCAGCCGGGACTCGGCGAGCTTCACCTGGGCGGTGTCGGCCCGTTTGCGCTCCACCGCGTACCGCACGGCGCGGGTCAGCAGGCGTCCGTCGAGCTCCTCGCGCACGAGATGGTCCTGGGCGCCGACCCGTACCGCCTCGGCGGCCAGCTCCGCGTCGCCGGACGCGGTCAGCGCCAGCACGGCGTGCCGGGGGGCCAGGCGCAGGACGTGCTCGAGCGGTCCCAGGGCGTCGTCATGGGCGCGGCCGGGCAGCGCGAGGTCGACGAGGACGCAGTGGACGTCGTCCGTGAGCAGCCGCTCCGCCTCGGTGAGATTCCTGGCGGTGCGGATACGGACACGCGTTCCGGAGGCGTCGAGCAGCTCGGGGACGCTGAAGGTGCCCGTCGGGTCGTCCTCGATGACCAGCAGGGTGAGGTCGCCGCCGCCGGCTCCGCCGGGGGCGGTCTCCGCGAGGGGGACGTTCCTCTGTCGCGGTACGGGTACGGGCATCGGTGTTGTTCCTTCCCTCCCCCCGAGGGCGCGGCAGGACGACGATCGACGTCCCGCCAGACGGGGACCATAGCGGTATGCGGTGGCCGAACGGAATGGCGATCAGCGAAGAGCCGGTGGCATATGCCGCGCATGGGGGCGTAGTTGGCGTCCGGCCCATGACGAACGTCACCCCGGTCGACCGTTTCGTCCCATTCGCTGCGTGGCGCACGTCACGTGCGAAGGCGGCCGTGCCACGCGCGCGTCACGTGCGCGTGGCACGGGTCAGCGCCGCGCGCGACCACCGCCTCGTGCGGGAGGAGCGCCCAGGCGTCACGCAGGCGCCCTAGCTGTTCTGTCCATGGAGGTTGGTGACAGCGATCACTGACGTGGGATCTTGAAATGGGTGAGGGCCTTCTGGCTCGGTGTGGATTGCG
>NZ_JBVHTA010000065.1:0-27576 GCF_055566095.1 Streptomyces sp. NPDC027962
CCGCAACTCTGCGGCCTGTTCCACGGAGAGCTCCATGTCGGTAACAACGAGATACGCGAGATCAAGTAACGCCTACAGGATCACGAGACACTAGGGTCAGATCGACCAAACGCTCTTCCAGTTTCGGCTGGTCCGAGTCTGTGTGACTCCTCAGGTTGACCACAACGCTGAGGCTGTAGCTGCCGCCCACAACGCTGCCTGGAGCTGAGCACGGGACGAGCACCGCCGCCTTTCCTCCCGCGATGACACCCATGTCTCCTGCCTTGAAGGATTTGGCGCGGGGTGCGAGTTCGTCTCCGATCCCCTCCGCTACCCAGCTCCGAGACGGCTCGGCGACCATCATCTGCGTCCGTGCGCTCAGCAGCACCGAGCCTTCACCCCAGACCAGGCAGTCGGCCGTGAAGCTTGAACCGCCCTGTGCCACTGTCTCGCCGTCGACTTTGTCTTCGAAGACGTAGTCCGATTTCTTCGGCAGGACGTCCTTCAGCGCCGTCACTGATGTCCTCGTGTTCCCCAGCGATTCACACACATTCTGGGATTTGATGTCTCCGCGTCGCTCGAATGGGGGAGTACCGGTGACGTAAGCAAGAATGGCGGCTGCGCCCGCGATCACGATGACCGCGGCGGGAAGCATGAGCTGCATGGAGAGGTGTTTCACAGACTTATCCTTCCTTGTCCAGCGCCTTGGGAACTTCCTGACCGTCGCAGAAGTCCGCGACGTTGGTCTTGGCGTTGTTGAACCCCTGCTCGGCGGCTGTGGCCGCTGCGGAAACGATATGCGGGGACGGGTTATTGGCGTGCTCCCCAGCCCTCTGCACGGCTGCCTCGATGAGTGTGTAAGTGGACTCCCGCGTGTCGTTGATCTCCTTTCCATTCCGGTAGATCACTTCATCGGTGCTGTCCTTCATCATTCCCTCGGTGAGTTTGCCGAGGATCTCGTTCGCCGCAGTTCCGGCGAGGCCGCCTGCGGCAATTCCACCCGGACCGGCGACAGGCGCCGTGGCCAAGCCGATGCCGACTCCGCTGCCCACCCAGGTATTCACATTCTTGAGAGAATCATTGAACTCCTGGTCCTTCGCGCCACCCTCGACTTCATTGGCGTACGCACGACCGGTGCCGATCGTTCCCTCGATCTCGCCGGCTACCCTGGCGATGTCCTCGATCGACTTCTTGAGATTGTCGGCCTCGCTGTAGTTCGGGTCCGGCAGGTAGGCCCCGGGGTTGGCGAAGTGGTACTCCATCACCGATGTGGTGTAGCTGTGCTGCCCGGCGTTGATGGCCGCATAGCCGTCGGGGTTCTGACCCACTGTATAGAGGAACCGTGTGATGTCCTGCTCGCTCAGCGTGGCCCGGCTTCCGGCCTGAGGGAACAGATTTCCCTCGTTCTCCTTGCCTGGGTGCAGTCCCCTGTTGACGTCCGGCATGTACTCTGCGGCGATCTGCCCGAAGCTGTCCGACATGTAGGCGTGGTCGGTCAGGCGCTTCGGGTTCTCGGAGACCGACTGGAAAATGCTTTCGACCAGCTTCGCCTGCTCCGCGTTGTGGGCAGGTGTGTCGATTGTCGGCATCTCGCCCGCCGGGTGGCCGGTTGTGGCTGCCTCCAGGGCCAGCGCCATGTTGTTGCGGCCGGCGATGCTGTCGTCGCCCTTGTCGGTTCGGTCCTCGGGCCAGTCCCGTTCCTCGAAGAGGTAGTCGAAGTTGCTGAGCGTCCTCCTGCCCATCTTTCCGTCGCCGTCCGTGTCGTGCACGAATTCATGGTCTTCGTCCTTCGTGACGAAGTCGGCGTTGAAGAAATCCGTGGCGGCGTCGGGGCTGTTCGACAGAGCCTTCATGAAGCCCGTCATCGGGTCGGACCCCGAGTCCGTTCCCGTCCGGTTCAACAGTGGGTGGCTGCCCGGGTGCTGCCAATCCGACGGAGCTTGGCTACCGTTGTCCGTGAGTCTCTTCTCCTCCTCGATCAGCTTGGTGCCGTAGCTGTTGAGGAACTGGTCGTCGAAGTCGCCCCATCGCATGAGGTTGCTCATGACCTGGAAGCCCATGGTGGGGTTGTTCTTGGAGATGGGCTGGTCCCCGGCACGAACCATCTCGCCCTTCCAGGACCACTCTCCGTCGTGTCCGCCTGCGTGGCGGTCGCGAGCGTGAGACTCAGGTGCTTCTGGAGGTCGCCGTACTGCTCCACACGCTGGGAACCCAACTCGTAGGCCAAAAGCGGGTCGTTGACGCCCGCCCAGAAGTTCAGTGCGCCCTTTGCGCCGAGCGTGGTGGCGAAGAGTTCGTCACCGGAGTACTTCTTCAGCCCGGCGTTGAGCGCGTCGAAGTCCGCCGGGGTGAGGTCCTCCGGCTTCTTCTTCGCCAGAGCGGCGAGCCTCTCCGCGCCGATCTCGCCGGGGTCGTCGTGGGTCAATGGCGCGAGCATCGTCATCCGGGCCTGGTCGCGGTCGGGTGGGGACGGATCTCGGCCGCTAGGACCTGGGCCGACTGGCGGGCGAGTGCCGCGACCACCCGGGTCGGCAGCCAGCCGGGGGACAGCAGCGAAGCGGCGGAGTCCAGAACCGTGGCCGACGGTGCGGACGAGGCCGGCGGGAGGGCGAGCAGCAGCTCGGAGGCCGTCGGGCGGGCCGCCGCGTCACGGGACAGGCAGCTGGTGATCAAGGGGCGGAGAGATGAGGGGAGTTCGGCGGAGTCCGGGACCGTGTGGCCGGTGGCGGCGTACGCGAGCACGGCGCCGAGGCCGTGGATGTCGCCAGGCGGCCGGGGGCGGCCTCCGGCCGCAGCCTCGGGGGCGAGGCTTTCGAGCTCGAGCCCCGGACGGTCGCCGCGCCGCTCGCCGTCCGGCGCGGCAGCGCGAAGCGAGCCGTAGCAGGTCAACCGCGGTCCGTCCCACGCGAGTAGGACGGCAGCGGGGGACAGACCCGCATGGGTGACGCCCGCCGCGTGCGCGGCCGTGAGGGTCTCGGCAAGGGCCACGCCCAAGGCGCGCACGGTGCGCTCCGATAGGGGCCCGCCGTGCACGGCGAGCGCGACCGGCAGAGGCAGCACCGGCAGGTACGGCGTCGCGTACCAGGCGGCGGCCGGAGTCGGCGACCCCTCCGTCACGTGCAGCACCCTGGGCCGGGGCATCTGCTGCGCCGCCCGTGCCTCTACGAGGAACCGTCCGGGGTCGATGCCTTCGAGCGGTGTGCTGACCAGCATCGTTCAGTCACCGTCCGTGCTGCGGGCGATGAACCGGTGCTCCGGCACGGGCGGCAGGCCGGGGCCGGTCGAGTCGAGCCGGGCGATCAGCCGGTAGGGCCCGATCCGGCGCGGCCCGCCGGTACGCGGCCGTTCCGCACGCGCCTGCTCCATCTGCCGAACCCCCGTCTGCCTCTGGCGGCAACCGGATGATCCTATCGGGGCGTCGGTGAGCGTCAGGCGGCGGGCTCTGCGGAAGGTGCGGAACGCGTAGTCGTGTGCCGAGCCCCAGGGCAGCAGTACCTGCGGCTTCCCAGGGGCTCGGCCGACCGCTCAGGCGCGACGGACGCGGTCCGGCTCACGACCCGGCCCCCGTGCATGCCTCCGACTCGGCGACGGATTCGGAGTAGGCGAGCAACAGGTTCTTGGCTGCGTCGGCGTCGGCGAGTTTCTCGTCGTGGATGAGGATCCTGATGAAGAGTTGGTTCAGGTCGGTTTGCTTGGCCTTGGCGGCCACCGGGCAGGGGATGCGGCGTGCACCGCCTTGTTCGGACCACATGTAGGTGCCGTCCTCGCTGGTGCGATCGTCGAGGTCGAGGAACGGGTTGCTGCGAGCCACCTTGCTCACAGAGGGCTCGTCCTTCCACTCGGAGAAGGCGGCGATCACTGTAAACCCGTCGACGTTGACCTGACAGTGGGTATAGCCCACCTCTCGTGACCGCGCTTTTGTCTCTAGGGTCTTGCCGCTCTTGGGCAGAATCGCGTCGAGCGCAGCAGTGGGCACAGGGGTGCCGCACAGGTCTGGTGGCACGGTGAAGGACCGCTCTTCCTCCGGTTGCGAGCAGGCGGTGAGGGCCAGTGCGAGGGCGGCCACCGGGAGACCGGAAAGCAGCAGTCGTGTTCTCCGCTGTCCCGGAGCAGGCGCACCCTGTCCGGGGGCAGCAGGCAAACGAGCAGGTGTCATGCTGCGGGAACCTCCGTAGTGAGATGGTCCGCCATGCGCTGGGCATTGGTGGCCGCGTCGTTGAAACCGTCGTCGCGCCCTTCCAGAGCCCAGTCCGCCACCTGGTCCTGGTAGGGCAGCCCGTGAGCCTTGGCCGCGTTGATGGCCGCCATTTGACCGTGTTCCGCGCTCAAATCCTTGTTCTTCTCCCAGAGACCGCCCGTTTCCTTGCTGGCCTGCGTCAACACGTCGGTCTCGGACTGCTGGAAGATGTGCTCAAGGACCATGCTGCTGACAGTTCCGGCGACTCCGCCGGCGACTGCTCCGCCCACCGGCGTGGCGATGAAGCTCACGCCGACGCCGACGACGGTTCCGATGGCCCCGGACCACGCGTTCTTCTGCTGGGCGACCGAGTCCGAGAACTCCTTCGCCTCCTTCCCGGCATCGCCCAGGACGGCTTCCTGCATGCCGATGGCGAGTGATCCGCTCACCTCGCCCGAACGCCGGGCGATCACCTGGACCGTTTCCTCGGGGGAGTGCGGATAGCGCTGGTCCGCCGGCAGGTCCGGATTGAGGTGGTAGTCCATGAGACCGGCCATGTAGGCCTTCTGGCCGACTTCGACGGCCGCGTTCCCGTCGGGGCTCTGACCCACGGTGACCAGAAGGGCGGTCACGTCCTTGTGGTCGAGTTGGGCCTGGGTGCCCGCCAGCGGAAAAAGCTTGTCGGTGTTCCCGTGCGGGTCGTCCGCGATCGCGCGGTTGATGTCCGGCAGGTACTCCGAGGCGATCTGGCCCACGCTGTCGGACATGTGCGCGTGGTCTGTGATCCTTGTCGGGTCCTCCGAGATCGACTCGACGAGGTCCGACATGAGTCTGGCCTGACCATCGTTGTGCGGTTCCGTGTACTGGGTCGGCATCTCGCCCGCCGGGTGGCCGGTTGTGGCTGCCTCCAGGGCCAGCGCCATGTTGTTGCGGCCGGCGATGCTGTCGTCGCCCTTGTCGGTTCGGTCCTCGGGCCAGTCCCGTTCCTCGAAGAGGTAGTCGAAGTTGCTGAGCGTCCTCCTGCCCATCTTTCCGTCGCCGTCCGTGTCGTGCACGAATTCATGGTCTTCGTCCTTCGTGACGAAGTCGGCGTTGAAGAAATCCGTGGCGGCGTCGGGGCTGTTCGACAGAGCCTTCATGAAGCCCGTCATCGGGTCGGACCCCGAGTCCGTTCCCGTCCGGTTCAACAGTGGGTGGCTGCCCGGGTGCTGCCAATCCGACGGAGCTTGGCTACCGTTGTCCGTGAGTCTCTTCTCCTCCTCGATCAGCTTGGTGCCGTAGCTGTTGAGGAACTGGTCGTCGAAGTCGCCCCATCGCATGAGGTTGCTCATGACCTGGAAGCCCATGGTGGGGTTGTTCTTGGAGATGGGCTGGTCCCCGGCACGAACCATCTCGCCCTTCCAGGACCACTCTCCGTCGTGTCCGCCTGCGTGGCGGTCGCGAGCGTGAGACTCAGGTGCTTCTGGAGGTCGCCGTACTGCTCCACACGCTGGGAACCCAACTCGTAGGCCAAAAGCGGGTCGTTGACGCCTGCCCAGAAGTTCAGTGCGCCCTTTGCGCCGAGCGTGGTGGCGAAGTGTTCGGCGAAGAGTTCGTCACCGGAGTACTTCTTCAGCCCGGCGTTGAGCGCGTCGAAGTCCGCCGGGGTGAGGTCCTCCGGCTTCTTCTTCGCCAGGGCGGCGAGCTTCTCCGCCTCCTTCAGCGCGGCGTCCGCCGTGTCGCGGTCCTTGTACTTCGCGTCGGAGAACCCGTAGTCCGTGAGGTCGACGAGTGCCTTGAGAGTTGTCGACGCGGAGTTGTCGATCTCTGTTGCCTTGTTGAGGATGCCCTGCAGTTCGTCACGGAGGCCGGTGACATCCTGCTCGCCGTCGGGGGCCTTTTTGTCAGGGTTCTCCCGAACGGTGAAGCCGCCGCCGTTCGCGGTGACCGTCAGGTTCTTGCCACGGCCACGTTCGATGGCCTCCTTGAGCAGGCGCTGCTGGGTCTTCAGCTCGTCGCGTGTGTCCCGCAGGATGTTGTGGATCGACGTCGCCTGGGTATGTGCGTCGCCGAATTCGCCGGCGGACTTGATGATGAACTCGCGGGAGACTGTCGCGTTGTAGCCGGTCCAGTTCGCCTTGAGTGCCTTGCCCTGCAGGCCGTCCTTGGCGTCGGTCTCGAGCGTCTTCAGTTTGGTGAGCATGCTCGACCAGTCGGTGACCAGGTCGTCGAGCAGTGCGAATTTGGCGGAGTGAAGGTCTTCGAAGTCCATCAGTCGTCCCTGGCCCTAGTCCTTCTCGTCCCTCTCGTCCTTCGCGCCGTAGATCCCGTTCTTCTCACCTGGCGGGGCGTACGACTCGTCGAATCCCTTGTCGAGGGTGTGGATGCTGCTCACATGACGCTCGATGAAGACCTCGTCGCCCGCATGCGCGTTCTTCGTGAAGTCCATGTGGTTCGAGATGAGAGCACAGGCGTCCATGACCGAACCGAGCTGCTTGTCCCAGCGGGAGGAGACGTGCGTCAAGGCCCCACCGAGAGCGAAGCCCTGGCTCGTCAGGTCGAGTAGGTGTCAGCGACCCGTGCTTCCTTCCACAGCCGGTTGTACAGCTTGAACGCCTCGTCGCCGATGGCCGCCAGGTCCTTCTGATGGACCTGGAGGTCTCCTGTCGGGTTGCCGGCGTTCGGCTGGTCCTCCTCCGGCAAGCCGTTCAGCTGCATTCGCGTCGACGGCTGCTTCTCAGCCTTCAACTGCTCCCACTCGTCCCAGGCCATGTGCGAGGCTCCTTACCGACGCTGCTAGTTGGAATTGATTCGAGGAAGTTCTTCGGGAAGCTTCTGAGGCTCCTGGCACCGACCCGCATCGTAGGCGTGCTTTGCCATTTGGTAGGCGAAGTCCGTCACCGCCTGACGCAGTTCGCGACCATCGATGCGCGTATCACCGATAGTTCGCGCATCAACGATCAGTGAAGGAGCTTCCAGTCCGTCGCTGCTCTTGCTTCCCAGTGGGAGGCAAGGAATATACACCGAGGAGATACCAGGCGCAGAGATCGCCAGCACGTCACCTGCGGAGACGACTACTGCCTCGTCGTTGCTCTTTTGCTCGTAATGGCTGCGCCAACTGTCCACAGAAGCATTTGTCGACTCGGCCTCACCCGATAGGGTCGAGCCGGCTGCACGGACGTAGCAAGAGAAAGTGAAAGCACCGTTCACGCCCGACGATGTCAGTTCTCCCTTCTCGGTTGCTTTGGGGGCGCTAGGCAGCACAGTGGCAGGGATGCTGCGAGCCACGGCACCTGAGCAGACATGCGCCGGAAGTCGATCGATTCCTCTGGTGAAGATTTGCCAGTATCCGATGATGCCGGCAGCGATGACCGCGCCGGTAGCAGTAGTGATCACCACCCGCTTCTTGAGGTGAGCCCTACCCGTAGATCGACCGGCCATTCTGAGGATCATGAGCCAGGCCGATCAATGTTATCTTCCAGTAGGCTGTCACTTGCTGTCCATCCAGTGCCAAGAGCCTTGCTTATCAGTACATCCGTCTCATGCTCGGTGAGTTTCGAGTCGTACTTTTCTGCCGCATCGGTAACGGCATCCTGGGTCTGTTGCACCGCGGAGTCCCTCCAGTCGCTGAGTTCGCCACCCGTCCGATACAGAACTCGGTCCATGGCTCCGTTCATCTCTTGTTCGGCCATGAGTCGGTCGACGGCCATTCCTGCAACCCCTCCGAAGAATCCGCTGGCCGCTGCTCCGACGACAGCGGCCGCGGGGCCGACCGGAACGAGCGCGACTGTACCTACGCCTACTCCGGCTGCCAGGGCCGCCTTGAGGATATCCCCCTTGGCTTTAAGGGAGTCGTTGTAATCCTTCTCGCTGCCAACCTCACCGGCGATTTGGGCGTCCGCGACGGAATGTCCCACAATTCCCTGAATCAAGCCTGAATTCGCTGCAACTGCCTCAATTGCTTGTGTTGTAGGGCCGCGGTGGAGAGAGTCGTCTGCAAAGTGCGCCTCAAGTGAGCTAGCCGTGTAAATGCTCTCGCCGAATACAATTCCAGCCCGTCCGGACGGTTCCTGTGCCACTTCGTAAAGAAAGCGCGATACGTCCGTCCTTGAGAGACCATCCGGTAGAGCGCTGTCGGTCGGGAAGATTGAATCATGGCCGGGCCCTGCCAGAGCAATGCTTATCTCTGGCATGTATGATCCTGCCATATCCCCCAAGCTTTCAGCAATTCCCTTCGTTACTAGATCGGATCCGCCGTCAGGCTGTGCGACGGCCTGCATCACATTTCTCATGATTTCGACCTGAGCTTCGCTGTGCGGGGACGATCCGGTGAACGTATCGCCGTCGCCCACCCCTGTGACGGCCGCTTCCAGTGCGACGCCGACCGAGCTGTCACGGTCCGTGTACTTGATGCTCTCCAGCATGTGCTCGACGACCTTCTTGTCGTCAAAAGCGTTCGTAGCGGCCTCCGGGTTGTGCGAGAGCGCCTTCATGTAGCCGACCAGGGGGTCACGTCCATCGTCCTTACCGAAGACGAGATCGGTGATCTGGCCGCTCTTCCACAGATCGTTGGTGTGCATGCCCGGGTTGCCCGCCGGAGCCATGTCGGCCTTGAGAAGCTTCTTTCCGTAGTCGTCCAGGAACTCGGCGTCGTACTTGCCGTGCCCCATCAGGCTGCTCATGACTTGGTAACCGAGAGCGCCCACCGGGCTCTTCATGGGTTCCGTGGGACTGGAACGGAAACTCGTGTTCGACTCGTTGAGGATGTCCTTCTTCCATCCCTGCATGCTGTCCGTGTCGGAGAGCGTCGCCGTGGCGAGCGTCATGCTCAGATTCTTCTGGAGCTCCTGCAGCTTCTTGAGTTCCTCGCCCCTCGCTCCCGCATGGGCATCCGCGAAGTCGGCCCAGAACTGGAGGGTCGGCTTGGCTCCGAGTTTTGTCGCGAACTGCGCCGCGAAGAGCTCGTCGTTCTTATACTTGGCCAAGGTGCGATTGAACTCGGCGATCTCCTTCGCGGACATGTTCTTGCCGTCCATGGCCAACTTCGCCATGGCGTCGGCCTTCTGGAGCGCCTCGGCTGCCGAGTCCCGGTCCTTGTACTCGACTCCGGTGAAGCCGTAGTCCGCTTGTTCGGCGATGGCGCGCAGGGCACGGGCTGCAGTGGAGTCGCTCGTCGTGGCGAGATCGAGAATGTCCTGGATCTCGTTCCGCAGGGTTTCGACAGCCTGTTCGCTGTTGGTCGGCTCCGGATGTACGTTCACGTACACCTTGAAGCCGCCTCCCTGCACGCCGACGACGGAGAGTTTCTGCTCCCAGCCCCGGTCGAGCGCGGCATTGAGCTGATTGCGGTACTTGACCAGCTCGTCGTGTGTGTCCCGCAGGATGTTGCGGATCGAAGTTGCCTGGGCGAAGGCATCGGAGAACTCGCCCGCTGTCTTCGTGATGAACTCCCGAGAGACAGTTGCGTTGACGCCAGCCCAACTCGCTTTGTCAGCCTTGCCCTTGAGGTCGTCGCGTGCGTCTTCCTTCATGGTCTCGAGGCTTTTGACCACGGACGACCAGTCGCTTATCGCAGTACTGAACGAAGCAAAGCTGCCCTGGCGGAGTGAATCGAAGTCCATCAGCCCTTCGCCCCTTCGTCGAATCCCTTGTCCAAAGTCGCGATGCTGCTTACTGTGGAGGCGATGTAGTGCTCATCTCCTTGGTGAGCCTTCTTGGTGAAATCCATGTGGTTGGATATGTGTGCGCAGGCGTCGAGCAATGATTGCAGCTGCTTCTCCCAGCGTTCTTGGACGCGATCCAGAGCGCCACCCACCTCGAACTCCTGCTTCATAAGATCCTTGGCAGCGGTCTGACTGCTGGACCAGGCGTCACGGCCGCTCCGGCCGAGTTTTGTGTAGAGCTTGAACGCGCTGTCCCCTACAGCTGCAAGGTCCTTCTGGTTGACGGTCAAGTCACCGTTCGGGCCACCGTTCTCCAACAAACGCCGGTCCTCTTCGGGCATGCCGTTCAGCTGCATCTGCGTCGACTGGCGTTCAGCCGCTTGTGCTTTGAGCTGGTCCCACTCGTCCCATGCCATGTCTATGCCTTCCCCTCGTGCGTCGGTTGCCGCCTCGGCAACCGACAAGGCTTCTTGCTGTCACTCTTCCGTACACGCCCCGTCCGCGACCTCCGCCCGCAGAACGAAGTAGACGGGTCCCCTGTGGTCCGGGACCGGCTGGTCCGGTGAGGGCTTGGCCGTCACCGTCAGGCAGACGGGGGCGTCCTTGCCGCTCACCTCATAGCGCTCTACATTGCCATCCGGCTTCAGAGGGCCCGAACGCCACTCCAGCCGGGCTGTGGGGTCGTCTCTTTCGGGACCACGGAGTTCGGGGTCGATGAAGTCGCGCCAGGTGCCGCCCTCGTCAGTGCCCAGAACGGACGGCTTCGTCGCACCGTCCAGCGCCTGTGCGGCCGACCGGACCCGCTCGAGCAGCTCGCCGTCACCGATCCGGTCGGGTGTGACGAGGCGGTACATGTCGAACGACCCCCACAAGGCCATGGCCGCGACCGCGAAGCACAGTACGCGGTGGACGAAGAAGCCGGCGCCGGACGGTTCGTGCGCCGCCGGATCGGTGTACCGCCGGGCCTGGAATCGCCACCAGAGCGCCCGGTGGTCGGCGAGCCCCAGGGCCACGAACCCAAGGCCGAAGAGCACCATGAAGGCGATGAGAGCAGTCATGGCGCCTGCCCTGGCGCACTCGCCAGTGGCATCCGGCAGCGGATCGTGGGCGGGGCTCCGAGTTGCGTCCGTGCGCTCACTCCACGTCCCCCAGCCATCCCGTCTGCACCAGCGGCGTCCCCCGCTGCCGGGAGAGGAAGAACCCCCGGCCCGCCGGCATCGGCCGCATCCGGGCGCCGAGAACCTCGCCCTCGTGCGGGTCGCCGGAGAGCAGCAGGCCCTGTGCGCCGAGTTCGGTCATGCGCTGCATGAAGGGTTCGTACGCGGAGCGGCTCGCCCCCGCGCTGTTGCGGGCGATGATGAAGCGGACGCCCACGTCACGGGCGAACGGCAGATGCTCCGTGAGCTTGGCCAGCGGGTTGCCGCTCGACGTGGACACCAGGTCGTAGTCGTCGACCACGACGTAGACGTACGGGCCCTGCCACCAGCTCCGGTCGCGCAGCTGCTGGGCCGTGACGTCCGCGGACGGTGTGCGGCGCTGCATGAGTTCCGCGAGCGCGTCCACGTGGTGATCCATGTTGTTGGACATGGGGACGTACTCGGCCAGGTGCGTGGCGGGGGTGACGTCCAGCAGCGCACGCCGGTTGTCGATCACGAAGAACTTGGCGGCGTTCCCGTCGTACCTCTCCGTCAGCTGCTTGATGAGAAGCCGCAGAATGTTCGACTTGCCGGACTCGCTCTCACCGAACACCAGGAAGAACGGGTCGCGGTCGAAGTTGGCGAAGACCGGTTCCAGATTGTCCTCGTCGATGGCGAACGCCACTCCGCGCTGCGGCTCCGCGAACCCCGGCGGAAGGCTCTGCGCCGGCAGCTCTCGCGGCAGCAGACGCACCTTCGGGGCGGTCGGACCGGTCCAGTGGCGATTGATCTCCTGCCCCATCGCCGCAGTGGCCTCGGAGAGGTCGCTGTCGGAGTTGATGGAGTCGATGCGCGGCACAGCCGCCATGAAGTGCAGCTTCTCCGGAGTCAGACCCCGGCCGGGCACACCGCTCGGGACGTTGACGGCGACCTTGCGGTCCACCTCGGAGTCCATTGTGTCGCCCAGCCGCAGCTCGAGGCGGTTCATCAGGTGGTCCTTGAGGTTGGAGCGCACCTCCATCGAACGCGAAGCCGTGACGATCACATGGATGCCGTAGCCGAGGCCACGTGCCGCCATGTCGACCACGGCCGACTCGAGGCCCTCGTAGTCCGTACGGAAGTTGCCCCAGCCGTCGATGACCAGGAAGACGTCGCCGTGCGGCTGGTCCTCGAGGGAGATGTCACCGCGTGCCCGCAGCCTTCGGTACGTGGCGATCGAGTCGATCCCGGCACTGCGGAAGTACTCCTCGCGGCGCGCCATGATGCCGAACACCTCGGCGACGGTGCGCCGCACCTTCTCCGGATCGAGGCGCGACGCCACCCCGCCGACGTGCGGCAGCTCCGCGATCGCCGACAGGCTGCCACCGCCGAAGTCCAGCCCGTAGAACTGGACCTCGAGCGGGGTGTGGGTCAGCGCGAAGCCCGCGACGAGAGTACGCAGCAGGGTCGACTTGCCCGACTGCGGGCCACCGACGATCTGCATGTGGCCGGCGGCACCCGAGAAGTCCCGGTACAGGGTGTCCCGGCGCTGCTCGAAGGGCTTGTCGACCACACCCAGCGGCACGATGAGCCGACCGGCGCCCTCATAGCCCTGCTGGGTGAGGCCCCGGCCCGCCACGCCGCTGAGCCCGGGCAGCAGTTCGTCCAGCGACGGCGGGTTGTCCAGCGGCGGCAGCCATACCTGGTGTGCCTCCGCGCCGCGGCCCTCCAGCTTGCGCACGATCACGTCCAGGACGGTGTCGGCGAGTGCGTCGTCCTCGGCCCTGCGGGTGTCGGGGACGCGGGCCTGTGTGGTCGGCTCGATGTAGCGCACGGGCACCGGCGCCGCGGTGAACGGTACCGGCCGGCGGTCGACGGGGAGGGGCCCGCCGGAGTCAGCGCCGCGGTGGGTGGTGGAGCGGTACACACCGGAGACGTAGGCCGCCTTGAACCGGACCATCTCGTCCGTTCCGAACTTCAGGAATCCTGAACCGGGGACGTTGGGAAGTGTGTACGCGTCCGGTACGCCGATGGCGGCGCGTGACTCTGCCGCGGAGAACGTACGCAGACCGACCCGGTACGAGAGATACGTCTCCAGGCCGCGCAGCCGACCCTCCTCGAGGCGCTGCGAGGCGAGCAGCAGGTGGACGCCCAGCGACCGGCCGATGCGGCCGATCTGCACGAACATCTCGATGAAGTCCGGCTTGGCGGTCAGCAGTTCGCTGAACTCGTCGATGACCAGGACGAGGGACGGGATGGGCTGCAGCGCGGCACCCGCGGCGCGCGCCTTCTCGTAGTCGTGGATGTTGGCGTAGTTGCCGGCGTCGCGGAGCATCTCCTGCCGCCGGTTGAGTTCGCCACGGATCGAGTCACCCATGCGGTCGACCAGCGTCAGATCGTCCGCGAGGTTGGTGATCACTGCGGCGACGTGCGGCATCTGGGACATGCCGGCGAAGGTGGCACCGCCCTTGAAGTCCGCGAGGACGAAGTTGAGCGTCTCGGACGAGTGCGTCACGGCAAGGCCGAGGACGAGGGTGCGCAGCAGTTCCGACTTGCCGGAACCGGTGGCGCCCACGCACAGTCCGTGCGGGCCCATGCCTTCCTGGGCGGCCTCCTTGAGGTCCAGCATGACCGGAGCGCCGTCCTCGCCAACGCCGATCGGCACACGGAGCCGCTCCGACTGTGAGCGGGGCCGCCATGTGCGGCTGACGTCGACGGACGCGGCGTCGCCGAGGTTCAGGAGGTCGGTGAACTCGAGGTTGGCCAGCAGGGGTTCGTCGTCGTCCACGCCCGTGGCCACGCGGAGCGGGGCGAGCTGCCGGGCGAGTGCTTCCGCCGCCT
Organism: Streptomyces sp. NPDC027962; assembly: GCF_055566095.1. Classification (NCBI taxonomy): domain Bacteria; kingdom Bacillati; phylum Actinomycetota; class Actinomycetes; order Kitasatosporales; family Streptomycetaceae; genus Streptomyces; species Streptomyces sp. NPDC027962. The sequence continues at coordinate 13,755 of NZ_JBVHTA010000065.1, forward strand.
CGAGACTCAGCCGGTCGGGGGACCCGTCGTAAACGAGGCCGTGCCCGGAAACCAGCTGCAGGGAGTCGGGATGGACGACCACCGACAGGCCGCCGCGTGCTCCGGTGAGCTCCCCGGGAACGACCTCGATGAGAGTGACGCCCTGAAGGCCCTCTGCCGCGGCGAGCGCCGACATCGCAGGGACCGACTGGCCGTCGAGCACGACGACGATGTGGGGCTGGTCCAAAAGCGGGTGGTTGCCGCCCTGGAAGCGCGGGCGGCCTTCGAGGCGTGTCGCCAGCATGTCCTGCAGGTCGCGTGAGTCGGTCGTGATAAAACGCCTGCTCCCTGCGCCGTCTCCTGGTCCAGGGGCCTGCACATGGGGCAACCACTTCGCCCATTCCCACTGCGAGACCTCGCCCGGGCCCGCGGCGATGGCGATGACCAGGTCTTCCGGGGAGTGCAGCGAGGCCAGAGAGCCGATCATCGATCGCGTGGCCGATCGTACGGACTCGGCGTCGCCACTGACCGTCAGATGGTAGAAGGCGCGCAGCGATACGGCCATCGGCAGGCCGTCCAGGGTGCTGTGCGCGGTCAGGAAGTGCTGCATGGCACCCACCGTGAGCGGTTCCAGATCGTCGACCGGCGCGGTCTCGGCGGCGATCAGCGGGGTGGCGAGCTGCTGGCTGCCGAGGCCGATGCGCACCTGCGCGAAGTCGTCGTCGGCGATACGGCGCTCCCATACGCGGCTGCCCTCGGCGACGAGAGCCCACAGCTGCTCCGGCGAGGGATGCAGATAGAACTGGGCGTCCCGCTGGAGGCGCGCGGTCCTCAGCACCGTGCGGCGGGTCTGGTTCAGATACTTCAGATAGTCGCGTCGCAGGTCCGCGAGTTGTCCCTGCGTGCCGCGCCGGTACCGGACCAGCATCGCGATGGCCATCGCGACCGTCGATGCGATCATCACCATGCCCATGATCCGCATGATCGGATTCGGGGTCATGAAGAAGAAGACGACAGAACCGCCCATGCCGAGCATCGGCAACAGCTGCATCAGCGCACCCTCCTGCTGGCCTCGCGGCAGCTCGGGAGGGGGTTGCAGTTGTACCTGCTCGCCGGGCACTTCGGACGGCAGGGCCCGTGGTGGGCGCTTGACAACGATCTGACTCACAGCTCACCAATTCCCTTGCCGGACGGAAATGTTCCTATCGGCGCCCCCGTGGCGACGGGTTCCATCCGCGGGGAGGGATCCTACTTGCGTAGGGGGTGACGGGCGGGCGGTAGGGTGGCGTGACGTGTTTGCGTAACGATGAACTACCGCAAAAATGGGGTCATTCGGAGCGCAACGCCAGTGCCTGCGATCCGACTGCCTGGCCTACGATCCGTACGATCCACCTCCCAGGCCCAGGATCGACGAGAACCACGAGGGGAAGCAGCAGGTGAGTATGACGGCCCCAGCCGCGGCCACCGGAACCGGCCGGCCCGCTCCCACGGCTCCGTCCGGCGGCGGAACCGGCTTCTGCCGGGTCACCGTCGTCGCGCCGGACGGCCGGGTCGACGTCGCGTTGCCCGAGGACATTCCTGTCGCCGACCTCTACCCGGAGATTCTGCGTCTTTCGGGGCAGAGCCCCTCGCCGGGCGCCCCCGTCGGATACCACCTCGTGCGTCGTGACGGCAGCGTCCTGGATGGGTCCCGCTCGCTGGCCGCCCAGCGCATCCTCGACGGTGAGCTGCTGTCCCTGCGCCCCTTCTCCGAATCGTTGCCTCCGGCCGTCTTCGACGACGTCGCGGACGCCGTGGCATCCGCCGTCGCCCGTGACCGGACGCTGTGGAGCGACGGCCTGATGCGTGCTTCCGGCCTGGCCGGCGGGTCGGTGCTGCTGGTGCTGATCGCCTTCGTGTTGTGGACGGCCGACCCTCGCCACGACATGCATGGTCTGCCCGGGATCCTGGCCGCCGTGGCCGGAGTCCTGCTGCTGGCGCTCGCGGGTGTACGGGCCCGCGTCTATGACGACCGCGGCTCCGCCGTCGCCCTCGGCGCCGGCGCCATGGCGAACGCCGCTGTCGCGGGGGCCGGGCTCCTGCCGCTCGCCCAGGGTCAGGGCGTCGGAAAGCTGCAGTTCCTGCTCGCGTGCGCGGCCGTCCTGGTCGTCGCCGTGATCCTCATGATCGTCTCTCCCGGTGGAGACGGGCCTTTTGTGGCATTCGTCTTCGCCGCCGCCGTCGGCCTGCTGGTGACCTTTGTCGCGATCATGACGAGGATGACCTCCAGCGAGACGGCCGCGGTGTGCGCCCCGCTCTCGGTGGGCTCCCTCGCCTTCCTGCCCGGGCTTTCGACCCGCTTCGCCCGCCTTCCCATCGGCTTCGAACCGCCCCGGACGACGGTCGGTGACTACGGGGACGACCCCGCGCCCCAGGGCCCTGTCGATGCCAGGCGGATCACGGCCCAGGCCCGGCGCGGCCACGAGCTGCTGCTCGGTCTCGTCGGTGGCTGCGCGCTCGTGGCTGTGGGCTCCGCCGCGGTGCTGGGCTTCTCGGACAACGCCTGGGGGCAGCTGCTGGCCCTGGCCACCGGCGTCGCCATGCTGATGCGGGCCCATCTGTTCCGCTACACGACCCAGGTCGGTTGCGCTCTCGCAGCCGGGCTCGGCGCGCTCGTGCTGCTCGGGCTGGGGCTCGCCCTGAATCCGCCGACAGCCCTGTTCCGCGATGCGCTGCAGGGGGATTCCGGGGCACTGGACATCCGTACGGTCTGGCTCACCGCGGCGATCGCCGGGGTCGCCGCACTGATCGTCGCGATCGGGCTGATCGTGCCGCGTAAGGGAGTCACCCCGTTCTGGGGGCGCTTCCTGGAGATCGCGGAGACTTTCGTGCTGCTGACGCTCGTACCGTTGTGCCTCGCGGTTTTCGGCGTCTACCACTCCATCCGTGCGCTGACGTCCTGAACCGACTGGTACGCTGTGCAACGGCCGTTTGTGTTCGCGCCCCCGGATCACCGGGAGGAGCGCTCGACGGGCCTCCGCCTCCGAGTCACGGAAGCTCCCCTGAGACAGAGACCAGGGGCACTCGCGGGCGCATCGACACCATTGAGGAGTACCGAGTGTCTCTCGACGCCGCTACGAAGAAGCAGATCATGACCGAGTTCGGCACCAAGGAGGGCGACACCGGCTCCCCCGAGGTTCAGGTTGCGATGCTCTCCCGCCGCATCTCCGACCTGACCGAGCACCTCAAGACGCACAAGCACGACCACCACTCCCGTCGTGGTCTGCTGATCCTGGTCGGCCAGCGCCGCCGCCTGCTGCAGTACCTGGCCAAGAAGGACATCCAGCGCTTCCGTGCGCTGGTGGACCGGCTCGGTATCCGCCGCGGTGCGGCCGGCGGTGCCAAGTAAGACGCCGTGGAGGGAGCGGTTCCCACTCTTAGGGGGCCGCTCCCTTTGCTGTACGTGCGCGATGTGCCGGACGGCAATTAGTCTGGTCTGCACAACGCCACACTCATCGCGCGAGAAGCCGCCTCCTCGCCGCCGGTCCTCGGTAGTGGCCCCCGGACGCCAACACCCCGGGTGCTTCGATCGAAGACCGGCCCGCACACAAGGCGCGCTTCTCCGCCACGGTCCCCGGCCACACGGGCGCGGGGACGAAAAGACGAATGTAGGAGAAACCGCTGGTGGAGAACGAGACCCACTACGCCGAGGCTGTCATCGACAACGGCGCCTTCGGTACCCGCACCATCCGCTTCGAGACGGGCCGCCTGGCAAAGCAGGCCGCCGGCTCCGCCGTTGCGTACCTGGACGACGACACCATGGTGCTGTCGGCCACCACCGCTTCCAAGAAGCCCAAGGACCAGCTCGACTTCTTCCCCCTCACGGTGGACGTCGAGGAGCGCATGTACGCGGCCGGCAAGATCCCCGGCTCCTTCTTCCGTCGTGAGGGCCGGCCCTCCGAGGACGCGATCCTCACGTGCCGCCTGATCGACCGGCCGCTGCGCCCCTCCTTCAAGAAGGGCCTGCGCAACGAGATCCAGATCGTCGAGACGATCATGGCTCTCAACCCCGACCACCTGTACGACGTGGTCGCGATCAACGCCGCCTCCTGCTCCACGCAGCTGGCCGGCCTGCCCTTCTCCGGCCCGATCGGCGGCACCCGTGTCGCGCTGATCAAGGGCCAGTGGGTTGCCTTCCCGACGCACACCGAGCTCGAGGACGCCGTCTTCGACATGGTGGTCGCCGGTCGCGTCCTGGAGGACGGCGACGTCGCGATCATGATGGTCGAGGCCGAGGCCACCGAGAAGACGATCGAGCTCGTCAAGGGCGGCGCCGAGGCGCCGACCGAGGAGATCGTCGCCGCCGGTCTCGAGGCCGCGAAGCCCTTCATCAAGGTCCTGTGCAAGGCGCAGTCGGACCTCGCCGCCAAGGCCGCCAAGCCCACCGGTGAGTTCCCCGTCTACCTCGACTACCAGGACGACGTCCTGGAGGCGCTCACCGCCGCCGTCAAGAGCGAGCTCGCCCAGGCGCTCACCATCGCCGGCAAGCAGGAGCGAGAGACCGAGCTCGACCGCATCAAGGAGCTCGCCGCCGAGAAGCTCCTCCCGGCCTTCGAGGGCCGCGAGAAGGAGATCTCCGGCGCCTACCGCGCGCTGACCAAGAAGCTGGTCCGCGAGCGCATCATCAAGGACAAGGTCCGCATCGACGGCCGCGGCATCACGGACATCCGTACGCTCGCCGCCGAGGTCGAGGCCATCCCGCGTGTGCACGGCTCCGCGCTGTTCGAGCGTGGCGAGACCCAGATCCTGGGCGTCACCACGCTGAACATGCTCCGCATGGAGCAGCAGCTGGACACCCTTTCCCCGGTGACCCGCAAGCGCTACATGCACAACTACAACTTCCCGCCGTACTCCGTCGGTGAGACCGGCCGCGTGGGCTCGCCCAAGCGCCGGGAGATCGGCCATGGCGCTCTCGCCGAGCGCGCCATCGTGCCGGTGCTGCCGACGCGCGAGGAGTTCCCGTACGCGATCCGTCAGGTGTCCGAGGCCCTCGGCTCCAACGGTTCGACCTCCATGGGCTCGGTCTGCGCCTCCACCATGTCGCTGCTGAACGCCGGTGTGCCGCTGAAGGCCCCCGTCGCCGGTATCGCCATGGGCCTGATCTCCGAGGAGATCGACGGCAAGACGCACTACGTCGCGCTCACCGACATCCTCGGTGCCGAGGACGCCTTCGGCGACATGGACTTCAAGGTCGCCGGCACGAAGACGTTCGTCACCGCGCTCCAGCTCGACACCAAGCTCGACGGCATCCCCGCCTCGGTCCTGGCCGCCGCGCTGAAGCAGGCCCGCGACGCCCGCCTCCACATCCTCGATGTGATGAACGAGGCCATCGACGTCCCGGACGAGATGTCCCCGAACGCCCCGCGGATCATCACCGTCAAGATCCCCGTGGACAAGATCGGCGAGGTCATCGGCCCCAAGGGCAAGATGATCAACCAGATCCAGGAGGACACCGGCGCCGACATCACGATCGAGGACGACGGCACCATCTACATCGGTGCCGCCGACGGCCCGGCCGCCGAGGCCGCCCGCGCCACGATCAACGGCATCGCCAACCCGACCATGCCGGAGGTCGGCGAGCGCTACCTGGGCACGGTCGTGAAGACGACCACCTTCGGTGCGTTCGTGTCCCTGCTCCCGGGCAAGGACGGTCTGCTGCACATCTCGCAGATCCGCAAGCTCGCCGGTGGCAAGCGCGTGGAGAACGTCGAGGACGTGCTCGCGGTGGGCTCCAAGGTCCAGGTCGAGATCGCCGAGATCGACTCCCGCGGCAAGCTCTCCCTCATCCCCGTGATCGAGGGCGAAGAGGGCGACGACACGAAGGACGACACCGACAAGTGACGTCCCGTAGTTCACAGGCGACGGCCCGCACCTCTTCGGAGGCGCGGGCCGTCGCCCGTACCCAAACGCTCCTCGAGGGCCAGAACGGCATCGGCACCGTCCGGCGCACCACCCTCCCCGGCGGCCTGCGCGTCGTCACGGAGACCCTGCCGTCCGTGCGGTCCGCCACCTTCGGTATCTGGGCGAACGTGGGCTCCCGCGACGAGACCCCCTCGCTCGGCGGCGCCACGCACTACCTCGAGCACCTCCTGTTCAAGGGCACGCGCAAGCGCTCCGCCCTCGACATCTCGTCGGCGATCGACGCGGTCGGCGGCGAGATGAACGCCTTCACGGCCAAGGAGTACACCTGCTACTACGCACGGGTGCTCGACACGGACCTGCCGCTGGCCATCGACGTGGTGTGCGACATGCTCACCGGTTCGCTGATCCTCCAGGAGGACGTCGAAGCAGAGCGCGGCGTCATCCTCGAAGAGATCGCGATGACCGAGGACGACCCGGGCGACTGCGTCCACGATCTGTTCGCGCAGACCATGTTCGGCGACACCCCGCTGGGCCGCCCGGTCCTCGGCACCGTCGACACCGTGAACGCCCTGACCGCGGACCGCATCCGGCGCTTCTACAAGAAGCACTACGATCCGACCCACCTGGTCGTCGCCGCAGCGGGCAACATCGACCACGCCACGGTCGTACGCCAGGTCCGCCGCGCCTTCGAGAAGGCCGGTGCACTGTCCCGTACGGACGCGGTCCCCACCGCGCCCCGCGACGGCAGCCGCGCCCTGCGCACCGCCGGCAAGGTCGACCTGCTGAACCGTAGAACGGAGCAGGCCCATGTCGTGCTCGGCATGCCCGGCCTCGCCCGCACCGACGACCGCCGGTGGGCGCTCGGCGTGCTGAACACGGCCCTCGGCGGCGGTATGTCCTCCATCCTCTTCCAGGAGGTCAGGGAGAAGCGCGGTCTCGCCTACAGCGTGTATTCGTACACCTCGGGCTTCGCCGACACCGGCCTGTTCGGTGTGTACGCGGGCTGTCGGCCCAGCCAGGTCCACGACGTGCTCAAGATCTGCCGTGACGAGCTCGACCGGGTGGCCTCGGACGGCCTGTCGGACGAGGAGATCGGCCGCGCGATCGGTCAGCTCTCCGGCTCCACGGTCCTCGGCCTGGAGGACACCGGCGCGCTGATGAACCGTATCGGCAAGAGCGAGCTGTGCTGGGGCGAGCAGATGTCGGTCGACGAGATGCTCGCCCGGATATCCGCCGTCACCCCTGACGAGGTGAGCGCCGTGGCCGCGGACGTATTGGGCCGGCGCCCGTCGTTGTCGGTGATCGGCCCGCTCAAGGACAAGCAGGCGGACCGTCTCCACGAAGCTGTTTCCTAGAAGCTGTCCTCTGGAAGCGGTGTGCTGGAAGCGGTCTCCTAGAAGCAAGGGAAGCTAGAGATGAGCAAGCTGCGCGTGGCCGTCCTCGGCGCCAAGGGCCGTATCGGCTCGGAAGCGGTACGAGCCGTCGAGGCCGCCGACGACATGGAACTGGTCGCGGCGCTCGGCCGCGGTGACAAGCTGGAGTCCCTCGTGGAGTCCGGCGCCCAGGTCGTCGTCGAGCTCACCACCCCCGCATCGGTGATGGGTAACCTCGACTTCTGCGTACGCCACGGTATCCACGCCGTCGTCGGCACCACCGGCTGGACCGACGACCGCCTCGCGCAGCTCAACACCTCGCTCGCCGCGTCCCCCGAGACCGGTGTACTCATCGCGCCCAACTTCTCCATCGGTGCGGTCCTCACCATGAAGTTCGCCCAGCAGGCGGCGCGTTACTTCGAGTCCGTCGAAGTCGTCGAGCTGCACCATCCGAACAAGGCCGACGCCCCGAGCGGTACCGCCACCCGCACGGCACAGCTGATCGCTGCGGCCCGCGCAGAGGCCGGCTGTGTGCCCCAGCCTGATGCCACCGTCACCGCTCTCGACGGCGCGCGGGGCGCCGACGTCGACGGGGTTCCCGTGCACGCGGTGCGGCTGCGCGGGCTGCTCGCCCACCAGGAGGTCCTGCTGGGCGGTGAGGGCGAGACGCTCACCATCCGTCACGACTCCCTGCACCACAGCAGCTTCATGCCCGGCATCCTGCTCGGCGTCCGCCGTGTGGTGTCCGCTCCCGGCCTCACCTTCGGCCTGGAAAACTTCCTCGACCTGAGCTGAAGCGGAATCATGCGCGCAAAGATCACGTACTTCGTCACGGCAGCCGTCCTGGTCGTCTATTTCGTCCTGGTCGGCAGCCGCGGGGTGATGCTGATACAGCAGGGCACCGCGATCACCGTCACCTTCGGCGCCGCAGTGCTGATCCTGCCGGTGATCGGAGTCTGGTTCCTGTGGAAGAACACGCAGTTCGTCAGCCGGGCCAACCAGCTCGCCGCGGAACTCGAGGCCGAGGGCGGGCTGCCCGTCGACGAGCTGGTCCGCACCCCGGGCGGCCGTATCGACCGTGACTCCGCGGACGCCGTGTTCGCCAAGCGCCGGGCCGAGACGGAGGATTCGCCGGACGACTGGCGTTGCTGGTTCCGCCTGGCCGTCGCCTATCACGACGCCCGCGACACCCCTCGGGCCCGCCGGGCGATGCAGCGCGCTATCGCGTTGCACGACGGCAGGCCCGTTCCGAACTGACCGGATCCTCAGCGCAGAGACGGCCGTGAACCCGGCCCGGTCCTGAAACCGGTCCCGTGCTGAGCGCAGAATCGCGCCGCCGCTACGGAGCCGGCTCCGGTTCGCCCCGAGCCGGCTCGCGCAGCGTCAGCCGGCGCGGTACTCCGCGCCCCACGCCTCCACGGTGTCGGCCGCCCGGTCGAAGGCTTCCGGGCGGGACAGGAAATCGGCGTTGTGGTCGGTGAGCAGCGTGAGCGGCTCCGCACCGTGCCGTGCCATCACGAGTGCCTGTCCCTGTACGGTGCGGGGAAGTCCGAGCCAGCGCACCGGCTGCTGCACGGTGCGCAGCTCCGTGGTGCGCTGCCAGCGCGTCGTGCCGGTCCTCAGGAACGCCACGTGCCGCAGGCCGTGGCGGCTGACCCAGACCCCCATACGAAGCAGTCTCAGAGCTGCAGCGATCATCACGGAACCCAGGGCGAAGCACGCTCCCGCACCGGGCAGGGCGCCCGCGAAAGCGGTGATCATCGCCGCGATCAGCACGAAAGAGGCAAGCAGCAGCAGAAGAGCCGCGGCCCCCACCCGCCACGGCCCCGGGCGGTACGGACGCCGCCACTGGTCGTGATCGTCGAAAGGCAGCGCGACATCATCCGCTTGCGTGTCAAAAGCACGGTCGGCCGTCAGGAAGGGCAGGGGCACGACGGATCCTCACTCACCAGCACACTCGATTGGGCTGTGCCCGGGTGAGGCTACCGAGACCGCCGGAGCGCGACCACCTCAGGGTGCCCTGGGGTGCGTCCCAGGACACCGGGCATCAGGGGGGAAGGGTCAGCGCCCCTGGGAGGCTTCGGACTGCTGCGTGTGAGCCGGTGTCCGACCGGTCTCCAGTGCGGGAAGCCCGAAGAGCAGGGACCCGACAAGTCCGCCGACGACGGTCAGCCCGACGAGCACCCGGCCCGCGAGCTGCGAACGGCTGGGTCGGGTACGCGGCGGGGGAGCGACGTTACTGCGGAAGGCGTCGGCCTCGGCGACGAACGCGAAGGGGACGGCCTCTCGCGTGGGGGCACCGCCCAGCGGTAGCTGCTGGGGGAGGAACATCAGGGACTCTCCTAGGAAATCGTGACGGAAGCTGCGGGACTGGATGCCGCTACTGGTACAGACGCGCAACGCGGCCATTCGGTGCCCGAATTCCCCGAATTGGCCAAAGGACACCCGAATGGCGTCATGGTCTTCGCTGTCAGTGCCGCCCCGTAGAGTGGGCGCCGCCCGAGCGATGCAACTGGAAGGACCGCGCCGGTGAGCCAGACCCCCGCAGAGAACGTAAAGCCCAGCTTCCGCAGCGATGTCACCGTCGAGCTGGTGAAGCACACGGCCGGAGACTCCGACGTGCTGTGGGCGGCCCGTGTCTCCACGGCGGGTGAGCAGTCCCTCGACGAGCTCTCGAAGGACCCTGAGCGCTCCAAGGGCCTCATCAACTACCTGATGCGGGACCGTCACGGCAGCCCGTTCGAGCACAACTCGATGACCTTCTTCATCAGTGCCCCGATCTTCGTCTTCCGCGAGTTCATGCGGCACCGCGTCGGCTGGTCGTACAACGAGGAGTCGGGCCGCTACCGCCGCCTGGAGCCGGTGTTCTACGTCCCGGACGCCGAGCGCAAGCTCGTCCAGGAGGGCCGTCCGGGGAAGTACGTCTTCGTCGAGGGCACCGCGGCCCAGCAGGAGCTCACCGGCCGGGTGATGGAGGACTCCTACCGCCGGGCGTACGAGGCGTATGCGGAGATGCTCGACGCGGGCGTCGCCCGCGAGGTCGCCCGGGCGGTGCTGCCGGTCGGCATGTACTCGTCGATGTACGCGACGTGCAACGCCCGCTCGCTGATGCACTTCCTCGGCCTGCGCACCCAGCACGACGACGCCAAGGTCCCGTCCTTCCCGCAGCGTGAGATCGAGATGGTCGGCGAGAAGATGGAGCAGCACTGGGCGAAGCTCATGCCGCTGACCTACGCCGCCTTCAACGCCAACGGGCGCGTCGCCCCGTAGGGCACAGATGTACGGTCAGCCTGGCGAAGTGTCCGTATTGCGGCGTTTCGAGAAGTTCATCTAGGCTGATCAAACGGACCCGGCACTGCTTGAACCCCCGAGCAGGCAGTGCCGGGCTCCGCATGCCACGTCGTACGTCACGTCCCCCGAGGGGACCCCCTGCGACGAGCAGCGAGTAGCGTGTTACCCATGGCTCCGATCTCCACTCCGCAGACCCCCTTCGGGCGGGTCCTCACTGCCATGGTCACGCCCTTCACGGCGGACGGCGCACTTGACCTCGATGGCGCCCAGCAGCTCGCCGTCCATCTGGTGGACGCAGGCAACGACGGCCTGATCATCAATGGCACCACCGGCGAGTCGCCCACCACCAGCGACGCGGAGAAAGACCAGCTCGTACGGGCTGTACTGGAAGCGGTCGGAGACCGGGCCCACGTCGTCGCCGGCATCGGCACCAACGACACACGCCACAGCATCGAACTTGCCTGCGCCGCCGTGCGCGCCGGCGCGCACGGCCTGCTCGCTGTGACCCCGTACTACAACAAGCCCCCTCAGTCGGGCCTGCTCCGTCACTTCACGGCCATCGCCGACGCGACGGAGTTGCCGGTGATGCTCTACGACATCCCGGGACGCAGCGGCGTCCCGATCGACACCGAGACGCTCGTACGCCTCGCCGACCACCCGCGGATCGTCGCCAACAAGGACGCCAAGGGCGACCTCGGGCGCGCCAGCTGGGCCATCGCCCGCAGCGGCCTCGCCTGGTACTCGGGCGACGACATGCTCAACCTGCCGCTGCTCTCGGTCGGCGCCTGCGGCTTCGTCTCCGTCGTGGGCCACGTGGTCACTCCGGAGCTGCGCGCTCTGCTCGACGCCTACCGCGGCGGGGACGTCCAGAAGGCGACGGAGATCCACCAGAAGCTGCTCCCGGTCTTCACCGGCATGTTCCGCACCCAGGGCGTCATCACCACCAAGGCGGCGCTGACGCTCCAGGGCCTGCCGGCCGGTCCGCTGCGCCTTCCGCTCGTCGAACTGTCGCCGGAAGAAACCGCACAGCTCAAGGTCGACCTGGCCGCCGGCGGGGTAGAGCTCTGAACAGACTTCACAACTGAATAAACGCAGAACCGGCTGATGAGACCGACACGTCGCCGACCGACAGCGGTCGGCCGCACGGACCCGGCCGGACACAGCACAGCAAGTGCACGAATGTCATGTACGCCACGTGCCCCAGCGGTACGTGGCGTACATGGTGAGGAGAGTCTTTTGAGTCATCCGCATCCTGAACTCGGCGCGCCGCCGAAGCTGCCCGAGGGCGGCCTGCGCGTCACCCCGCTCGGCGGTCTCGGTGAGATCGGCCGGAACATGACCGTCTTCGAGTACGGCGGCCGGCTGCTCATCGTCGACTGCGGTGTCCTCTTCCCCGAGGAGGAGCAGCCCGGGATCGACCTGATCCTGCCGGACTTCACCACGATCAGGGACCGCCTCGACGACATCGACGGCATCGTGCTCACGCACGGCCACGAGGACCACATCGGCGCCGTACCGTTCCTGCTCCGTCTGAAGCCCGACATTCCGCTGATCGGCTCCAAGCTGACCCTCGCCCTGATCGAGGCCAAGCTCCAGGAGCATCGCATCCGCCCCTACACCCTCGAGGTGACCGAGGGGCATCGCGAGCGGATCGGGCCCTTCGACTGCGAGTTCATCGCGGTCAACCACTCCATCCCGGACGCCCTGGCGGTCGCCATCCGCACGCCCGCGGGCATGGTGGTCCACACGGGCGACTTCAAGATGGACCAGCTGCCGCTGGACCGGCGCCTCACCGACCTCCATGCGTTCGCGCGTCTGAGCGAGGAGGGCATCGACCTCCTGCTCTCGGACTCGACGAATGCCGAGGTCCCGGGCTTCGTCCCGCCGGAGCGCGAGATCTCGAACGTCCTGCGGACGGTCTTCGCGAATGCCCAGAAGCGCATCATCGTGGCCAGCTTCGCCAGCCATGTGCACCGCATCCAGCAGATCCTCGACGCCGCCCACGAGTACGGCAGGCGGGTGGCCTTCGTCGGACGTTCGATGGTCCGCAACATGGGCATCGCCCGCGACCTGGGATACCTGCGGGTCCCCGCCGGGCTCGTCGTCGACGTCAAGACCCTGGACGATCTCCCGGACCACGAGGTCGTCCTCGTCTGCACGGGCTCCCAGGGCGAGCCGATGGCGGCCCTCTCCCGGATGGCCAACCGTGATCACCAGATCCGCATCGTCCAGGGGGACACGGTCATCCTGGCGTCGTCCCTGATCCCGGGCAACGAGAACGCGGTCTACCGCGTGATCAACGGCCTGACCCGCTGGGGCGCGAACGTCGTCCACAAGGGCAACGCCAAGGTCCATGTCTCCGGCCATGCGTCGGCCGGCGAGTTGCTGTACTTCTACAACATCTGCAAGCCGAAGAACCTGATGCCGGTTCATGGCGAGTGGCGCCATCTGCGGGCCAATGCGGAGCTCGGGGCCCTGACGGGTGTTCCCAAGGACCGCATCGTGATCGCCGAGGACGGTGTCGTCGTCGACCTCGTCGACGGCAAGGCCAAAATCGTCGGCAAGGTCCAGGCCGGTTACGTGTACGTGGACGGCCTCTCGGTCGGCGATGTCAGGGAGCCCGCGCTGAAGGACCGCCGCATCCTCGGCGAAGAGGGCATCATCTCCGTCTTCCTCGTCGTGGACAGCACGACGGGCAAGGTCGTGGGCGGGCCCAACATCCACGCGAGGGGCTCGGGTATCGACGACTCGGCGTTCTCCGCCGTCATGCCCAAGATCGAGGATGCGATCGCCAAGGCGGCTTCCGACGGCGTCGCAGAACCCCACCAGCTGCAGCAACTCGTTCGCCGCACGGTGGGCAAGTGGGTCTCCGACACCTACCGCCGGCGCCCGATGATCCTCCCGGTCGTCGTCGAGGTCTGACGCCCAACACTGGCGCGGGGCCCCCGATTTGCATCGGGGCGCCCCGCTCCAGTACGTTTACGGCTCCGCCTGACCGGGAACCCCTGCACACTCATGTGTGCTTTGTGGTGCCCGAAGGGGGCGGGGAATTCCGACTCAGAATCTCTGATAAAGTCGGAGTCGCCGGAAAGGGAAACGCGAAAGCGGAGAACCGGAAGGTAAAAGCAAGAAATTCTCTGCTCAGTAGAGAACCCCGTCGGCCGGGAATCGGACACGAAAGAGTCTGATAGAGTCGGAAACGCAAGACCGGAGGGAAGCGCCCGGAGGAAAGCCCGCAGGGGTGAGTACAAAGGAAGCGTCCGTTCCTTGAGAACTCA
>NZ_JBVHTA010000066.1:0-27381 GCF_055566095.1 Streptomyces sp. NPDC027962
CCCGCAACTCTGCGGCCTGTTCCACGGAGAGCTCCATGTCGGTAACAACGAGATACGCGAGATCAAGTAACGCCTACAGGATCACGAGACACTAGCGAAGGTCCGTAGGAACTCAGAGTGCTTCAGCCACTGCTGGAGGATGGCTACGGCCGACTTGGGCAGGTTGTTACTCTCGCGCGAGGTGCGCCCCTTAAAGTAGTTGAGCAGGACGGTTTTGTCTCCCGCCCAGTCGATGTCCCCAAGCCCCAAGTCCTCGATGCCGTCTGGAACGATTCCACTCCGAGCAGCGAACAAGGTCCGGTAGGCAAAAGCTGTCTCCACAGACGGGAACAACCGCACACTCGTTGGTCCGACCTGCAGGGCCGATTGCCTCACCGAGTTTCTGATCCCGAAATGTTTACAGATCTCCCCGGTGGTAGCTGGACCATTTCGTGCGAGGAGCCGCAGCACTCCTGCCGGCGTTGGCTCCAGCAGGGCGGATCCGTCGGTCGCCTCCACCTCGTGCAGGGCAGCTTGATGGTCGGCATAGGCGGCATCGACGATCTCCTGGCATCTTGCCTGCAGGGCTGCCCATTCCTCCTCCGTATACGGTGCGAGCGGCTCCGACCGGCTCGCGCGATTGAACTTTCGCCCCTCCGCGAACTGTTGCACCTCGCTCCGAAGCCCAGCCCCACCTTCCTTCAGCCCGAGAAGCATGGCCCTGGTGTGCCGCTCGGCTCGATTAGAATGTGAGAGCCAGAACTCGGACAGCATCGCAACGGTCAAGTCCCGCGCACCGCCTGGAGTCCGGTCGGCGAGCGCATCGACTATGAGCCTGATCGACAGCACATAGTCCCGCACCAGCATCGCGGAATCGACCCGGCCGTGCGGATGGACGAGAGAAACGAGCCCGGTCAAAAGATCTTCGGCAAGAGCACCCTGGTAACACTCCGCGAGTGTGAGGGTCAGTGATCTGGTGCGGCCCTTGCTGAAGGTACAGGTCACGCCCAGCGGGGCTTTCACCAAACGTGCTGGCATCAGCTGTCCTCCTCTTTGAACTCGGCTTCCACCTCAATTTCGGCCTTGGTTAGTTGAAGCGAACTTGCACGGGCTTCATATGAGGAGGCGTATGCCTGCTTGTAAATGCGCGAAACATCAAGGCGCTTGACGTACATTTCCGTGGTCAGGACGCTGCTGTGGCCAAGGAGATCGCGCAGAATTAGCAACGGCTCATTGGCAGTCAGGAAGTGCAGCCACACCGCATCTGCATCGTCCGACGCTAGTTGGGCGGCACTCGCGTAGTAGCCACGCGCGAGCTTTTCCAGGGTCCGCATAGCAAACGTGTGCCGGCACCGGTGCGGATACACGTGTGGAAATCGCGGATCCCATCGTTTGGCGATCCGCTGGGAGGTGCGTTCGAAGACGGTGGACCAAGCGGTGAACGGAGCTCCGCGGCTTTTGAGCCAGAGCAGGCACGAGCCACCTTCGGGTGCAACGAGTCTCAGACGTTCAGCCGGCGTCAGCGCCCCCCACATGACGCGGGTGCCGTTCACCCGGCCACCACGCACGTCCGGCTCGGTCACGTGCAAAGGCTCTCCCCACGATCGCGGCGGCGTCCACGTAGATCCGGCTCCGGTCATCTGCCGGTCCAGGCGGACATGCCCGTGCACCCGTTCAAGGTCCTCGAAAGCGATCCAAGTCCGCCTGAATTTCCGACCCTTCGTGAGGGGCGCCGGCACCGGGAACTCGATCGGCACCTCGGTCGGGCGCCGTGGTAACGCAGGAAGTTCGTACAGCAGCAGCATGCTGAACTCCCTACGACGCATCCCCGTCCCCAAGGCCAGCGCCCCACCCGCACCGTTCCTCGACAACTCCCGACCGTGAAAATTCATGTCCGCAGTGCCATCGGGACCAAGTCCCCCCAGCCCCTTGAGGAAAAGATCCTCAAATTCCGGTTCCAGGTAGCGGACCGTCACGTGAGGCTTCCCGACCCGCCTCGTGGCCAGGTTCGTCATCACCGTAGTTTTGGTACCACCAAACGCAGCCGTCGCCTGCTTGTAGGTGAACGGAACGGCACTGACTCCGGCTTCGGCGACCGCCCACTGGTAGAAACCGGACAGGATACTCACCTGCTGGTTCCAATAAGTCGCCTGCCAACGCTCGCCGATCGGGCCCGACTCATGAAACGCAGCGTAAGTACTCAATGCGTCTTTCAATCGGGCACGCGTGTCGAACAATTCGATTCCATGGACACGCAGGTGCTCCATCCAAGCCTTCACAGCTCGCCCGTATGCCCACCAACTTCCGACCGAGGCAACCTTGTTATTCGGTAAGTCCCTGAGCCATCGGTTCACCACTGTGGCCGGACGCCGCGAGACACCGTCGGCGAACAGTAGATCGTCGTCAACCAAGATCGGCATCCCGTCAGGAATCGCCGGAAGCCGTGGAACGTCCCACTGTTCCCACCCGGCCGTGTTGAACCTCTCAAGCAGCATGCACCCAGCATACTTATGACACACGAAGAAATGCGTAGAACAAGAGAATCGATGCCTCGCTCAAGTGCCTGCTCAGATACTTATAGCGACACACAAAGTAAGCGGCGAAAACCCCGAGGACGTCGAGCTTGAGCAGCCCGAGCTCCTCCACGTCGTCCTTGTCGAACTGCGCCATGGGGAAGCCCTCGCCGCTGGTGGGCATCACCGGTGTACGGGTGAGCAGCGAGGCGTCGGAGAGCAGCACGCCGCACGGATGCATGGCGATCCCGCGGGGCAGCGCGTCCAGCGCCTCGACCAGCTCCCACAGCCGCTTCCGTCCCTTCAACTCCTTTGCCACGGACCGCAGTTCCGGAAGCTCGTCCAGGGCGGCGCGGGCGTCACGGGCCCGGATGTGCGGGAAGGACTTGGCGATCCTGTCGATCTCGGCCGGGTCCATGGACAGGGCCGCGCCCACGTCCCGTACGGCGTGGCGCACCCGATAGGTCTCCGGCATGGCGACGGTCGCGACCCGCTCCTGGCCGAAGCGGCCGATGATCGCGCGGTAGACCTCGAGCCGGCGGGCGGATTCCACGTCGATGTCGATGTCGGGAAGGACGCGGCGCCGCTTGGACAGGAAGCGCTCCATCAGCAGCCCGTGCTCGACAGGGTCGGCGTGCGCGATGTCGAGGAGGTGGTTGACCAGGGAGCCGGCCCCGGAACCGCGCGCCGCGACCCGGATGCCCATCCTTCTGACGTCGTCCACGACCTGAGCGACCGTCAGGAAGTAGGAGGCGAAGCCGTGGTGGGCGATGATGTCCAGCTCGTGGTGCATCCGCTCCCAGTACTCGCGCCGGTCGTCGTAACCGCGCAGCACCATCCCGGCGGCGGCCCGGGAAGCCAGCACCCGCTGCGCCGTGCGGTGCTCGGCGCCGACGAGGCCCGGCTCCGGGAAGTGGACGCTACCGATCCCGAGGTCGTCCTCGGGGTCGACCAGGCATTCGGCGGCCGTCTCCTCCGTCATGGCGAGCAGCCGGTGCGCGGTGTCGCGCCGGAAGCCGGCGGCCTGCGCGACCCGGTCGGCGAGGTCCGCCATCGCGGCCGGGTCCTTGAGCCAGCGCTCACCGCTGTCGAGGCCCTTGCGCGGATCGATCGGCACCAGGCGGCGGGCCGCGTCGAGGACGTCGGCGACCGGGCCCTGGCCGGGGTCGGCGTACCGGACGGCGTTGGTCAGCACGGCCCGTACGCCCTGCTCCGCGGCGAGGCCGAGCGTGCGGGCGGCGTGACGCAGCGAACCGGCGCCGGTGCCGTCCCGGCCATGATGCACGACCTCCAGGCGCAGCCGGTCGCCATAACGCTCCCGCCAGGGGACGAGCAGCCTGGCCGCGCGGTCGGGGCGGCCGGCGGCCAGCGCTCTGCCCACCTCGGAGTCCGGTCCGAGCAGCACGGTCAGCCCGTCGCCGTGATTGTCGTCCCAGGGCAGCAGGGGGCCGCGGGGATCGTCCGCGTGGGCGGCGGTGATCATCCTGCACAGTGCGGCCCAGCCGCGCCGGTCACGGGCGAGGAAGAGGGTGCGGGGCGCGGACTCGTCGACGAACGCGCCGCCGCGCACCGGAGTGCGCCGCCGCTCCGCGGGCCCCTCACGCCGTTCGCGCTCCCCCATCGCGAGGTCCACCCCGAACAGCGGCCGGACACCCCCGTCGGCACAACCCTTGGCGAAGCGGACCGTGCCCGCGAGGGTGTCGCGGTCGGTCAGCGCGAGGGCGTCCATGCCGCGCTCGGCGGCACGCCCGGCCAGCCGCTCCGGGTGGGACGCTCCGTACCGCAGGGAGAACCCGGAAACGGTGTGCAGATGCGTGAAGCCTGACATCTGCACCTCCTGGATCAGTCGTTCTCACCTCCCCCACCTCCACCATAAACCAGTTTCGAACGTACGTACGACCATTGTTCGATGCCTGTTCGAACGCCGATCGGGGCCCTCTCCCGAGCCTCTACGCGGTGGTTCCGCCGAGCCGCCACGCGGCGGCCCCCGGCCGTGGAGAAACGGTGGCCCGCACGTCTACTCCTTCTTCGCCTCCTCTCGACCCGGGCGTCTGCCCTCTTGGCCCATTCGGCCCCGCCCCACCTGCGCGGGTACCGGGCGCCGTCGAGCGTTGAGCCCATGGCACAGACGGCGGACGACGGACCGCACACGGGCTTCCTCCATGAGATCAAGGACGCGGTGAGCATGCGGGCGGCCCTCCTTGTCATCGGTGTGCTGGCACTCCAGCTCGCGTTCATCACGTCGTTCATCGGCGCCTTCCACCAGCCGAAGCCGCACCGGATCGCAGTCGCGGTCACCTCGGCCGACACCCAGATCGCCGACGAGGCCCTCTACCGTTTCGACCGGCTGCCGGGCGAACCGCTCGACCCCCGTACCGTCGCCGACGAGGCGAGCGCCCGCCGGCAGATCACGGACCGGGAGATCCACGGCGCGCTCGTCATCGACCCGCTGGGCACCACCGACCGGCTACTGGTCGCCGGCGGCGCGGGCGGGGCACTCGCGCAGGCACTCACCGAGATCGTGGCCGAGGTGGAGCAGTCGCAGGGCCGTGCCGTGCGTGTCGTGGACGTGGTGCCCGGCGCGGCGGGCGACGCGCGTGGGCTCTCCGCGTTCTATCTGGTGGTCGGCTGGTGCGTGGGCGGCTATCTGTGCGCGGCGATCCTGGCGATCAGCGCGGGCGCCCGCCCCGCCAACGCGCACCGCGCCGTCATCCGGCTGGGCGTGCTGCTGCTGTACTCGGCCGTGGCCGGGCTGCTCGGCGCGGTGATCGCGAGCCCGGTCCTGGACGCGCTGCCGGGCAGCGTCTGGGCCCTGTGGGGGCTGGGCACGCTGGTGGTCTTCGCGGTCGGCGCCCTCACGCTGGCGCTGCAGGGGCTGGCGGGGATCGTCGGAATCGGCCTGGCGATCCTGCTCGTGGTCGTCCTCGGCAACCCGAGCGCGGGGGGCGCCTACCCTTATCCGCTGCTGCCGCCGTTCTGGCAGGTGATCGGCCCGGCACTGCCGCCGGGGGCGGGCACGTACGCGGCACGCTCGATCGCGTACTTCCGGGGGAACGGGGCGGGTGGGCCGATGCTGGTGCTTGCGGCGTGGGCGGTGGGGGGTGCGGTGGTGACGCTGGCATGCGCGGCGCTGCGGAGGGGGCGGGCGGCGGGAGCGGCGTAGGGGGCGCGTGGCGCCTGCGGCCGCTGTACCGATGTGCGGCTCCGAACCCGTGCCGTGCCGCCCACACACACCAAAGGGCCGGTTCCTCTCACGGTCGACGTGACAGGAACCGGCCCCCTGCAAAGCTCGGCGTCAGCCGATTTCCGCGCCGAACGTCGACAGCGCCTCACTCACCGGCTGGAAGAACGTCTCCCCGCCCGACGTGCAGTCGCCGCTGCCGCCCGAGGTGAGGCCGATCGCCGCGTCGCCCGAGAAGAGCGAGCCGCCGCTGTCGCCCGGCTCGGCGCAGACGTTCGTCTGGATGAGGCCCTCGACGATGTCGCCGTTGCCGTAGTTGACGGTGGCGTCGAGGCCGGTGACCTCGCCGTCGTGCACCTGGGTGGTGGAACCGCTGCGCGTGACCTGCATGCCGACGGTCGCCTCGCCCGCACGGGTGATCGCCTGCGTGCTGCCGTCGTAGAGGTTGACCTCGCTCGGGTGTTCCGTCGCGCCGTTGTACTTCACCAGCGCGAAGTCGTTGCCGGGGAACTGCGAGTCGACCATCGTGCCGACCGCCGCGCCACCCGCAGTGTCGGACCACTCGCTGCCGGACTGCCCGCAGTGTCCGGCGGTGATGAAGTGCGGCTCGCCGTCCTTGACCACGTTGAAGCCGAGCGAGCAGCGCCCGCCGCCGGAGTGGATCGCGTCGCCCCCCGCGATGAACGGACGGAACTCGCCCGCGGTCTTCTTGAGCTCGGCCTTGGCGCCGAGGCCCTTCACGACCTGCTCCAGCTTGGTCCAGTCGGCGCCCTTGACCGTGCGGTCCGCGGTGACGACCACCTTGTTGGTGACCGGGTCGGTCGCCCAGGAGGTGCCCGGGATGGTCGCCTTGTCGGAGAGGGTCTGCCGCGCGCTCTTCAGCTCGACCAGCGTGTTCTCGACGATTCTGGCCTTGCCGCCCGCCTCGCGCACGGTCTGCGCGGCGTCCTCGTTGAGCACGTTCACGATCAGCGCCTTGGCCTTGGCGTCGTAGTACGCGCCGGCCTCCTCGGCGCCGAGGTCCGCCCTCAGCGTGACGGCGAGGTCCCCCGCCGCCGGTGCCGTGAGGGTCTTCACGTCGAACTGCACGGTGCTGTCACTGGCGTTCGCGCTCTGCAGGGTGACGCCCGCGGCGACGAGGGCGACGATCGCGCCGCCCGCCACTGCCGCTTTCCTCTTGGGTATGCGCCGGTGCTTCAACTTCGACCTCCTGTGGGGGCCGCGCCCGGACAAGTGGGGTGCCCGGACACGGAGGATGAGCCGCCCACTATTCCGAGGCGTCGCACTCGCACACAAGGTCGACCATTGGACGGGCACACGACAACACTGTTGCGTTCACAGCCTCTTCACAGACAGGGGCACACTCCGGGCCGGTTTGCGGGGGCACGGCGGCCTCCTGATGGGTAATCATCGGACGGGCGGGGAAGCTCATGATGTCTGCACAGGCCATGTACGGCGAAGGGGGGCGTCGGGTGCGACGTCGGGTGCGCGCGGCGGACGGGCGGCATCTGGTGGTGGAGCGGCTGGGTGATCCACGTGGCAGACCGGTCTTTCTGCTGCACGGCACGCCGGGCAGCCGGCTCGGCCCCGCGCCGCGCGGCATGGTTCTCTACCAGCGCGGCACGCAGCTGATCGCGTACGACCGCCCCGGCTATGGCGGTTCGGACCGGCTGGCGGGCCGCAGTGTCGCCGATGTGGCCCAGGACGTGAGGGCGATCGCCGACGAGTTCGGGCTGAAGCGCTTCGCCGTCGTGGGCCGTTCCGGCGGCGCCCCGCACGCGCTGGCGTGCGCGGCACTGATGCCCGACCGGGTCACCCGTGCCGCCGCCCTGGTCACGCTCGCACCCAGGGACGCGGACGGCCTGGACTGGTTCGAGGGCATGGCCGCTTCGAACGTCACCGAGTACACGACCGCCTCCGCCGACCCGGCCGGCCTTGTCGAGCGGTTCACGCTGCGTTCGGCCGAGATCAGGAAGGACCCGGTCCGGCTGCTGAACGATCTGCGCAGGGAGCTCACCGACTCGGACCGCATGGTCGTCTCCGACGCCGGCGTCCGGTCCATGCTGCTGCGCAACTACCAGGAGGCACTTCGGACTTCGGCGTACGGGTGGATCGACGACGCGCTGGCCTTCTGCAGCCCCTGGGGCTTCGACCCGGCGGACATCAAGGGTCCGGTGATGCTGTGGCACGGGGAGAAGGACGTCTTCTCCCCGGTGGGCCACTCCCGCTGGCTCGCCCAGCGCATCCCGGGCGCGACGGCCGTCCTCGAGCCGGCCGCCGCGCACTTCGACGCGCTCCACGCACTGCCACGCGTCCTGACCTGGCTGCTCGAGGACGGCTGAGGGCAGGGACAGGGGAGGGCCGGGGGCGGCCGGAGGCCGCCCCGAACAGCCGAGGCGGCCGACCGCCCTGCACTCACACCGCGAGCGGCTCCAGGTCGCGGTACACCCGGCGCTCGTCCTTCGCGATCCGGGTCAGCGCGTGCTCGTCGCCCAGCAGCCGCTGCAGCTCCTCCACCGTCTCCGCCCTCAGCTGCGCCGCCTCGTCCTTGCGCCCCAGCAGGCCGAGCGTCACGGACATGTTGGAGGCGATACCGAGCACCTCGGGATGGTGCGCCCCGAGCACCTCACGGAGCCGGGCCACGGTCCGCTGCTCGATCTCGAACGCCTCCTCGCAGGCGCCCAGGTCCGCGAGGGCGTTGGCGAGGTTGATGGTGCTGTACAGGGCGTGCGGGTGGTCCCCGCCCAGCACTTCGCGCATCACCGTGACGACGTTCTGCAGCAGTTGCTCCGCCGTCTCCGGCGTGCCGCAGCCCCACTCGTAGATCCCGAGGTTGTTGATGGCGGCCAGGGTGTACGGGTGCCGCTCCCCCGGCACCTGGCGGTACTGGTCGACGACCTCCTGGGCCAGGTCGCGCGCGGCGACCGGCTCGCCGGCCGCGAACAGGTCCGCCGCCAGGTTCAGGTCGCAGGCCAGCGAATCCGGGTTGGCGGAGGTGTACTTGGTGCGGTAGCGGTTGCGGGTCGCGGTCGTCAGCCGCCGTGCGTCCTCGAGCCGGCCTGCCCTGCGCAGGGACACCGCGAGGCTCTTGCCCGCCGCCAGGGTCCCGGGGAAGGCCCGGCCCAGCTGCTCCTTGTACATGTCGTAGGTGCGGCTGAGGACGGCCACGGAGTCGTCGTACCGGCCGACCTCCCTGAGGTCGCGGGCGAGGTTCATCGCGGAGGAGAGGGTGTACGGGTGGTCGGGGCCGAGCACCTCGGTGCGCCGGTCGAAGACCTCCTGGTCGATCTCGCGGGCTCGCGAGTACCGCCCGACCATGCGCAGGTTCAGCGCCAGGTTGTTGGCGGCGGCGAGGGTACGGGGATGGGACTCGTGGAAGATCTGGCTGAACCCCTCGTGCGCCTCGGTCGCGAGCTCCATCGCCCTGCTGTACTCGCCGAGCGTGCCGAGGTCCATCGCCAGACCGCTGGTGGTCATGTACGTGTGCGGATGAGAGGCTCCGAGCACCGCGCGCTGCCGCTCCAGCGTCACCTCGTCGAGCTCCTTGGCCTCCACGTAACGGCCCTGGGAGCGCAGGATGTTGGAGAGGTGGAAGCGCAGGTACAGATACTGCAGGTCGTCGTTGCCGAGCTTGTCCTTCCATGATTCGCGCAGGTCGTTGCCGAGCACCGAGGCGGCGTTCCAGTCGCCGCGCTTCCACAGGTAGCGCACGCGGTCGATCAGCAGCCTGCGGGTCTCCGGCTCCTTGCAGTGCCTGGCCTCCGACGGGCCGAGGTGCGGCCAGATGGTGTTGAACCGCGGCCAGGTCTCGGGGTTGTCTATCGGCTCGTCGTCGTCGGGCCTGGCTCCGGCGAGGATGCGGTGGACGGCGTGCCGCGCGTCCATCTGCTCCTCCTCGCTGAGCTGCGCCCTGATGACGACCTGCACGAGCCGGTGCACCTGGATGGAGTTGGAGACCTGGTCGACCTTGGCGAGGGCGAACCGGCCGATCTCCCGGATGACCCGGCCGAGCACCAGCTTCTCCTGCAGGGAGGCGTCGTAAGGCTTGAGGGCCTCGATCATCTCCTTGCTGTAGAGGAGATTGGCGGAGATCGGCTCCGGCGCGAAGAAGGCGCAGAGCTGGAGCAGCCGGACGGCCGCCGGGGAGCGCTCCTTGAGCCGCTCGATGGACACGTTCCAGGTGGCGGCGACCGGCTCCGGGTATCCGGCGGGCTGATTGAGCGCGAGGACGCTCGCGGCCTGCTCCCGCAGCTGTTCCAGGTACGAGGCGACCGGTGTCGCCGTCTCCGCGATCCACGCCGCGGCCTGTTCGACCGCGAGCGGCAGGTCGCCGACCGCGGTGGCGACCTGGTCGGCGTCCTCGGCGCTCAGTCCGCGGGCGCGCCGCTGTATGTGCTCGATGGACTCCTCGCGCAGGAAGACGTCGACGGGCAGCGCGTCGCCGTACTGCGACCAGGTCTGGTTCCTGGACGTGACCAGGACGTGCCCGGGCCCGCCCGCGGGGAAGAACCGCTTGAGCCGCTCGGGGTCGTCGGCGTTGTCGAAGACCAGCAGCCACCGTGATGACGGCACGCCGCGCCGCAGCAGGTCGATGGCCTCCTCGGAGGCGGCCGCCATGTCCTCGCCGCCCTGCGCGCCGAGCCGGACGGC
The DNA here is from genome assembly GCF_055566095.1 of Streptomyces sp. NPDC027962. Classification (NCBI taxonomy): domain Bacteria; kingdom Bacillati; phylum Actinomycetota; class Actinomycetes; order Kitasatosporales; family Streptomycetaceae; genus Streptomyces; species Streptomyces sp. NPDC027962. Next base: position 10,324 of record NZ_JBVHTA010000066.1, read on the forward strand.
GAGTTCGGCGAGTCCGGCGACGACGTCGTCGGGCTGCTCGGAGGAGATCCACCAGACCAGGTCGTAGTCGGCCATGAACCGGTGGACGTACTCGAGCGCCACCTGGGTCTTGCCGACGCCGCCGAGTCCGTACAGGGTCTGCGGCTGCGGCAGCACCGCGGCCACGGCCATGCCGCCGCCGAGCTGGTCGCGCATCCGCTCGAGGACCACGGAGCGGCCGGTGAATCCGGGGTTGCGGGGCGGCGCGTTCCAGATCTTCGGCACCGTGCCGGGAAACCGCGGTCCGGGCGAGGCCGGCTCGGGCAGCTGCACGGGACGGTCGAGGGCGCGCAGCAGCGCGCCGGTGGCGTGCACCTCGTCGAGCCGGAACAGGTCGACGGGATTGCGGTCGATGTAGGGGGTGGTGAGGCGGACGTCGCCGACCCTGATCGGCAGGAGGTGGCGCCGCCCGCCGCTCGGGTCCTCCGCGGCGGCGCGCTGGAACACCTCCACCGCCCGGGGGGACTTGAGGTAGGCGCTGGACAGCAGAACGACCGTCCGGGCGGCGTTCTCCGCGGCGGCGGCGTCGACCTCCACGGTCTCCCGTTCCGCCGACACGTCGCGCGGCACGACCCGGAAGCCGGCCCGGCCGAGCACGTACTCGACCCAGTCGGCCCACATGCGGTTCTCCGCGACGTAGCTGAGGAAGAGGTCCGCGGGCAGTGCCGGGCGGCGGCGGGTGAAGGCGTCCCTGATGCGTATCCGGACGTCCTCGTTCACCTGGGGCATGGAGGTGACCTGCTGGTCGGTGACGACGGCGGTGAGCCGTTCGAAGGCGGACAGCAGCGAGCTGGTGAGCCCTGCCTCGTCGCCGAACGTGGCGAGCGTCTCCTCGTAGGCGTAGTAGGGCCGGTAGGGGATCTCCACCGCACCCCAGTAGGCGGCGACTTCCTCGCCGGAGACGCCGCTGGGGAAGCGGTCGAACTTGAGGCGGGCGAGGGCCCGTCCGGCGTCCGCCTTCTCCTTCTCGCCCTCGTCGATCCGCATCGGCACGGGGAAGATCCGGATGCCCCGGCCGCCGTACCGTTCGTCGATCTGGCGGGCGACGGCGGCGGCGCCGTCGATGGACTGGTCGCTGAGCGTGAAGCAGTCGACGAGGACGTCGGGCAGATGGACGGTGCAGATGTCGGCGATGTCGCTCAGACCGGTGCGGCTGTCGATGAGGACGTAGTCGTAGTTGGCCTTCATGTCGTCGCGCAGGGCGTCGAAGAAGTGCCCGCCGCCGAGCCGGTCGTAGAAGTTGTCCCAGTCGAAGGTGGACACGGTTGCCGAGTACTCGCGGTTCTGCTTGCCCGCAGAGACGAAGTCGAGCGTGCCGCCTTCGGGGAACTCCCAGCCGAGGCTCTCCGGGGTGAGCGAGACGGCGTGCGGCTGAATGCGCGCGTAGTCCAGGTGCCAGTCGTCGCGGCGCGGCTCGGGGTTGGTCGCGGCCCAGGCGTATTCGGTGATCAGGTCGATGACACCGGTGGTTGCGCCGAGCGTGGAGGGGTCGAGGAACGGGTGGAAGAAGCGGTGCAGGCCGGGTGCTTCCAGGTCCCAGTCGACCGCCAGGACGCGCTTGCCGTTCGCCGCGAGGATCCAGGCCACATTGGCCATGGCCATCGTGCGGCCGGTACCTCCCTTGTACGAGTAGAAGGTGACGATGCGCCCGTCACGACTGGCTGTCATCCGTGTCCTCCGCATCAGGGGCGATGTCACGCATGTTCGGGACGTAATAGGTGGTGCTGTACTCGGACGCCATCGGGCCGCGCAGCCGTGGCCGTTCGCTGTGGCTGCCGCCGCCCGGCGGTGCGGGTGGGTAGACCTCGGCATGCCGCAGGTACTCCTGTGCCGCAGCCTCCACCACCTGGGGCAGGAGCTGCCCGAAGGCCTCCATGCTGTGCACGCCCCTGGCGGCCGCCTGGCAGGCGGCACGGCCGTGGCGCATCTGGTGCGGCATGGTGCGCTCCAGCTTCTCGATCAGGGCGGCCTCCGAGCCCTGGCTGTCGGGGTCGTCGCGGTTCCACGGGACGACGACGCTGACCCAGGGGTGGGGCTGTGCGTCGAAGGCGGCGAGCTTGCGCCGCCGCTCCTCGTCCTCGAGGGCCCAGCGGTCGACGAGCAGGATCTCGGGGCGGGTGGGCGGCTGACCGGCCTCCGCGAGGGGTTCGTGGTCGAACGAGGAGAGGGTCGCCTGGTAGTTGAGGGAGCGCACCAGGTCCTGTGCGACGTACGCCAGCGGGCGGGCGGCTTCCGGGTGGTAGGGGTTCCAGTCCTGCGACTGCTTGCCGTAGAAGTCCGCCGACCGGCCGGGCGGCAGGTCGTGGCTGGTGGGCGCGGCGACGGTGACGTGCATGGGCCGGGGACCGCCGCTGGGTCGGCCGAACGCACTGGGTGCCTGCCGGAACTCGACCGGATTGCCGGGCGCGAGCCGTATCGTGTCGGCGACGCTGACGATCCGTTTCGCCAGCTCGTAGACGGCAGCCTCGTACTCCTCCGCGAATATCCGCAGCTTGATCAGGCCGTAGAGGCCGTCGGTCACATAGCGGTCGCCGAAGGCCCGGTGGTTGAACTGCAACCGTTCCGCCGGGCCCGGGAGTTGCTCCGGCGGCATCGGCACCCATAACGCGGGGACGATGGCCTCGGCGGGGCGGTTGCTCTTCGCGTGGTGGTAGATGGCCCTCTGGGCGAAGGCGTACCACTCCTTCCCGCACATCTCGCTGGCGAAGTAGCGGGGGGAGAACAGCGGGACGAACACCCGGCAGCTGGCGAGCACTTCACCCAGCCGTTCCGACCAGCCCTCCCCCGAGCGTATTTCCCGGTCCATGAAGCCGGCAGGGGCGCCGGCGGGCAGATCGGTCATGGCCATCACATGGCCGCACAGATCACGGAAGAGACGCTCGACCCACATATCGGGATCGGGGCCTCCCGCCCCGTACCGCGGTGTGTGCGCGTAGCTCAAGAAGAAGTACGGCCGATGGTCCGCCGCCCGCTGCGCTGAATCCGACACACGACCCCCGTCCTGTGTGAACGCCCGACCTGACACCCACTATCGATGAAAGACGCGAGCGAATTAATCATTCCGGAGCGGGTCGCACTTCATCCCCCCGCCGTTCGGTCAATCATCACCGCTTTTCGGTCATCCAACCCTGCGCGTGGTCGACCGCTTCCTTGATCGAGAACAGTCTTGCGGCTCTTCCCCCCAGTTGTCCGCTTCGTTCCACTCCCCAAATGAACGCGGCGCCCACGGCCTCGAAATCACTGTCGTCCAGTTCGACGTCGGTGTATTCGATCCATTCGGAACCGCCCCCCGGCTCGTGCACCACACAACGGTACGTGCGCATCGGTGATTGGGTCCTGTACTCGGCAAGATGGAATGCGGTGCACTTGGCGAAACCCACATTGATCATCAGTACGTGCGCTCCGGCGCGATAGAGCGCACCGAGTGGTGATCGCTCGCCGAGATGGCAGTCCAGCGGATGGTCCGCGAGCAGGTCGGCGGCCCGCCGCCCCACCGCCGCGAACGACGTCTGCGGGTGGGCGCTGCGCCGGGCGCCCTCCGCGGTCCGTACGGACTCGGCCAACCGGCCCATCCCCGAACTGGGTGTGGTGGCGGGGTCGAACGCCGGCATGTCCGCCCGGAAGGCCGCCGCCTGCTCGGGTGTCATGCCGCGCACCCGGGCCAGGTGGGCGGACGAGGTGTCGGAGTTCTCCGCCGTGAAAGCGGGCACCACCAGAGTGCCGTCCGGGCCGAGGACGTCGAGCAGGGCGTCGCGCAGTGTCCGCGCGCCCAGCCCGGTGGCGTGCAGGGAGGCGTGGACGAGGAGCGTCATGCCCCGGCGCACGCCCAGGGCGCGCAGCGCGTCGGCCGGGGCCTTGGTGCGTAACGGGTGGGTCATCGGGCGGCCTCCGTGTGCAGGGCGGCGATCAGGCGCTTGCCGCTGACGGTCGGTTCCGGTGCGTCCTGAAGGGCCTTGAGTGCGAGGGCGGCCTGGCCGGCGGCCTCCGGATCGAGGACGGCGAGCCCGATGCGTTCACAGGCACCGGCCAGCAACTCGGAAGCCGGCAGTGGCTCGTCCTGCCAGGGGGCTGTGTGCAGCCAGGCGCCGTCCTGGGCCAGCAGGTCCGTCACTTCGCCGAGCGCCCGCAGTCTGGCCCGGTGGTAGCCCCGCACCAGCGCGGCCGCCAGGGCCGCGGGGCCGCCGCCCAGGCTGAGACCGAGCGCGCCGAAGGCGTGCCGGCCGACCGACGGTCCACCGTCGCGCAGTGGCGTCAGGGTGGTGAGGGACGCGGCGAGTTCGGCGGCCTGCTCGGGCGCGGTGTCCCGCAGCAGGGCCCAGGCCGCGGCGAGCGCCTGGGTGTTCTCGACGGCGTGCACCGGCTCGTCGAAGCAGTCACGGAACGGGTCGAGGTCGTCGAGCACGAGGTCCGGCCAGCCCTCGAGCCCGGGTCTGTGCACGGGCCGCCAGCCGTCGGTGGCCTCGCCGGTCCGTACGCGTAATGCCGCTCGCCCCGGCACCGTCACGCACAGCTCGTCCCGGCTGCCGCGGACTTCGGCGTCGCACGGCTCGCCGTTCGCGGACAGCCGCAGCTCGCCCAGGGTGGGCAGGACGAGCGTGCCGGTGGGGCAGCTCACCTGTACAGGGATGTCGAGCCCGCTCCGCAGCGCCGCGGCGGCGACATAGGAGTCCAGGCGCAGAGCGAGTGCGACGGCGTCCGGGTGCTGTTCCCGCAGGGCGTCCAGGCAGGTGTGGAGCCAGGTGCGGGTGTAGGGGTGGGCGTAGATCTCGTCGAGGCCGAGGGACGTCTCGTCGATGGTGGCCGCCAGCCGCCAGGCGGAGGACCATCGCTCGCCGCCGCGGCCCGCCAGCTCCTCGTTGAGCCGGGCGAGGCTGTAGCGGGTCAGGTCCTGCTGGAGGATGAGCAGCGCCTCCGGATCGGTCACGGCCGGGGACACGGTCGCCTCCGCCGTGCGCTGCTCGATGCCGCGGATCAGCGCTTCGAGGTCCTCGCAGTACACCGACGTGTTGTCGAACCCGGACTGTGAGGCGTAGCGGTGGGTGTAGAGCCCGCCGCCGCAGGACCTGACGACCGGGCACTGACGGCACGTCCGGCTGACGCCCTCCAGGCCGAGTTGGCGTGCCCGGACCCCGGGGTGGGAGGCGACGCGGTCGAAGGGGTCGCCGAAGACGTCGAATCCGGTGGCTGCCGCGCCCTCGTAGGCGCTCTTGAGCGAGTCGACCTGCTCCAGGGTGCCGTCGGTCTCGACGACGACGAGGTCGGAGGGGGCAAGGCCCAGGGATTCGGTGAGGCTCGGGCCCCCGGCGAGAGTGGAGAGTACGGATTCGAAGAGCCGCACCGGTACGGGCCTGCCCTGGGCGTCCCAGCGGTCGAAGACCTTCAGGATCCAGTCGGCGTAGGCGGTGGGGGATCCGTCCGGACGGGGCGGTGGCTCGTCCCATGTGGCGTGCGGGAGCAGGAAGTCGATACGCGGCGGCTCGAGCTCGGCCAGCGCGTCGTACACGGCCACCGGGTCGTTGGCCACGTCGATGGTGCACAGGAGACCGAGGTAGAGGTGGCGGTAGCGCTCCTGGCGGAGAAGATCCACGGCCCGCAGGACGAGCGGATGGCTGGTGCGGCCGTCCGCGTAGCGGCGGTGGCGGTCGTTGGCGGTGCGGTCACCGTCGAGGGAGATGCCGACCCGGACGTCGAATTCGTCGAACAGGTCGAGATAGCGGCTGCTGAGCTGAATCCCGTTGGTGTGAATCTTCAGCTCCAGCGCGGCGACGTTGTCGAGGGCTGCGGTGAACTCCTCGCAGACGCGGCGCAGACGGGCGGGGCCCGCCAGCAGAGGCTCCCCTCCGTGCAGGATCACTGACACGGAGGGCAGGGCATGGCTCTTGGCATGCTCGGCCAGTCGCAGAGCTGTCCAGGAAATCGCTTCGTCAGAGATTGCCTTCGGGCGGGTACGCCAGCTCTGATCAGCGTGTTCGTAGATGTAGCAATGATCGCAGGCAAGATCGCACCTGCTGTGGACCTTCACAACAATCTGCTGGAAGGGGACCAAAGGGGGCCCTGTCATTCCACCAGTCTAGGGCCAGTTCGCAGCGCTCCGGAGGTGTGTCAGAGCGCAGAGTTGAACGTGGTGGAACGCAGAGCGCGCGCGCCTGAGGCGGGCAGAACGCGGGCGAGCTTCTCTGCGGCATCGGCGCCGCGCACGTCGATCTGTGCCAGCGGAACTCGATTCTTCTTCGCAGCGGCGAATGAGGCGGAGGAGTGAAGGGTCATGACGAGGCCGTCCTTGATGTTGTGTCCAGCTCAATGCTGTGCCCAGCGGGGATACCACGCACCGTTGCGATGCCGGCGGCACGACTTTACTCTCATGGCCACTCGCAGCAACTCAGCATGGGGACAAGCGGCAAACGAGTTGCGCCACATTCTCGCAGGACCGCAAGGAACAAGCGATTCCGCCTAAAGAGTGAAGACAAAACCGCAGACGGGGGTGTGTATGAGCGAGCTTTCGAGCCCACTGCACAGCATGGTCTTCCGCAACGGCGATCTACCGGTTCTCTACCACCGCACCGACACCATCGCCATCGCCCGCCAGCGCGAGGCCGTCGCGGGCACCCGCCTCCAGCTGCTCCTGCTGGTGGCGGGAGCGGCCCTGGCGGCGCTGCCCACCTCGCTCAGGCTCGGCGAATCCTTCCAACTCGCCTCTCTGTTCAGTGCGTTGGCGTACGCCGGTGTCCTGGTGCTGGGGTACCGCTCCGCGCGCCGCAGAGCAAAGTCACACTGGCAACTGAACCGCTCCGCCGCCGAGTTCATCAAGTCCATGTGCTGGCGATACGCGGTCCATGGAGCACCGTTCGACTCACGCACTTCCGAGCACGATGCCGATGAATTGTTCACCGCCCGTCTGGAGGAAGGATTACGGGAGTTGGCCAAGGTCGGCTGGGAGGATCCGCGTACGGCGGGCGACGACGCCGCCGCGGCCGATCTGATCACCACTCCCATGAGGCGGCTGCGGGCCAGGCCCTTCAGCGTACGCAAGGAGACCTACGTCAGGGACCGGCTGATCGAGCAGCGCAACTGGTACCACCGGCGCACGGAGGTGTCCCGGCGTGCGACCACGCTCTGGTCCGCCTCGATCGCGCTGCTCACCCTCCTCGCCCTGCTGTTCGCCACACTACGGACCTTCTCGGTGGGCGGCTCCGTCCCCGCGCAGGGTGTGCTGTCGGCCGCGGCCGCCGCCTGCCTTGCGTGGAGCGAGATCCGCCGCCACCAGCCGCTGATCGCCGCACACTCACTGGTGGAGGAGGATCTGGCAGCCATGCACACGGCAATGGAGACGACGGTCACCGACGCGCAGTGGCCCTCCGCGGTGTACGAGACCGAGCGCATCGTCTCGCCCCAGCACACGGACTGGCTGGTCAGGCACCGTAGTTGACCGCCTTGTCGGCGGGCCTGCTCAGGCCCGCCTCAGTCCCTCGCGCCAGATGACGGTCACGGGCTTTCCGAGGCCGCGGGCGTAGCGCACGATGTCGCCGGTGCCGCCGTGGCCTCGGGCCGGGAGGCCGTCCCAGACGGCGAGGAGGCGGTCGCAGTGGTCGGCGATGTAGGCGCCGGCCGCGTAGTAGGCGTCGTCCGTGGAGAAGGGGAAGGCAAGCTGGACCTCCCGTGTGGCGAGGCCCTTGAGCCGTCGGTAACCGGCGAGTTCCCCAGGTCCGTTGAAGCCCTTTTCGTAGTCACCGCTGGGGATGACGACGGTCAGTTCCGCGCCGCATTCCAGGGCGATGTCCGCGAAGAGCTGGTCGGCCCCCACCGCCAGGCTGGACAGGGCCTCCATCGAGCCCTGGTGGCCGCAGAGCACGGCCCGCAACCCCGCGCTGATATGGGCTCGGGCCTCACGTGGGATGCTGCGGTGGCCGGTCACTCCGATGCGTTTCACTGAGCTGCAACCCCCGTTACTGCGCTCCCCCGCCCTGCTTACATCCTCTCAAACAGGAGAGGGCCTCAAACAGAGGACGGGCTCGAACAGGGGACGGACGCAATCAGTGGCTGCACGTCGAGCCCTCGTCCCGTCATGACGGGACGAGGGCTCGACCGGTGCCGGTTGCCGGGCCGGTCGACACGGCCTGGCAGGGCCGGACGTCAGTAGACGCTGACTCCGTAGGCGCTGAGGGCCTCGGTCACGGGCTGGAAGAACGTCGTGCCGCCGAAGGTGCAGTTGCCGCTGCCGCCGGAGGTCAGACCGATGGCCCGGCTGCCGGAGTAGAGCGGACCTCCGCTGTCGCCCGGTTCGGCGCAGACATTGGTGCGGATCATGCCGTAGACGATGTCTCCGCCGCCGTAGTTGACGGTGGCGTTGAGTCCGGTGACGGTGCCGCTGTGGGTGCCCGTCGTGGAGCCGCGGCGGGTGACGGACATGCCGACGGTGGCGTTGGCCGCGCTGGTGATGTCCCTGCTGCCGACGGTGCCGGGGTGGCTGAGCGAGGTGTTGGAGTAGCGCACGAGGCCGTAGTCGTTGCCCGGGAAGCTCGAGCCGGCCGTGGGGCCGATGGTCGTGGTGCGGGACGAGTTGGTGTACCACGTGCCCGCCCCGTCGGTGCAGTGCCCGGCGGTCAGGAGGTAGTACGTGCTGCCGCTGCGGACGTTGAAGCCGAGAGAGCAGCGCCAGCTGGAGGCGTAGATCGCGTCGCCACCGGAGATCAGCTTGGAGAAGGTGCCGGGCGTGCGTTCGATGCGCAGGGCACCGGCGTTGGTCCCTGCCTCGCGTTTGATCTTCGCTATCTCGGCCTTCGAGACGGTGCTGTCGGCCGTGACGACGAGCGTTCCTGTCGCTTTGTCGACGTGCCAGGCGGTGCCCGGCACGTCCGCCGTGAGCACGGCGTCGCTCGCCGCAGTGAGCTGCCCTGCGCTGAAGGTCTGTGCCTGGTCGGCGTTGGCGGTGGGGACGGCCAGTGCTGCGGCGGCAATCAGGCCGGTGGAGACCGCGAGCAGACGGGTGCGTCTCGCGGTGCCGGTGCGGGGGATGGTGCGCTTGATCCTCACTTGTCGTTCCTCCCGAGGGGTGGATGGCCCGTCCGTGGGGTCGGGGCCTGTGAGGCGCAGCCATGAGCACTTCGACATCCGGAACGCCCGGATATCGGACAGACCGTGCTCCTGACAAGCGCTGTTCGGGAGTATTGGCGGCGTCAACTACCGGCGCAAGGGCGCCTTTCGGCCGCAGCGCACATGCACGCCGGACCGCCCCGGTGGCCTGCTGCCGCCGGGCTGCGCTGTACACAGAGCTGTCGACCGGTGGGACGTGTCAGAGGGGCGGGGGGTTCCGTTCACCGGCGGTGACGGCGAAGGAAGGGGGCTGCCCGGCGGGGGCCCGTCCCGTACGGCGTCATCCCGATGCCGTGCTGCGTCGCGAAGGTCTCTGGGCGGTGCGCGACTTCGCCCCGCACTCCGAAGCGCGGCGCAGGTTCCAGGGAGCCGGCGGCCGGGCCGCGGTCGGCAGCGGAACGAATCTGGCCGGTGAAGGGCTTGTCGTCGAGGGTGAGGGCGTCCGCCGCGGTGGCGTTCGGCACCGCCGCGTCGGGGTCTCCTCTCCAGTGCCACAGACGGCCGGAATTCGCCCCTCCGGGTGACCGGAGAGCCAGTGGTCCCAGTACGGGAGAGCGGGCGGTCCGGCCTTGAGACGGTGTCCAGCCGCTTGTCGTGCCGACGCCGCCAGTTCCGCTCCGCCATGACCGCGCGGGCGACCGGCCCGCATCCGCGGGGACCTGGTGCGCGAGGGCCGGTGATCCGACGGACCGTCAGCAGTCGCAGCTCGGACAGCCGCAGTCCGGGCAGTCGCAGTCGCGGCAGCAGCCTTCACGCTTCTTGCGGGACCAGGGGCCCTCGTATTCCTTGGCGCAGCACAACCGACATGTGCAGCACAGACCTACGAAGACCGCGCAGCCCGCCCAGAATCCACGGCGGGCGGGCCCCTGAGGCCCCGGCCCGGGCGGCATCCCGCCAGGACCACCCGGACCACCCGGACCGCCCGGCGCGCCGCCGTAGGCGCCACCGCCGTACGGGCTCCCGCTGTACGGGTTCGAGCCGAAGGGGCCCTGGGGGCCGCCCTGGTGCGGGTTTCCGTGCTGGGGCGGCCGCTGACCGCCGTAGCCCTGGTGTGCGCACGTCGGGGTGCCGAAGGCACGGTTCACCGACGTGGCGAGCTCGTGCGCGAGGAGAACACGGAGCAGCTTGCCGTCCACGAAGTGCGCGTCCCGCAGCGCCAGCCGGATGCCGTGCAGCGCGTCGTCGGCGAGCCGGCGGGCCTCGGCGAGCGGGGTGCCGGTGGCGGTGAGCGGGTTCCACGCACCCGACGCGGCGTCAGCTTGCTGGTCCTCAACGGCATCCAGCAGATGCGCGAGCCGTCCGAAGAGCCGGCCGGCCTCGGCGAGCGGCGCGATGTTCTCCGGTCGGCCGGCGAGCACGGCGGTGTGCGCGAAGGCCGCAGCCGTCGCGGTCTCCGTCGGTTCCGTCACCGTCAGGAGCGAGGTCCCCGGCCCGGCCAGCACCTCGATCCCGGTCTGCCGCTCGACGGCGTCGAGCAGCACCGCGGTGTCGAAGCCGAGCGCGGCGCCCGAGCGTGCGCCCGCCCTGTCCCACCCGGCGGCGACCCGGCGGGCGGCGACGGCAACGGGCCTGCGGGCCAACACGCCGTCCCCGTCCGCGACGTGGTCGCGTACCTTCGCGGACGCGAGGACCAGCGAGACTGCCGCGGCCAGCCGCGCTCCCTCGCCGCGTGCCACGGGTGCGGTGCGCATGGCCCGCAGCGGGCAGGGCCCGGCCGTGCGCCGCTGTGCCGGGGTGCGTTCGGCCTGAGCCTCCGTCAGGACCGAGACGATCAGGCCGTCGTAGTTGGTGACGACCCGGGCGAACTGTCCGTGGTCGGCTCGAAGTGCCAGACACAGGCCGCAGAGATGAGCCATCCACTCGGTCTTCAGCCCGTCGGTGAGACGGTGCGAGCACGGCCTGACGATTCCGAACACGACTGCCCCCCCCCGTGCGTCGCTGAGATGTGCGGTGGGCATCGTAGCGAGTGACCGTTCACCCGTACGTCCCCAAGGTCACCCGTCCGGCTCGACCTTTATATTTTGATCCCGCCACGGGCCCTACAGCGGCCGGACCTTGACGAATCGCCATATCTTCTGCACCAGTACCGTCACGAATCCCCTGCGCGGCGACTATCCACTTGGCGCCTGATCCGCATCATGGACGACGATAGGGGATATGCGGAACCACAAGTGACCGCGATGAAAGGAGGCGTCCATGGGATCGGTGCGTAAGGCGAGCGCTTGGCTGGGACTCGTCGAGGACGACGGGCGTTACTACGACGACGAGTACGCCGAGGGTGCCGAGACGGGTGACGCATGGGTCACCGACCCCCGGGTGCGGGTTGCCTCCGAGTCCGCCGAGCAGGAGGGCCGCCGTATCGCCACGGTCTCCCCGGACGGCTTCCGTGACGCCCGCGGGATCGGTGAGCTGTTCCGCGCGGGCGTCCCGGTCATCGTGAACCTCACGTCGATGGAGCCCGGTGACGCCAAGCGGGTCGTGGACTTCGCCGCGGGCCTCGCCTTCGGGCTGCGCGGTTCGATCGAGCGCGTCGCGACACGGGTGTTCCTGCTGACCCCCGCGGACACCCAGATCGTCAGCGGAGACTCGGCAGGCCGCTCGCAGGACGGGTTCTTCAACCAGAGCTGAGCAAGGCGCACGCCGGCCCCGTCCGACCGGGCCGCACCCGGACTACCGAAAGGCGTCCAGGCCGGTGAGCGCCTTGCCCAGCACCAGCTGGTGCATCTCGACGGTGCCCTCGTAGGTGAGCACCGACTCGAGGTTGGTCGCATGCCGCATCACGGGGTATTCGAGCGAGATCCCGTTCGCACCGAGGACGGTGCGCGAGGTGCGGCAGATCTCGATGGCCTCGCGCACGTTGTTGAGCTTTCCGAAGCTGACCTGCTCCGGCCGCAGTTTCCCCGCGTCCATCCGCACGCCCAGGTGGTGGGCGAGCAGGATCCCCTTGTGCAGTTCGACGGCCATGTCCGCGAGCTTCGCCTGCGTGAGCTGGAAGCCGCCGATCGGCCGGCCGAACTGCTCACGCGTCTTGGAATACGACACCGCCGCCTCGAAGCTGGAGCGCGCGGCGCCCATCGAGCCCCACACGATTCCGTACCGCGCGTGGCTGAGGCAGCTCAGCGGACCGCGCAGTCCGGTGACGCCGGGGAGCACCGCGTCGGCGGGCAGCCGTACCTCGTCCATCACGAGTTCGCTGGTGACGCTCGCGCGCAGGGACCACTTGTGCTTGATCTCGGGTGCTGAGAAGCCGGGGCGGTCAGTGGGCACGACGAAGCCGCGGATGCCGTCCTCGGTCTGCGCCCAGACGACGGCGACACCGGACACGGAGCCGTTGGTGATCCACATCTTGCGGCCGGTGAGCACCCAGTCGTCGCCGTCACGCTTGGCGCAGGTACGCATGGCGGCCGGGTCGCTGCCGTGATCGGGCTCGGTCAGACCGAAGCAGCCGATGATCTCGCCGGCCGCCATACCGGGCAGCCAGCGCTGCTTCTGCTCCTCGGAGCCGAAACGGTGGATCGCGTACATGGCGAGTGAGCCCTGTACGGAGACGAGGGAGCGGATGCCCGAGTCGGCGGCCTCGAGCTCGAGGCAGGCCAGTCCGTACTGGACGGCGGTGGCGCCTGCGCAGCCGTAGCCGTCGAGCGACATGCCGAGGGCGCCGATGGAGCCGAGTTCACGGGCGAGATCGCGGATGCCGGGGAGCTCACCGCGCTCGTACCAGTCGGCGATGTGGGGCAGCACACGGTCGGCGGCCCACGTGCGGACGGTGTCGCGGATCGCGAGGTCCTCGGGCTCCAGAAGGTCGTCGATGCCGAGCGGGTCGCCGGGATCGAAGGGCGGAAGCTTCGAGGTTGCGGACATGACGTGACCTCCGACGGCTCTCACTGGGCACCCCTTCGCGGCCGCCAGGCCGTGGAGGGAGGACGCACGGACACGACCCGAAAACTAGCGCTGCTAGTTAGGGCCTCGCCAGACGTTACGGCTCAGTGTGCCGCGCGTCCAGACCCCGCAGCCTCCGTGGCTGCGGGCGCGCCCGGCACGTGCGGCCTGCGGCCGGCCGGAACCCCGGCCACCCGATCCACCGCACCCGGCTCACGGGTCGCCGCACCGTCGGCGTCGCGGTTCGCCGGGGCCGTCGCGTCGGACCGCCTGGGCGGCGGACACTTCTCGACCGTGGCGCACTCCATCCTCCGCGGCAGCCGCACCGCGGCCAGCGCGCCCAGGAGCAGCAACCCGGCGCTGACCAGCAGTGTGATGTGCAGACCGTGCACGAAGGAGTGACGGGCCGTTGCGCGCAGCACCTCACCGGCGTGGCCGCCGAGCCGGTCGGCCACCTGATAGGCCTCGCCGAGCGAGTGCGAGGCTGCCGCGCTCGCGGCGCCCGGGACGCCGGACGCGGAGGCGACCGCGGGCGCGTAGGCCGCGTTCATCACACTGCCGAGCAGGGCGATGCCCATGCCGGCGCCGAGCTGGTAAGAGGTCTCGCCGATCGCGGCGGCCCCGCCCGCCTGGTCGGCGGGGGCCTCGCTCAGCATCGACTCGTACGCGCCGAACAGCGTGGTCTGCAGCCCGAAGCCGAGCAGGACGAACGCGGCCGTCAGCAGCCAGGGACGGTCGTGCTGCCCCATCACGGTCAGCAGCAGCACCGCCCCGGCGGTCAGCACGAATCCCCAGCCGACCATGCGGCGCGGGCCCAGGCGGTTCAGGGTGTACGAGCCGGTGGCGCCGGCCGCCATGGCCGCGAACGTGAGCGGCAGCAGCCGCAGGCCGGTCTCCAGCGGGCTGAGCCCGAGGACCAGCTGGAGGTACTGGACGGCGATCAGCTCGAGACCGACCAGCGCGAGCATGCCGAGGATGATGCAGCCGACGGAAGTGGAGAACGCGGCCCTGGCGAACATCCGCATGTCGATCAGCGGATGTTCGCGGCGCTTCTGCCGTCCCACGAACAGCACGAGCAGGGCGCCGCCGAAGAGCAGCGGCCCCACGGCTGTGACGTCGAGCAGACCGGCGCCCGCGCCGAGCCGTTTCACGCCGAGGACCACGCCCAGCACGCCCGCCGCGGCCATGAGTGCGCCGAGCACGTCCCAGGGACCGTCCGCGCCCCCCTTGGACTCGGGCAGCAGCCAGCGCCCGGCCAGAAGAATCAGCGCCATCAGCGGAATGTTGATGAGGAAGACGGAGCCCCACCAGAAGTTCTCGACGAGGAAGCCGCCGAGAACGGGTCCGGTGGCGGCACCGACGGCGGCGGTGGCGGTCCATATACCGATCGCCGTGGCCCGCTCACGCCGGTCGGGGAAGACGGCCCGCAGGATCGACAGCGTCGCCGGCATGATCATCGCGCCGCCGACGCCGAGCAGGGCGCGGGCGCCGATCAGCACTTCGGGGCTGGGCGCGAAGGCGGCGACGGCGGACGCCAGGCCGAAGATGCCGTAGCCGATCAGCAGCACACGGCGTCTGCCGACCCGGTCGCCGAGTGTGCCGAACAGGATCAGCAGCGCGGCGCAGACAAGGGGGTAGACGTCCACGATCCACAGCAGCCCGACCCCGCTGGGCCGCAGGTCCTCCGTGACGGCGGGGACGGCGACGTGCAGGACCGTCGCGTCGAGGGCGACGAGCACCAGGCTGACGCAGAGGACGAAAAGGACGACCCAGCGGTTGGCGCCGCCGCCGACGGAGCGCAGGCGTGCGCCGGCCGTGGGCGTCACGGACATGTACGTACCTCCCAGTGAGTCCCTCGCGCTCGGCGGGCCGACCGGGACGGTGGTTCGGGGACGTCCCTGCAGGCAGCCCGGCATCGACGGGCGAGTGAGCCGCCAGCGTACGCGAGTTCGTGCGCGGTGCGCGTGGTCGAGGTCTCACCACCTCGGGCGACCTGGTGTGGCGTGCGCCACTCGCCGGAGGGGCCGGAATTGATCTTGATGGACCCCTGAACGCCATGGAAATTCCACACGGGCACCCGGTGAACCATTCGCGTATGACACAAATAAACGCTCCGGGAAGACCGTCCGATAAATAGGGAACAGGCTCACCCGCTTTTCCTGACGGGCCGTGAATGAAACTGGACCTGAGACAAACTCCACATCACATAGGCATCACGAAGAGAGTGGATCGACCTGACCACACACTCACTCGCTGTAACGTCGATTGGGTGCGTACCGACTTCTTTGCCCGGCTGGACCGGGAGCCGGAACCGCCGAAGATAGAGATCCCGCGGATGAGCCGCACGCGTCTCGCCCTCTTCGGCGGGACGTCGGCGTTCTATCTGGCCATCGTCGTCGCCGTTCTGGCATCGACGTCGCTCGTGGCCCTCGACTGGAAGCTCATGCTCTTCCGGCCCTACGAGCAATGGCCCGAACAGCACGCCTTTCTCGACTACTTCGTGGTGCTCGGCCAGCGCGGTCCGACGGCCGTCATGGTCGCGGCGTGGCTGGGCTGGCGCTCCTGGCGCCAGCACACCCTTCGCCCGCTGCTCGCGCTCGGCGCGGCCCTGCTGCTGCTGAACGTCTCCGTGGGCGCGGTCAAGATCGGTCTGGGTCGGCTCGGCCCCCACTACGCGACGCAGATCGGCTCCGCCGAGCTCTTCGCCGGCGGCGATATATTTCCTTCCGGACACACCGCCAACGCGGTCGTGACCTGGGGAATCCTGGCCTATCTGGCCACCACCCCGAGGGCCCGGCGCTATCTGTCGGCGCTGTCGGCCGTCGTCTCCCTCGGAGTGGGCCTGACCACCGTGTACCTCGGTACGCACTGGCTCAGCGACGTGCTGCTCGGCTGGGCGGCCGGGCTGCTGATCCTGCTGGCCCTGCCCTGGTGCGAGCCGCTGATCGGGCGCGCGGAGGCCTGGATCCTCGCGCTGCGCGAGCAGTGGCGCAGGCGCCGGGCGATGGCCCCGTCGCTGCCCGTCGCGTCGGGCGGTCCGCGGCCCGCGATGTACCCGCAGCGCGGCACGGAGACCGCACAGCCCGACGAGCAGGCTCGCGAGCCGGTCGCCACCGCCGGCCCCACGAGCCGGCCGGCCTCCACCGCCGGCTCGGCGACCGGGCCGGCTGCGGGCACCCGGACGACCACACACGACCGGTCCCGGCCGCACGCACGCTCCGAACGGACGCCGGTGACTCCGACGGGCAGCAGACGGCCGCCGCATTCGCGGCCGCTGACCGGCGGCTGACGGGCGGCTCACCGTCCGCTGATCACGGAAGGCCCCGGTGCTCGACTTCTCGTCGAGCACCGGGGCCTTCCGTTCGTCGCCTGCGCGCAGCCGGGCTCAGCCCTTCCAGCAGCGGATGACCGAGCCGTCCTTCACCTCGAAGTTCAGCCGGCCCGCCACGTACTCCATGGTGATGATCGACCCGGGCGGCAGCGCTCTGACAGTCGTCCAGCCCCGCTGACGCGCCTGCTGCTCGGCGTCCTGTGCATCGAGTCCGACGTATGCGTCAGGGGCGTCGTCGGGCTGTACGGGAGGGGTCGGTATGGGTGCCATCCCCCCACCGTAGGCGGCAGCGGACGGTGACGGAAGCAGCCCGCGCGGCGTCCCCAGCAGCCCCGTATACCCCAGGGGTCACGCTTCTGTCACAGGATCTCGACACTGTCCGGTCCGAACTCGTTCACTCGAACGGGCTCTTTGAGGTGCTCGTACGGTAAATGGGCCGGCCCGGCCGATAGCGAACAGTTCCCACCAATTTCCGCTGTGAATTGGACGGGCACCGCGGGACGGCGTGGAATTCACCGGCCGTCGACAATTCACCGCTTCCTTACAGAATCCCCTCGAGACGGGGCCGTCCGCTTCCGCGTGCCTTGGTGCTGGGGAAAGCGGGTCCCCACCGGGCTGCCGTGGCAGGGCGATTTCAAAGTCGGGGTGATCTTGTAGGCGTGCAGGTCACGGCGGTGTGACGATGTTCTGTGGGCGCGCGACGTACGCAACGAAGCTCC
>NZ_JBVHTA010000067.1:0-27064 GCF_055566095.1 Streptomyces sp. NPDC027962
CGTGAAACGCCGGCCCCGCGCCGCGCCACCGACGGCGGCGCGGCCGGCGCATACGGCGCCGCTGGACCGGTCACCCGTGGCAACGCAGACGGCCCAGGTGGCCCGGGCGACGCCGGTGGCGGTGACGTGGCCGCCGCGTACACGGCCGAGAGCGGGGAGCGGGAGGGGGCGGGGCGCGGAGAGGGCGGGGTCGGCATTGTCAGCTGCCTCCTGCTCTCGAGGAGCGGCGGTGGCGGAGCCACAGTGCCGCGGGGGCGGGCAGCAGGACCAGCAGAAGCGCCGGCCAGGGGACAAAGGTCTGCGACACCGTCGCCCCCGTCCGCACGCCGCCCCCCGCGGTGGCCTCCAGGCGCAGATCCACCCGGTCCAGCGCCGGAGGGTCCCATCTCTCCGTCAGCGAGACCCGTTGCGCCGGCGGGAGAGGGGCCAGCCGGCGCGGCGGGCCGGTGCGGGCAGCGCCGAGGAGGCCGTCCGCACGCAGGGTCACGCGCGGCGACAGGGGCGTGTTGCCGCGGTTGACGAGGGTGTAGTGCACGGAGCCGCCGGAGACGGAAACGTCCTCGACCGTGAGGGCCGGCACCTTCGGGCCGCTCACGCGCAGGTGGACGCGGACCGGCTCCTCTCGCCCGCCGGCGGAGGCCGTGATCGTGCCTGTCTGTTCGCCGGGGGGCGTGTTCGCGGGAACGGTCACCGTGAAGGGGACATCCGCCCGGGTGCGGGCCGGGATGGTCACCTTGTCGGCGGCGAGCGCGATCCACGAGGCCGGCGGGCGGCCGGCGTGGAGGTCCACCGCGAGCGCCTTCGTGCCCCGGTTCGTGACGGAGACGCGGTCCTCGAGCACCATGCCGGGGCTGCCTTCCAGATACACGTATGCCCGCCCCGGCTCCCAGCCGGCCTCGGGCGGCGCCGCGAGGGCGAGGACGAGCGCGAGCGCGGCCCGCACGGGTCAGCCCGTGGTCCGGCCGCCGCGCCGGGTCAGCCAGAGGACGCCCGCCGCCCCGGTCAGCAGCACCGTCCCGCCGAGTGTGCCGAGCGCCGTCGCCGAGTCCAGCGGGCCCGTTCTCGGCAGTTCGGAGGCCTGCGGCCCGGTGTCGCCGCCCGCCGCCGTGACGTCCAGTTCGAGGGACGGGCCGGGGCTGTTCTTCGGTGTGCAGGTCGTGGTCGTGCCGAGGGCCTTGATCGTCAGTACGCCCGCGGTGAAGGTGACCTTGCCGCTCTTCTTCGGGGTGTACGTGCCCGACAGGTCACTGATCTTGATCGGGGTCTCGGCCGGAACGGCCGCTGCGTTGGGCGGCCCGCTCACCGGCACTTTCCCGGCCTCCGCGCCGCCCAGCTCGATGACCGCACTCGGGTTCATCGCGCCCTTGCCCAGCTCGACCGGGCTGGAGGAGACGCCCTTCCGGAAAGACATGGTGAGCTTGTACGCACCGCCGCTCTTCACCGCCTTGATGTCGATCGGCGAGACCGCGCCCTTCGGTCCGATCGGGGTCTTGCACTGGTAGTCGACGTCCACGACGGTGGCGTGCGCGGCCGGGGCGGTCATCAGCACCACCGGGGCCGCCATTGCTGCTGCCAGCGCAAGCGCTGTTCGTTTCCGGTACGACACGTCGGGTCCCCTCGGCCGGCACGTAACTGACGACACATCAGATCGGGCGCTCAAGGTACGCCCGAGGCCTTGGGGAGGGAAGACAAAGAGCACGCCGTATCGACGGCGTGCTCCGGTAAGGCGTGCTCCGGCAAGAGGTACGGGTGGCTCAGGCGGGGGCGGCGAGCTCCGCCCACACGGTCTTGCCCGGCGCGCCGGGCGCCCGGACGACTCCCCAGTCCATGCAGAGCCGTTGGACGATGAACATGCCGTGTCCGCCGGGCCGCCCGGCCCGGTGCGGTGTGCGCGGCGCCGGCTGGCCGGAACCGCGGTCGGTGACCTCGAGGCGCAGGACCTTGCCGTCGCAGCCGACGCGCAGTTCCTCGGGCCCCTCCGCGTGCAGACAGGCGTTGGTGACCAGCTCGGAGACGACCAGCAGCACGTCCTCCGCGGCGGCCCGGCGGTCGGCCGTCGCGGCGGGCAGCCAGCCCCAGTCGTAGAGGGCCTGCCTCGTGAAGTCGCGGGCCATGGGGACGATGCCACTGACCGCGCCCAGGGCAAGGCTGCGCACGGCACCGCCGGACACACCGGAGTGCCCGGACGGCGCCGCGCCGGCACCGCCGGGCTCTGGGCCGAGGTCGCCCGGCTGTTGCTGCCGGGTGGTGCTCATCAGCGCTTCACCTCACCGATTCACCAGTTCGCCATGGACTGAGTACGCAGAGTGCTGGGCGTTCAACGTTCTGCGGGGTTCTCCTGCCCGGTCGCTTCGCGACAACACCCACGAGATCGACCCGGTCCGCGTGATGCGGGCAACACGGGGCAGGCCTTCAGCGACCCAGGGCCGCTTCGACGGAGTCGTGCACGGTGAAGACCGCCTCTGCTCCGGTGATCTCGAAGACTCTCGCCACCACGGGCCGCATCCCGGCCAGGTGGACCGCTCCCCCGCCGGCCTCGGCCTTCAGCCGGGCGCCGAGCAGAACATTGAGTCCGGTGGAGTCGCAGAACTCGAGCTGTGAACAGTCGATGACGAGGCGTACACGCCCTTGCTCGATCGCCTCTTCCAAGGGAGCCCGCAGCAGATCGGCGGTGTGGTGATCGAGCTCACCCGCCGGTTTCACAATCTCGCTGCGCCCCTCGGTCCGAACCTCGACCTGAAGCCGGCCCCGATTCACGCTGCCGACCGTCTCGCGGTCCATGCCGTCCCTTTTCGCCGTGTCGTTAGCTGCGTCGTCCACCGTTGCGTACTGCGCGCCGCCACCGTCGACGGACTGCGTCGGCGCCCGTCGCACCCTACGCCCTCGATGCCCGGTCCGGTAGCCGAACTAATCGACAATACGGACATACAGGAGATACGCCACTTGCGATCGTCATGGCCGAACCGGTAGGGCTAGTAAAGACACAACCGACACGGCCGGCTTTGGAGGCGCCGCTCACCGCAGCAGCATGTATGGGCTTCGGCAGCCATATGCCGAAAACGATGGAGGAGACCATGTCACCCCGGCTCGACGAACTGCGTACCCCCACCGCGCCGTCGACACTGTCCACCCCCACCGGCGAGCAGCCCGAAGGCCTCCAGGGCCTGGCAGGCCTTCCGGAGATCCCGCCCTTCGCAGAGGTGGGAGCGCTGGACGCACGAGAGCTCTCCAAGACGCTCTTCGCCCGCCTCGAGTCCCTCGAGGAGGGCACGCACGAACACGCGTACGTCCGCAACACCCTGGTCGAACTGAACCTCGCACTGGTCAAGTTCGCCGCCTCCCGGTTCCGCACCCGCAGCGAGCCGATGGAGGACATCGTCCAGGTCGGCACCATCGGCCTCATCAAGGCGATCGACCGCTTCGAACTCAGCCGCGGCGTCGAGTTCCCCACCTTCGCGATGCCGACCATCATCGGCGAGATCAAGCGCTTCTTCCGCGACACCAGCTGGTCGGTGCGCGTGCCGCGCCGGCTGCAGGAGCTGCGGCTGGACCTCGCGAAGGCGGGCGACGAGCTCTCCCAGCAGCTGGACCGCGCCCCCACCCTGGACGAACTGGCCGAGCGCCTGGACATCAGCAGGGACGAGGTCGTCGAGGGCATGACCGCGAGCAACGCGTACACCGCGAGCTCCCTGGACGCCCAGCCCGAGGACGACGACAACGAGGGCGCGCTCGCGCATCGCATCGGCTACGAGGACCACGGGCTCGAGGGCATCGAGTACATCGAGTCGCTGAAGCCCATCATCGCGAGCCTGCCGCCCCGGGACCGCAGGATCCTCTCCCTCCGGTTCGTCGCCAACATGACGCAGTCGGAGATCGGCGAGGAGCTCGGGATCTCGCAGATGCACGTGTCCCGGCTGCTGACCCGGACACTGGGCAGGCTGCGCAAGGGCCTGACACTGGACGAGTGAACTCCGGACCCCCGCTGGACTCCGGACCCCCACATGGCTTCGGAAGGGCCCATTCCGTCAAGGAATGGGCCCTTCCTCGTTATTGACGGGGCAGTCCTGATTGGTCCACATTGACCAGGGGCAAGTGGGGGGAAGCACATGGCTCTTGGGGAGGGCTGCCCGCAGGCGTACGCACCGCTCGAGGAGCTGATGCGCCGCCGCCTGGGCAGGGAGTGCCTGTACATGCCGTCGTGCCGTCTCGGGCTCTACATCGCGCTGCGGCACTGGTGTCCACCCGGCGGACGGGTGCTGATGTCACCGGTCAACGACGACGTGATCTTCTTCGTGGTACTCGCGGCCGGGCTGCGGCCCGTACAGGCCCCGCTGCGGGCCGACGACGGCTCCATCGATGTCCCGGCCGTCCCGCAGTCCGTGTGGCGCGGACTGTCCGCCGTGCTCACCACCAATCTGCACGGAAACCCCGACCCCGCACCCGAACTCCGCTCGCACTGCGACCGGTTGGGCATCCCACTGCTCGAGGACGCGGCGCACGCGATCGGCACGGTGGTGGCGGGCCGGCCGGTCGGCTGCGTCGGTGACGCGTCCGTCTTCAGCCTCTCCAAGCACACGGGGGCCGGGACCGGCGGATTCCTCGCCGTCGCCGATCCGGCGTTACGGGAGGAACTGGCGCGCGCCAGGGACTCGCTGCTCACGCCCTCGCGGCCGGCGGCGGAGCTCGCGTACGCGCTGCGCCCCCGCGCCGAGGCCGGGGTCCGCCGTCTGCGGCTGACGGGAGCCGCGCGGGTGGCCCTGCGGCTGCTGGGGTCCGCGGAGCGCACGGGCATCCGGATGGCGCTGCGGCCCGACGAACTGACGCGGGCGGTCGCCCTGTCGCCGTCGCTCGACGCGTTCCACTCCTGGACCCGGGTCGACATGCACAGCTACCGGCTCGCGCCCGGCCGGGTCCGGTTACGGAGGACGGAGCGACTGCTGGCGGGCCTCGACGAGCGGCTCGCCACCCATCTCAAGGGAACACAACGGCTGTTGGACACGCCGTGGGCCGCGCCGCGGCCGGGCCCGGCGCAGCCGCTGTTCCGGGTGCCGCTGCTGGTCGAGGACCGCGGTGCGGCGACGGCGGCGCTCGCCAGGCACCGGATCACGGTGGGCTACCTCTACGACCCACCGCTCGACGCCTACGCGGGCGACCGCTTCACGGACGGTTCGCCCGCCCCGGCCGCGGCGGCCTGGTTCGCGCGCCACGCCCTGCCGGTGGACCCGCTGCTGGCCGACCGGGCGGCGGCAATCCTGACCCGCTCCGGCGTACGCCCGGCCCGGCCCCCAATGCCTGCGCCGGCACGCCGCGCACCGGCCCGCATCCCCGCACACGTCCTGCGCCGCCCGGACCCGGCCCGGGGCGAGCGCGGTGCCTGACAGCCCCCGCCCGCCGGCGCCGCCGGAAGCCGCCACGGCCGGGCCGGCGGCCGGCGCAGCCGCGACCGGCCTCGGGGCAGCGGCCCACCGGGGCGTGCTGTGCGGCCCGGTCCTCGAGGTCACTCCGGGACTGCCCGCCGGCGCCGCCGAGGGGGACGTCCTGGGCCGCCGCCATCGCCCTGTCCGTACTGCCCCTCGGCTGGCTGGTCTTCCGCCGGCTGATCCCCCGGCAGGCCGCCGCCGACCACGACCGGGAGCCGCCCGGCCTGCGGGACGTCGGACGCTTTCCCCGGCGAGGGCGCGCGGGGGACGCGGACGGGGCCGGTACGGCTCCCGACGCCGCCCCCGCAGGACGGCTGCGGCGCAGCCTGCTCCCGGGCGCCCCACTGCTCGCGCTGACCGCCGCGTTCGTGCCCTCCTACGCGGGCAAGGACCGGCTCAGCTACTTCCCTCCCGAGGAGGTCGCCCTCGTGCGCCAGGTCATCGACGGCGCGCCGCCCGGCTCGCCCGTCGTCGCCGCACACCGCAACCACCCGCTGGCGTACGCCTCGTACTGGGAGGTGGGCCACTACTGGTTCCTCGAGGACGCCAAGAACCACGTCGAGGAGATCCTCGACGAACCGGCCCAGGTGCTCGCGCGGGACATGGCGGGCGTGGCACCGCCCGGCAAGGCGTACTTCCTGCTGGCCCGGGGCCAGATCGCCCACTCCGAGATGAACGGCATGCTCGGCGCAGCGGAGCTGCGGCACATCGAACGGTCCGTCGCCGCCTCACCCCTGTTCGAGCGGGTCGGCGGCAACAGCGCGGGCGTCGTCCACGAACTCAAGCGCACGACAGGGAGGACCCCATGAGACCTCGGTCGCTCGCCCTCCGGCTGCTGCCGCCGCTCGTCGGCTGGTGCGCCGTCGCCGCCACCGCGCTGCCCGCCGCCTCGCCCCTGCGTACTCTGCCCGTCGTCGCGTTCCTTCTGGCGGGGCCCGGCGCGGCCGTGGTCCGCGTCTGCGCACCGGCGCTGCACCGGTACGGCGCCCCCGCGCACGACGACTTCGGCCGCGACTCCGACCGGCTGGAGCAGCTCGTTCTGACCCTGTTCCTGAGCGTGAGCGCGGCGGTCGTCGGCGCTACCGCGCTGCTCGCTGCCGGCGCCTTCAGCGGCCTGCGGCTGCTCGTCCTGCTCGCCGCGGCGACCACGCTCGCTGCCTGCTGCCCCCGGCTCACGGGCCGGGCGCCGAAGGCCCGCGCCTCCTCCCCGCCGCCGGAAGGGTCCGCCACGTGACGGCCGGCCACGCACCGGGCGCGCAGCGCCGGCCGTGGATCGCCGCCCTGTCGGCGGTGCTGCTCTGCGGAGCGCTCGCCCTCACGGTCGCGGGCCCGAAGGTCAGCACGGCACCGTCGCCCGACAGTCCGCGGTGCCGGGCCACCGAACTGCTGGTCCCCCGCTACGGCGCGTGGTTCGGCGCGTATGTGCGGCACGACAAGACCGACCTGGAGGACAGGGTCCTCGCCTACGAGGCGCGGCTCGGTCGCAGGCTCGACATCGTGTACGCGTACCACGACATGTCCACCGACGGCCTGGAGGGACAGCTGCTGACCGAACAGGAGCAGCGGGTCGGCAGGGAGCGGCTGCTGCTGCTGTCGTGGGAGAGCAAGTGGTGGAACGGCCTGCCGGAGCAGCAGCCCAGCTGGCGGCAGATCGCCGCCGGGCGGCTCGACCGGGGAGTCGTCGACGTGCAGGCGCGGCGCATCAAGGCGTACGGGAAGAAGGTCTTCCTCTCCTTCGATCTGGAGATGGACACCCGCACTCCCGCCAACGGCACGCCCGCCGAGTACGTCGCCGCCTACCGCCACATCCACGACCGGTTCCGCGAGCTGGGAGTGGAGAACGTCGTCTGGACCTGGATCATCACCGGCTACAGCGGGCACGGCGAGCTGTTCCCGCGGTTGTATCCGGGCGACGCGTACGTCGACTGGATCGGCTACAACCAGTACAACTACTTCCGCTGCCACCGGACGTCCTGGAAGAGCTTCGAGCAGACCCAGTCGGCGCCGCACGAGTGGATCAGGAAGCACATCTCCGCTGACAAGCCCCTGATGCTCTCCGAGTTCGGCACGGCGGACGATCCGGCACACCCCTACGCGCAGGCCGAGTGGTACGCCGAAGTGCCCGGGGTCATCAAGGATTTGGACGGGGTGCGGGCGGCGCTGCAGTGGAACCACCGCGACCTCGGTCCCGGCTGCGACCTGTCACTGGCGAGGGAGTCCTCGTGGCGGAGCCTGCGCGTTGCCGTGTCGGACCCGTACTTCCACCAGAGGGTGCCGGGCGCCGGCTGAGGCTTCCCGTGCGGCGCCCGGTCTCGGGCGGGGGTCGCTTCAGCCGGCGAACCGGGGACCGCCGCTCACCACGGCGCGGGCGCGCCGGTACATCCGCCAGCCGACCGTGGGCAGCGCGTCGGGGAACGGAGCGACCCGCACACCGCCCCGCCCGGCCATCCACGCCTCGACGTCCCCCACGGTGTGGTGGCAGCGCACGATGAGGCGGGCGATGCGGTACACCTCGTCCGTTCCCGAGCTGAGGGCGTGCCGCACGGCGACCGCCGACGCGTAGCCCGCGGCCTGCGCCGCCCTGCGCACGGCCCGGCTGTTGTACCCGTGCGGATAGGCGAGATGGGCAACGGCATGTCCGAGCACGTCTTCCAACTCGGTCTCGGCCTCGCACAGTTCGCGGCGCAGCGCGTCCGGCGGCGTGTCGAGCTGGGGGTGGGTGACGGTGTGGGCAGCGACCTCCAGGCCGTACTGCTCCAGCAGGGGAGCGCGCGCGAGGGTCATCATCGGCGCGGGCGGCAGGAGACTGCTCCGGCCGGGGTGACGGCCCCGGTGGTGAGGTACGCCGTGGCGGGCAGCCGCCTGCCCGCGAGCGCCTCCGCGGTGGGTCCCGGCAGGTCGGCGAAACCGTCGTCGAAGGTGAGGACCCCGGGCCGGGGCGGCAGCGGACCGCGGTTCGTCAGGGCGTCGACGAGCGTGCCGACGGTCACCGGGGTGCGGCCGCTCGCGGCGACGGCGTCCAGCTGCTCCCCGAGCTGCTTCGGGGTGACGGTGAATTCGGCGATCCACGCGGGCGGGTCGTCCATGATCGCGTCGTAGAGCAGTGCGGGGACCGCCTCCGGCATGTCAGCGCCTCCCGGCGTCGACGTCGGGCAGATCCGTGCCGCGCAGCCGCAGCCGCGCCCGTGCGTACCCGAGGGGCCCTGCGAGCATTCCCCGGCGTTCCAGGCGGGACAGATGGCGCGGCCACGGATGCTCCTGCGCCCCATGGGTGCCCCACACCCGGCCGGTGGCGCTGTCGCGGCGGGCGGTGATGGCACGGGCGTGGGCGAGGCCCGCCGGCAGTCTGCGCAGCAGCGCGGGCAGCAGTCCGGGGCGGCGGACCGTCAGGGCGGTCAGATAGGCGGTCAGGCCCGCGCCGTATCCGTACGCCTGGTCGGCCAGGTCCTGCCAGGTCTCCCTGTGGTGGTGCCACACCAACGCCTCCGGTGTGTAGCGCAGCCGGTGGCCGGCGGCGAGAACGGCGGCGAACCCGTACAGGTCGTCGCCGCCCCTGGCGGGCGTGCCGGTGCCGGTGGCCGGGTCGAACCCGCCCAAGCCGCGCAGCACGGAGGCACGGAACGCCATGTTGGCGCCCGAGCCGAAGCTGCCCGCCGTGAACGGGAACAGCGGCTGGTCGGCGGGCGGGCGCCGCGGATCGTACGTACGCGGAGCGAAACCCTTGGCGAAACCCCCGTGGCTCTCCAGCAGGATCTGCGCGGGCGTGTCCAGCCGGGCGGGCAGGATCAGCCCGGTCGCACAGCCGAGCCGCGGGTCGTCGGCGAACGGGGCGGCCAGGACGGAGAGCCAGCGCGGGTCGGCGACGACGTCGTCGTCGGTGAAGGCGAGGACCATGCCGTCGGCGACGGCGACCCCCCTGTTGTGGGCGACGGCGAGGCCGGGCACGGGTTCGACGACGTAGCGGACGCGTACGGTCTCGAGGCCGCTGTACTTGTGCTCGACCAGGTCACGGGTGGTCGTCGTGACGGGCGCGTTGTCGACGACGACGACCTCGAAGTCCGGGTGGTCCTGGGCGAGCAGGGAGTCGAGTACGCGAGCGAGCCGGTCGGCGCCGTCACGGGTGGCGACGACGACGCTGGCACGCGGCAGATCACCGGGCGGCGGCCCGGCGGACGGCTCCTGACCGGCGAGCTCCGCGCGGGCGGCCGCGGCGACGGCGTCGGCGCGGTTGCGGCCGGGCGGGACCCGGCACACGACGGTGGCGACGGGCCGCCCGCGCAGCCGCACCAGCGCGAATACCTCGCCCTGCGCCCCGCCGGGCCCGGCCACCGTGTCTTCGGAGGCCGGCCCGGCCGGGGCGGGGCCGAAGGCAAGGACCGGCCCGTCGGGGCCGTCGAGGTCCAGTTGGACCACGCCCATCGGCGCCGGCGGCCGTGGTCGGTGGGACAGGTCGGTTCTGTGCGAGCTGCTCGGCATGGTGTCCCCCTGGGTGTACGTACGGTGTGCGCGGGCGCGGGTGCCGTCACCGGCCGGCCCGGATCAGCGTCCGTCTCGCAGCCGGCCGGCCCGGAGCAGCGTCCGTCTCGCCCGTGCCGCCAGCTGGGGGCGGTCCCGTACGAACCCGTGCGCGCGGCGCACCGGCTCGCGACCGAGCCAGAACAGCGCCGCCCGCGCCCCCGGCCGCAGGGTCGCGCCCTCGTGCACACGCAGCTGGCCCGTCTTCAGCGCGTCCTTGTACTCGGCTTCGCCGCGCCCGAGGTCCAGCATCCCGATGTCCTCGCGGGCCGCCGCCTCCGCCATCCGCAGGTGCAGGACGAGCCCCGGCGAGTACTTGGCGAACTCCGGTTCCATGAAAGGATTGGCGGGCGCGCCCGACTTCGCGCGCAGCTCCCGCCACGCCTCCGTCTGGCTCGCGCCCATCTCCACTGGCGTCACGACGGTGATGCGCACATCGCTCAACTCGACCCCCGGCCTCCCCCTTGAGCCTTCAACTTCCCCGGAAGAGGACGGTACCGGTCGAAATCACGACAGGGTAGGGAGCGTCACGCTTCTTCTGAGGCGTACGGATTCGGCAGCCCCCGCGGCGCGCTCCGGGGCGCGCTCCCCGGCCGCGCTCCCTGGCCGCCCTCCGCTCCGGCGGCGGCCGGCTCATGCCGCCGATCAGCCCGATGGTTCGCATTCGGGGCTCGCATTCGGGGCTCGCATCCGTGGTTCGCATCGTCCGCTGTCGCATGTCGCGCTCCGCCCGCCCGGCGGGTGCCGACGAGACTGGAGCGGACACCGGACGGACCACGGAAAAGGACACCGCCATGCCCCCTCTCATCGCAGTCACCGGAGCGACCGGCCGTGTCGGCGGCCGGGTGGCGCGCCGGCTCTCCGGTGCGGACGTCGCGACCCGGCTCATCGGCCGCGATCCCACGCGGCTGCCCGAACTGCCGGGCGCGCAGCCCTCGCAGCCCGCGACGTACGGCGACAGCGAGGCGATGGGGCGGGCGATCGACGGGGCGGACACCCTGTTCCTGGTCTCCGCGCACGAGTCGCCGGGCCGGGTGAAGGAGCACTGCACAGCGGTGGACGCAGCGATCGCGGCGGGCGTCGAGCGGATCGTGTACGTGTCGTTCGTCGGCGCCGCGCCCGACGCGACGTTCACCTTCGCCCGCGACCACTGGCACACCGAGCAGTACATCCGCTCCTGCGGAGTGCGCCACACCTTCCTGAGGGACAACTTCTATCTGTCCGCCATCCCCGCGATGACCGGCAAGGACGGGGTGCTGCGCGGTCCGGGCGGCCAGGGCCGGGTCGCCGCCGTCGCCCACGACGACATCGCGGACGCGGCGGCGGCGGTGCTGCTGGACGACACCCGCGCGCACGACAGGGTGGTGTACGACCTGACGGGGCCCACCGCGTTCTCCCTGACGGAGGCGGCGCAGACCCTCGCCGAGGTCACCGGCCGCAGCATCCGCTACCAGCTGGAGTCCCGGGAGCAGGCGTACGCCTCCCGGGCCGGTTACGGCGCGGAGGAATGGGAGGTGAGAGGCTGGGTCACCTCGTACGAGGCGATCGCCGTCGGCGAGATGGCAGCCGTCTCCGACGCCGTGCCCCGCCTGACGGGCCACCCGGCGCAGAGCCTTCGCGACTACCTGGCCGAGCATCCGAGCGGCTGGCGGCACCTGCTGAACGGGGCGCCTTAGGGCGTGTTTCGAAAGTAGCGTCGTCCGCCCGCAGGGCGGGGCCCGCGGCGTCTGGTGCGTGCAATCGCAAGGCGGAGGATCATCCTCGTACTGGACGTACCTGGATGACTCCGACAACGCAGCGAGTGTGCGTGCCAGGCGTCGTGGGCCAGGCGGGACTTTCGAAACACGCCCTAGGCCCTATGCGGACCGGCGGCCGTCCTTCCAGACCTCGTTCACCAGGGGAACACCGGGCCGATAAGCCAGGTGCACATGGCTCGGAGCGTCGAGCAGCACCAGATCGGCGCGGGCACCGGGGCTGAGGCGGCCGACGTCCGTGCGGCGCAGGGCGGCCGCGCCGCCGGCCGTGGCCGCCCAGAGCGCCTCGTCCGGGGTCATCCCCATGTCCCGCACCGCGAGCGCGATGCAGAACGGCATCGACGAGGTGAACGACGAGCCGGGGTTGCAGTCCGTCGACAGCGCGACCGTCGCGCCGGCGTCGAGGAGCCGGCGGGCGTCGGGCCACTCGGCGCGGGTGGAGAACTCCGCGCCCGGGAGCAGCGTCGCGACCGTGTTGCCGTTGGCGAGCGCGTCGACGTCCTGGTCGGTGAGGTGGGTGCAGTGGTCGGCGGACGCGGCGTCCAGCTCGACGGCGAGCTGCACGCCGGGGCCGTAGGTCAGCTGGTTGGCGTGCACGCGGGGCGTGAGGCCCTTGCCCCGTCCTGCCGTGAGGATCGCCCGGGCCTGGTCCCCGTCGAACGCGCCCTTCTCGCAGAACACGTCGACCCAACGGGCGTAGGGGGCGCAGGCGTCGAGCATCTCGCCGGTCACGAGGGCGACATAGGCCGCCGGGTCGTCGGCGTAGTCGGGGGACACGATGTGCGCCCCGAGGTAGGTGACCTCGTCGGTGTGCGCGGCGGCGATCCTCAGGGCCCGCGCCTCGTCCTCGACGGTCAGCCCGTAGCCGGACTTGGTCTCCATGACGGTGGTGCCCTGGCGCAGGGCCTCAGCGAGGTAGCGGGCGACGTTGGCGTCGAGTTCCGCGTCGCTCGCGGCACGGGTCGCGGCGACGGTGGTCCGGATGCCGCCGGCGGCGTACGTCTGGCCGGACATACGGGCGTTGAACTCGGCGGTGCGGTCGCCGGCGAAGACGAGGTGCGAGTGCGAGTCGACGAACCCGGGAATGACGGCCCGGCCACGCGCGTCGAGTCGATTGTCAGTGGCGGGTGCTTTGCTCTTCTCACCGATCCAGGCGATGCGGTCGCCGTCGATGACGACGGCCGCGTCCTGGATCAGTCCGAGGGGGGATCCATCACCGAGGGAGGGGTCGTTGGTGACCAGGCTGGCGATGTTGGTGATGACGGTGGCCGTCGCCGCGACGGCGCTGTTCGTCGTTGCGGGGGCGGGCGTCGCCGGGGGGTTGTTCGTGGTCTCGGGGCCGCTGTTCATGATGCGGGGTGTCTCCTTCAGCCGTGCAGTGCGGCGATCGCGTCCATCAGGGCTCGGGGGGCGTCCGGGACGGTGGTGTGCACCCCGTCACGGACGACATGGCGGCCGCCCACAACCGTATGACGCACATCCGCTGCCGACGCTGCGAATACCGCCGTCTCAGCTCCCAGACGCGGCGGTGGCCCGGCTGTCCTGACGCTGTCCAGGGAGACGGTCGTGAAGTCCGCGAGCGCGCCCGGCTCGAGACTGCCGGCCCCGGGCCACCCGAGCGCGGCGTGGCCGTCGGCCGTCGCAGCGCGCAGCAGCGCCGCCGCAGTCCAGTGGCCGCGAGTGCGCGAGCGCAGGCGCTCGTTCAGCTCCATGGCGCGCGCCTCCTCGAAGAGGTCGATCACGGCGTGGCTGTCGCTGCCGAGGGACAGCGGCGAACCCGCCGCCTGGAGGGCGGGCGCAGGGCCGATGCCGTCGGCGAGGTCACGCTCGGTCGTCGGGCACATGCAGGTGCCCGACATCGTGCCGCCGAGCAGCGCGATGTCCTCGTCGGTGAGGTGCGTGCTGTGGACGCCGGTGGTGCGTGCGCCGAGCACACCGTGGTCGGCGAGCAGCCGGGTGGGCGTGCAGCCGTGCGCGGCGAGACACGCGTCGTTCTCCGCGGTCTGCTCGGAGAGGTGGACGTGGAGGGGGGCGTCACGGTCCGCGGCCCAGGAGGCGATGGTCGCCAACTGGTCCGCGGGCACGGCCCGTACAGAGTGGATCGCGGCCCCGATCCGTACGTGCTCGCCGTCCTTGAGTTGCGCCGCCCGCTCGGCCCACGCGTCCGCCGTGCCGTCGGAGAAGCGCAGTTGGTGGTGGGTGGGCGGCTCCCCGAAGCCGGCGGACAGATACGCCGTGTCGAGGAGCGTGATCCGGACGCCGGCCTCGGCCGCCGCGGCAATCAGCGCCTCGCCCGTCGCGTTCGGGTCGGCGTAGGGCCGGCCACCGGGCGCGTGGTGGAGGTAGTGGAACTCGCCGACGGCCGTGATCCCGGCCAGCGCCATTTCGGCGTAGACGGCGCGCGCCAGCGCGAAGTACGACTCCGGTGTCAGCTGCGAGGCGACTTGGTACATCACCTCGCGCCACGTCCAGAACGTGCCCGAGCCGACCTGCACCGTGCCGCGCAGCGCGCGATGGAAGGCGTGCGAGTGGGCGTTCGCGAGGCCGGGGAGCGTCAGGCCGCGCAGGATCTCCGCGCCCGGCGGCGGGGCTTCGGCCCCGTCGCGTACGGCGGTGATCCGGCCGTCCGCCGACACGTCCAGGGCCACGCCCGGCTCGACGTGGGTGCCGAGCCATGCGTGTTCCAGCCAGTACGTCGTCACCTGCACGCCAGGCCCTCCAGTACGTCGGCGAGTGCGATCACCCCGGCCACGCAGTCGTCCTCGGCCGCCGACTCGGCCGGGGAGTGCGAGACACCCGTGGGGTTGCGTACGAACAGCATGGCGGTCGGGATCGCGCCGGACAGGATTCCCGCGTCGTGTCCGGCTCCCGTGCCGAGGACGGGCACCGCGCCGCCGAGGATCTTGTTCAGCTCGTCGCGCAGGGCGTGCTCGAACTCGATCACGGGCGTGAACGACTCCCGTACGACCGAGAGGTCCACGCCGTCGCGGTCCGCGCGCTCCCGCGCGGCCTGCTCGATGGCGGCGACGACCGTGTCGAGGGCCGCCTGGTCGGGGGCACGGGAGTCCAGCCAGCCGCGGACCAGGGACGGGATCGCGTTGACGCCGTTCGGCTCGACGGAGATCTTGCCGAACGTGGCCACCGCTCCCGCGAGTTCCGCCTCGCGGCGGGCGGCGAGGACGGTGTCCGCGTACGTCAGCATCGGGTCGCGCCGGTCGGCGAGCCGGGTGGTGCCGGCGTGGTTGGCCTCACCGGTGAAGTCGAACCGCCAGCGGCCGTGCGGCCAGATGGCGGACGCGATGCCCACGGCGTCGCCCGTCAGGTCGAGCGCGCGGCCCTGCTCGACGTGCAGCTCGACGAACGCGCCGATGCGGGCGAGGCGTTCGGGGTCCGGGCCGATGGCGGCCGGGTCGTACCCGGCGGCCTCCATGGCCTGCGGCAGGCCGACGCCGTCCGCGTCGCGGAGTTCGTACGCCTTCTCCCGCGTCAGCTGCCCGGCGGCGAGCCGGGAGCCGACGCAGGCGAGCCCGAACCGGGCGCCCTCCTCGTCACCGAAGTTGGTGATGGCGAGGGGCCGGGTGAACTCCGCACCCCTGCGGCGGAGTTCGTCGAGCGCGGCGAAGGAGGAGACGACGCCGAGAGGGCCGTCGAAGGCACCGCCGTCGGGTACGGAGTCGAGGTGCGATCCGGTGACGACGGCGTCACCCGCGAGGGGGTCGCCGAGCCAGGCCCACTGGTTGCCGTTGCGGTCGGCCTCGTAGGCGAGCCCACGGCTTGCGGCTTGCGCCTCGAACCAGGCGCGGCAGTCCTGGTCCGCGGCGGTCCAGGCATAGCGGCGGTAGCCGCGGGTGGCCGCGTTGCGGCCGATGGGGAGCAGGTCGCGCCACATGTCGTGGAACGAGGCCGGCTCCGCCGGGCCGCGCCCACCCGCCCCCGGGGCTCCACCCGGGCGGTGCCCCCGCTGCCCCGCGGGACGATGGCCCGCAGAGCCGGTCATGCGTCGCCCTCTCGCATCGGGACGCGGACGCCCTTGGCGTCGGCCACCGACTCCGCGATGTCGTAGCCCGCGTCCACGTGGCGGATCACGCCCATGCCCGGGTCGTTCGTCAGGACGCGGCGGATCTTCTCGCCCGCGAGCTTCGTGCCGTCCGCCACGGACACCTGGCCGGCGTGGATCGAGCGACCCATGCCGACGCCGCCGCCGTGGTGGAGGGAGACCCACGACGCGCCCGAGGCGACGTTCACCATCGCGTTCAGCAGCGGCCAGTCCGCGATCGCGTCGGAGCCGTCGAGCATGGCCTCGGTCTCGCGGTACGGGGAGGCGACGGAGCCGCAGTCCAGGTGGTCGCGGCCGATCGCGAGCGGCGCGGCCAGCTCGCCGCTCGCCACCATGTCGTTGAAGCGTTCTCCCGCGCGGTCGCGCTCGCCGTAGCCCAGCCAGCAGATGCGCGCCGGCAGGCCCTGGAAGTGGACGCGCTCGCCGGCCAACTTGATCCAGCGGTGCAGGGACTCGTTCTCAGGGAAGAGGTCCAGGATCGCCTTGTCCGTCTTGGCGATGTCCGACGCCTCGCCCGAGAGCGCCGCCCAGCGGAACGGGCCCTTTCCCTCGCAGAACAGCGGCCGGATGTACGCGGGAACGAAGCCGGGGAAGGCGAAGGCGCGTTCGTAGCCGGCCAGTTGCGCCTCGCCGCGGATCGAGTTGCCGTAGTCGAAGACCTCGGCGCCGGCGTCCATGAAGCCGACCATCGCCTCCACGTGGCGTGCCATCGACTCACGGGCGCGGGTGGTGAATCCGGCCGGGTCCTTGGCCGCATACGAGGCCATGTCGTCGAAGTCGACGCCCGTCGGCAGATAGGCGAGCGGGTCGTGGGCCGAGGTCTGGTCGGTCACGATGTCGACCGGCGCGCCCTCGGCGAGCATGCGGGGCAGCAGGTCGGCGGCGTTGCCGAGCAGGCCGATGGAGAGGGGGCGGCGGGCGTCGCGGGCCTGGACGGCGAGCTGGAGCGCGTGCTCGAGGGAGTCGGCCTTGACGTCCAGGTACCGGTGCTCGATGCGCCGCTCGATGGCGCGCGGGTCGCAGTCGATGCAGATCGCGACGCCGTCGTTCATGGTCACGGCGAGCGGCTGGGCGCCGCCCATGCCACCGAGCCCGGCGGTGAGGGTGATCGTGCCGGCCAGGGTGCCGCCGAACTTCTTGGCGGCGACCGCGGCGAACGTCTCGTACGTGCCCTGCAGGATGCCCTGCGTGCCGATGTAGATCCAGGAGCCGGCGGTCATCTGGCCGTACATGGTCAGACCCAGCTGCTCCAGTCGCCGGAACTCCTCCCAGTTCGCCCAGTCGCCGACCAGGTTGGAGTTGGCGATGAGGACGCGCGGCGCCCACTCGTGGGTCTGCATGACACCGACGGGGCGGCCGGACTGGACGAGCATCGTCTCGTCCTGCTTCAGGGTCTGCAGCGTGCGCACCATCGCGTCGAAGGAGCGCCAGTCGCGTGCGGCCTTGCCGGTGCCGCCGTAGACGACGAGCTTGTCGGGGTGCTCGGCGACCTCGGGGTCGAGGTTGTTCTGCAGCATGCGGAGGGCGGCTTCCTGCTGCCATCCCAGGGCGCTCAGTTCCGTACCGCGCGGAGCCCGTACGGGGCGGGGTCCTGACATGGCGATGCCTCCTCGCAACGATGTGGGTTTTCTATTCACATAGTCGCTTCATGAATAGATGTAGTCAACCGCTGCGCCGCGACCCGCCGGGTGATTGGCTGGCGGCATGACTGTCGACCGCCGGGATGTGGCCGTACGAGCGGCCGTGGAACAGGGACTTCTCACCGAGGAGCGGCCCGTGGCCGCCCTTCTCGACGTGGCGGGTATCCGCTCGTCGGTGGCAGCCCTGCGGGCCGCGTTCGCCGCCGTCACCGACGCGCCGGTGCTGCACGCCTTCGCTGTGAAGGCCGCCCCCCTGGTGCCCGTCCTCGCGCTGCTGCACGCGGAGGGCATGGGCGCGGAGGTCGCGAGCCCGGGTGAGCTCGCACTGGCACGGGCCGCCGGCCTGCCGCCGGACCGGATCGTGCTCGACTCCCCCGCCAAGACCGTCGCCGAGCTGCGCGAGGCCCTCGACCTGGGCATCGCCGTCAACGCCGACAACTGGCAGGAACTCGACCGTATCGACACCCTCGTCACCGCCGACGCCGCCGGCCCCGCCGCGCAGCCCGCCTCGCCGCTCGGCCTGCGGGTCAATCCGCAGGTCGGCGGCGGCTCGATCGGGGCGCTGTCGACGGCCACCCCCACGTCCAAGTTCGGCGTGGCGCTGAACGACGCGGGCGCCCGGGAACGCGTCGTACGGGCCTGCCTCGAGCGCCCCTGGATGACGCGGCTGCACGCCCACTCCGGCTCCCAGGGGATGGCGCCGGCCCGCATGGCGCAGGGCATCCACGCGCTGTACGAACTCGCAGAGGAGATCAACGCGGCAGCCGGCCGGCGGCAGATCGACACGATCGACATCGGCGGCGGCCTCCCGGTCAACTTCTCCTCCGACGAGCACACCCCCGCCTTCGCCGACTACGCCGGACTGCTGAAGGAACGCGTCCCGGGGCTGCTCGACGGCCGGTACGGCCTGGTCACCGAGTTCGGCCGCTCGCTGCTCGCCAAGCACGGCACGGTCCTCGCCCGGGTCGAGTACGCCAAGTCAGCGGGCTCCCGGCCGATCGCGGTCACCCACGCGGGCGTCCAGGTCGCCACCCGCACCGTCTACGACCCCGTGTCCTGGCCGCTGCGGATCGCCGCGTACGACGCGAAGGGTCTGCCCAAGGCCGGGCCGGGCGTCGAGCAGGACATCGCCGGGCCGGCCTGCTTCGCCGGTGACCTGCTGGCGGAGCGGCGTCGGCTGCCGCTGCTGGAGGCGGGCGACGTGATCGCGGCGCTGGACACGGGCGCGTACTACTTCTCCAGCCACTACGGCTACAACAGCCTGCCCAGGCCCGCCGTGCACGGCTTCACGGCCGGACAGGACGGCGGGGTGCGGTTCACCACCGTGCGGGCGGCCCAGAGCGTCGAGGAAGTCGTCGCGGAGTCCGGCGGAGCGGAACGGGACGCGCTGCTCGGCTGACGAACGAACAGCAGGGGCGATTGTCCCACCCGGGTGGTTCCATGGAGCCATGGCCGCCAGCAGCGTTGTCGTCGAGCGTCTGATCCTCGCGCCGCCCGGTCCCGTATGGGATGCCCTGACCGACATCCGGGGCTGGGAGCGCACACTCAGCGGCGTGGAGAAGGTCGAGGTGCTGACCGAAGGCGGCTTCGGCGTCGGCACCCGGTGGCGCGAGACCCGGCGGATGCTGGGCAAGGAGGCCACGGAGGAGATGTACGTGACGGCGTGCGAGCCGCCCGAGCGTTATGTGGTGGAGGCCGATTCACAAGGCACCCACTACGTCTCCGAGTTCACCGTTGTCCCCGCCGGCGTGCAGGCGACGACCGTCCGGCTGACGTTCGGTGCCGAGTCGCCCGGCGGCTTCATTGGCCTGCTCGCCAAGGTCTTCGGCCCGCTCGGCGCCAGAGCGGTGCGCAAGGCGATAGCGAGGGATCTCGACGACGTCGCCGCCGCGGTCGAGCGCCGCGGCGGCTGATACGGCAGCGGCTCTCCATCGGATCCGCCCACCTGGGCGCACCCAAGCATCACAGAGGGCGCACAGGGCAGACACTTTCCCATCTGACTACGGGAGAGGTGCCTCATGGCCACATCCGCACCGACGTCCAAGGACTCACCGGACCGGCAGCCGGCTCTTAAACGGGTCATCGGGCCGAAGCTGCTGATTCTCTTCGTGATCGGCGACATTCTGGGCACCGGCATCTACGCCACCACGGGCAAGGTGGCGGGCAAGGTCGGCGGCGCCCTGTGGCTGCCGTTCGCGATCGGCTTCGTGGTCGCGATCCTGACGGCAGCGTCATATGTCGAACTGGTCGGGAAGTATCCGAAGGCCGCCGGTGCCGCGCTCTACACGCAGAAGGCATTCAAGATCCCCTTCCTGACCTTCATCGTCGCCTTCATGGTGATGTGCTCCGGCCTCTCCTCGGCCAGCGCCGCCGCCCGGGCCTTCAGCGGGGACTACTTCCAGGAGTTCACCGACGCCATTCCGCCCACCCTCATCGCGATCCTCTTCATCGTCGCCC
The DNA here is from genome assembly GCF_055566095.1 of Streptomyces sp. NPDC027962. Classification (NCBI taxonomy): domain Bacteria; kingdom Bacillati; phylum Actinomycetota; class Actinomycetes; order Kitasatosporales; family Streptomycetaceae; genus Streptomyces; species Streptomyces sp. NPDC027962. The sequence continues at coordinate 19,844 of NZ_JBVHTA010000067.1, forward strand.
TCGCCTCGCTGGCACTACGCGGTGTGTCGGAGTCCGTGAAGACCAACGTCGTACTGACCGCCGTCGAGCTCACCGGCCTCCTGGTGATCCTGACGATCGGCGCCTGGGCCGTCATCGCCGGCGGCGGCGAGCCCTCCAGGCTGGGCGAGTTCCAGGCCTCCGGCACCGGATACGCACTGATCACCAGCGTCCTCGGGGCGACAGCACTCGGGTTCTTCGCCTTCGTCGGCTTCGAGGACTCGGTCAACATGGTGGAGGAGACCCGCGATCCGGTCCGCACCTTCCCGCGCGCGATCTTCATCGGTGTCGGCATCACCGGCACCATCTATGTGCTCGTCGCGCTGATCTCGTCGCTGCTCGTCGACTACCGCACGCTGGAGAAGTCCAGCGGCCCGCTGCTGGAGGTGGTCAAGGCCGGCGGCGTCGACTTCCCGCCCAGGCTCTTCGCGCTGATCGCCCTGTTCGCGGTCACCAACTCCGCGCTGATCAACATCATGATGGCGTCCCGGCTCTGCTACGGGCTGGCCAACGAGAAGGTCCTGCCGCGCGGCATGGGCAAGGTCCTCCCCAGGCGCCGCACCCCCGTCACCGGGATCGTGTTCGTGACCCTGCTGGCCATCGGTCTGGTGTCGACGGGCGAGATCGAGGGGCTCGGAGACACCACCGCGTTCCTGCTGCTCTGCGTCTTCGCGGTGGTCAACGTGGCCGTGCTGGTGCTGCGCAAGGACCGTGTGGAGCACCCGCACTTCCGTACGCCGACAATCCTGCCGGTCCTCGGCGCGATCACGGCGATCATCCTGGCCAGCCCGTTTGCCGACCGGGCGGCCGACGTCTACATCCGGGCCGGCGTGCTGTTGGCCATCGGCATCGTGCTGTGGGGCGTCAACAAGGTGATGCTGAAGCTGGGCCACGAGGAGGAGGCCGGCCGGGGGGAGGCATAGAGCCTCGCTTCGTACGGTTCGGGGCGGATCTTAACGTGCGTGCGCATGTTCCGTTGGAAATTGCCAGAACTCACCCCGACCGGCACCACGGTGCGTAACCTCTCCGTCACTGCCGCGTTCGTGCGCGGCACACCGAGGCGGGGAGGGGAGTCCGCGTGCCCGGAATCGACGAGTGCCTGCTGCAGGCCATGGTGGTGCCGGGGGCCCGAGGGGCCTCCATCGTGGACTGGACGAGCGGGCTCGCCCTGGGCGCCGTCGGAGAGACCCCCGGCGGCGACCACGAGGCGACGGCGGCGGAGACGGCCGAACTGGCCCGGATGGCCGCCGAATACCCGTCGTTCGCTTCCGAGCAGGCCCACCCCGACGGCCTCAAGGGCTTACCCGTCGAGGACCTCATCGTCACCACCCGCACCGGGTACCACGTCGTGCGGTTCGTGGAGACCACGTTCGACAGCAGTGTGTTCCTGCATCTCTGGCTCGACCGGGAGACCGGCAATCTGGCGCTCGCCCGGCTGCGCCTCGCGGACCTCGCAGAGCGGCTGGTCCTCGGATGACCGCAGCAGTGACCGCAGAAGTGGCAGACGCGACCACGGACGCCGTGACGGCCCTCTCGCCCATGCTCGGCCGGCTCGCCAAGGAACGGGCCACCGGCGTCCTCGTCCGTGACCACGGCGCCCTCTACCTCGCCGACGGCCTGGTCGTGCACGCCGAGAGCCCCGCCGCGCCCGGCCTCGACGTCCTCCTGACGGCGGGCGGCCGCCTCCCGCGCACGGGCTGGGACGAGGCGGTCGCCAGGGCCGGCGCGCGCCGGGAGGTGGCGCGCTTCCTCGTCGACAGCGGCCAGGTCGCCGACGGGGAGCTGGAGATCTGCCACCTCGGCGCCCTCCACGACGCCGCGTTCTTCACCCTGGCGCCCGGCAGCGGGCCGACCCGCTTCCGCTACGGCGTCGCCCATTGGATCGGCACCGTGCGTCCCGTGCCCGCCGCGGCCGTGGCCCGCGAGGCCCGCAGGCGGCGCGGGCTGCTCGACTCCGTCTGGCCCCACCCGGAGGTGGACACCGCGCCCCTGTGGCGTCTCCCGCCCGGGTACGGCGCGACGGCCACCCCCAGACAGCGGGCCCTGCTGGCGCTCGCCGACGGTGTCCGCACCCCCTCGGCGATCGCCAGGGCCATGGGCCGGCCGGCGTTCAACACCCTGCTGGAAGTACGGCGGATGGCCGCGGCCGGGCTCGTCGGGACACCGGCCGGGCCGGCCATGACCGATCCCGCCCCGCTGCCCGCCTGGGTCGCCGAATTCCCCGCCGACCCGGACATCGCCCTGCTACGCCGGCTCCGCGACGCTCTGGAGGCAAGCCTGTGACACTCCGCACGACCCATCGGGCCCTGCGCACCGCGTCATGAGGCGCGCCCTGAGGCTGCGCGCCGAGAGGAGACAGCTCATGACGGCCGAGACCGAGGTGCTCGGTGAAATCAGGCGCCTGCGCGCCCGTATGCCGCAGCTGACCGGCGTGCTCGCGGCGAGCATCGACGGGCTGGTGCTGGCGGCGGACACCACGGAGCCGGAGAGCGTCGCCGCCCTCACGGCCGCCGCGCTCTCGGTCGCGCAGCGGCTGACCGAGACCACCGGGCAGGGGAGCTTCAAGGAGCTGCTCGTCCGGGGCGAGTCGGGCTACGTGGCCACCTACGCGGCCGGTGCCTCCGCCGTGCTGACCGTGCTGGCCGAGCCCCGCACCAACGTGGGCCGGCTCCACCTCGAGGCCCGTCGGGCCGGCGCCCGTGTCGGCGTGCTGGTCGACGCCGCACTCGAACGAACCCAGGACGCCTGACCCGATGGCCGCCGCCCCCGCGAACCCCCCGGAACCACCACCCGCTCGACCACCGGAACGGGCCGGCCGAAGCACCCGGCCCCGCCGCACCACCGCAAGAACAACCACCGGACGGAAGGAAAGTACGCCTGCCATGGCCAACACAGAGACCGCGCTCAAGGAAGCCACCACCATCGAGGGCGCCATCGGCGCCGCGCTCGTCGACTACACCAGCGGTATGGCGCTGGGCACCGTCGGCGGCGGCAAGGACCTCGATCTGAACGTGGCCGCGGCGGGCAACACCGACGTGGTCCGCGCCAAGGTCCGCACGATGGAGCACCTCGGCCTCAAGGACGAGATCGAGGACATCCTGATCACACTCGGCTCCCAGTACCACCTGATCCGGCTGATGAAGGGCCGCGGCAACAACGGACTGTTCCTGTACCTGGCACTCGACAAGGAGCGGGCGAACCTGGCGATGGCCCGCCACCAGCTGAAGAAGATCGAGGCCGAACTGGAGATCTGAGCCCCTATCGACGCCGCGCCCCTCCGGGCGCGGCGTCGCCGGCCGCGATCCCGGTGGTGCGAAAACCCTTGACCGGCCTGCCCACCGCACCGGCGGCCAGCCAGTCGGTACGCATCCACAGCAGCGCCTCGTCGGCGCGCTCGCGCCGGCCCAGCCACACCGCCTTGAGCCACAGGCCCGCCCCCGCACCCGCCAGCACCGCCCCGCCCGCGGCCGGCAGCACGAGCGAGCTCGCCACAGCGGCCAGGAAGGCGGCCGGCAGCCACCAGATCCGGGGCCGCCGCACCACCCGCAGCGTCACCCGGCGGTCCTGCAGCACATCGTGCCGTCCCGCGCGCGTGGCGCAGGACGCGAGATGTGTGTAGCGGCCGCGGCGTACGAGGGCGACCACGGCGGCCGTCACGAGGAACAGCGCGGCCCCCGCGAGGACACCGATACGACGGCCGGTGAGACCGGGCAGCAACAGACCGGTCCCGGCGGCCAGAACGCCCAGCCACCACAGGGGCGCCGCCCCTGCCCTCACGACCACCGCCACTCGCGCCAGCGACTGCGTACCGCGCCCCACTTCCGTACTCCCTCCGAGAGATCCGCACGGCCGATCCATGCCGTGGGCGCGGAGGATAGCGGCCGTATCTGAAGGCCGCCTGAGAAAAACCGCCCGGCATCCGGGCGGAGTTGTCGGCCGGCCGCCAGAGAAAGCACCGCCCGAGTCCGGGCGGAGCCTCACTCGGCGAAGAGACCCCGCTCGGCCGCCCGTGCGTCGAAGTCCTCCAGCCGGGCCTGGGCGTCCGGCAGTCCGTCGCACATGGCCTCCAGCAGGACCCGTCCGAGCAGCATCGGCGCACAGGCCGTGTCGAAGGCAAGGCCGGTGCCGACGGCCGCCGGGATCAGCAGGTCGCTGTGCGCGGCGACCGGGGCGAACGCCGAGTCCGCGACCGTCACCACCGTGAGGCCGACGGATCGCGCGTACTCCAGTGCCTCGACGACCTCCTTGGGGTGCCGTGGCAGGGCGAAGCACAGCAGCGCACTCGCACCGGCCCGCAGGGCGGCGTCTATACGGTCCGGGAGCATCGAGCCGCCCTCGTCGAGCAGCCGTACGTCCGGGTGCACCTTGGCCGCGAAGTAGGCGAACCCCCGCGCCTGCGGGGCCGCTGCCCGCAGCCCCAGCACCGGCAGCGGCCGGGAGGCGGCGAGCAGCCGCCCGGCACGCTCGACGAGCGCCGGCTCGGCGAGCATCTCGGCGAGCCGGCGCAGATTCTCGATCTCGGCCTGGACGGCCTGCTGGTACTCGTTGTAGGCGTCACCGCCGGTGACGGTCTCCGGCGGCACGACCTCGCGCAGATGCCTGCGCAGCGCCGGGTAGCCGTCGAAGCCGAGGGCGACGGCGAAACGGGTGACGGACGGCTGGCTCACCCCGGCGAGCTCCGCCAGTTCCACACTGGACAGGAACGGCACGTCGGCGGCGCGACGCACCATGCTGTGCGCGATGCGGCGCTGGGTGGGGGTGAGCCGGTGCCCCTCGAACAGCTGCTGCAGTCGTGCGGCAGGGCTGTCGCTCATGCCATCCCCCATCCTCCGGCCCGCCTATTCAGTCACCAAGAACACTGCATGACGATATACAGGCCGGGCAAGGCAAGCCCAGTACGTCCGGCAGAAAACGCCCCGGCGGACGGCCCGCCTGTGGAAGGCGTGCCGCCCGCCGGGGCGCGGTGGGGGGCCGGTCAGTCCCCGATCTGCTCGGCGATCTGCTGATCACCGGCCATCGCACCGGCCCACAACCGGACCTCCGCGATCCGGCCCGGCAGGTGGTGCTGCCAGGCCCCGGAGGTGAAGGCCCTGCCCAGTGCGAAGTCCCCGGCGCCCATCCGGGCCACGTAGGTCTCGGGCGCTCCGTTGAGCACATGGCCCAGTCGCAGCGAGATCGTCCCGTCCTGGGCGTCGTGGATTCCGGTCAGCCGCACGATGCTGTCCAGTTCGGCGACCTCTTCGGACACCACGGACGAGAACGTGCCGTCGGCGCCCAGCCGCCCGAAGTGCCACTTGCCGACCGGCACCGTCTTCTCCTCGAGGGTCTCCGGGTCGACGACGGTGTCCTTCCCGGACAGCTCGAACCACAGGCCCCAGGCGGACCCGTCCGCTGTCCGCTGCCCGACGATCTGGCCCTTGTGCCCCACGTTCTTGCCCAGCAGCTGGGCGCTGTCCAGCGCCACCTGCGTGGTCACCGTGAAGGAACCCGTGTCGTCGATCACCGGGCCCGTGACGGTCGCCGCGTCGTCGACACCGTCCAGGACGATCTCGTCGCCTTCGACGGCCGCCCCGCCCGACATGGTGAGGTTCCTGCCGTAGCCGGACGTGGTGTCGGCGACCGTGGTCCCCGACGCCCGGGACGCGGACCAGTCGGCCACCAGCTCGGCGCCGGCGAAGCCGTCCGAGGTCAGCAGCCGCGCCTCGTCGGCGATCTCCGCGGCGGACAGCTTGCGCTGCCAGGCCGCCACCTCGTCGATCGATCCGTTGAAGGCCCAGTAGCGGCTGCCCGCCCACAGGTACCGGCCCATGTTGAAGGAGCCGGAGGAGGACCAGGATCCGGGGACGGTGCGCGAGCCCTGGAGCCGGCCGTTGACGTAGAGCTGCAGCTCCTGGGTGGCCGGGTCGTAGGTACCCGCCAGGTGGGTCCACGCGTTCACGGGGGCGATGTCCTTCGCCCGGACACCGAAGTACGCGGTACCGGTGTCCTCGTCCTTCTCCTTCACGCCGAACACCCAGGAGTCGTACGACGTCTCGTACCACAGCAGGAAGGAGCTGTAGTTGGCGCCGTCCTGGGACAGGACGATCGCGTCCTGCGCCTTGGTGTTCAGCCGTGCCCACGCGGACACCGTGTAGGCGGACCGGGTCTCCAGGACCGGGCCGCTGGTCGCCGCGTACGCGCCGCTGCCGTCGAGGGACAGGCCCCTGTCGGTGACCGGCGTCGCCAGCGGCACACCGGCGGCGTCGTGGGTGATCACGCCCCGGCGGCCCCGGTCGTCCCGGGTGGCGGTGCCGCCGAGGGACGCGTCGTGGCGGGCCGAGCCGCCCGCGGTGGCGGAGTCCACCGCCGTTCCCGTGGCCTCGTCGAAGTGCCAGCGGCCCACCGGCCCCTCACCCGCGGCGACCAGGAAGTCGACGACCTGCTGGGCGCCCCAGCGGCCGACCTCGTCCTGGGCACGGGCGTACACGCGGAAGGTGCCGGAGCGGTCGGGGGTGACGGCGGCCTGCCAGCCGCCGGCCACCTTGGTCGCGTTGCTCCAGGCCGCGGTCTGGGTGAGACGGTACTGGTAGGCCACGTTGCTGTCGCCGACGGCCGGGCCGAAGGCGAAGGTGCTCTTGACGCCCGGACCGCCGCCCGCGGCGCACGCGTTGGCTGTGCACTCGGTGTAGGGAGCCCCGACGGTGATCGTCGGCGCCTTCGGCGCGGTCGTGTCGACCGTGAAGTAGCACGGTGTGGTGTAACCGGTGTTCAACCGGTTCGACCCGTCCTCGTAGTACGAGAGTGTCAGCGCCTTGAGCCGGTACTTGGTGCCCTCGGTGAGGGTCGGCAGACTTTTCGACTGCTTGACCAGGTTGCCGGCGTAGCCGGAGGTCGGGCTGTCGACGTCGGTGTGTGCCGTCACCCAGGAGGTGCCGTTCCACCGGTCCGTGCGCCACCGGATCCGCAGGTTCGCTCCCGACTCGCCGCCGGATGCGGTCTGCGGACGTCCTGTCACCAGCGGTGTGGGGTCGGAGACGACGGCCGGGTCGTTGGCGTTGGTGGAGCAGACCAGGCCGGAGCCTGCGACGAGGCCGACCTCCTTGGGGAGCGCGGGGACCGCCACGTACTTCACCGCGAGGACGGCGTCGTTGCGGAACCGCTTCCAGGCGGAGGTGTCCGACTCGTCGTGCGCGCGCAACTGCAGGGTCAGCCGCGAGAACTTGC
>NZ_JBVHTA010000068.1:0-25511 GCF_055566095.1 Streptomyces sp. NPDC027962
AGAGATTCTGGCGAAGGTCCGCCTCGTCCAGACCAACATCAAGAAACTCGTGGCAAACAACTCGAAGTGACATCAACAGGATCACGAGACACTAGCCGGCCCTCCCGCTGTTCGACGGGCCGAAGAACTCGATCTCGGCGACGGCGACCTGCTTGTCCGCGGAGGCACCGTAGGCCGAGCGCACGATGAAACGTACGGCGGTGACCTCGCCGACCCGGAAGGGTATGCGCTGTGCTCCGGCGCCCTGGTCGAGGGTGAGGGAGCGTGTGACGGTCTTGCCCTTGGCGTCGGCGATCAGCGCGTCAACACGGTGCGGCAGGGCCGACTTCGAGAGCTGGTCCGGGCGGATGGAGATGCCAGGGGTGATGACCAGGTCCAGTAGCCGGGTGGGCTTGTCGAAGCGGGCTTCGAGCCATTCGCCTTCGCCGGAACCGCTCACGTCGGGGCCCCACCATGTGTTGTTCAGCTTGTCGACGACGAGTTCCGGCTGCTGACCGGCGTACGACTTCGAGGCCGTGACCTTGTCCGGTGAGACCGGGGCGCGTTTGGCGAAGTGATCGCGTACCGCGTCGACGGCGTCCCCTGCCTGGAAGGCGGCAGCGACCAGCGCGGACAGCACCAGCAGGCCGACGACCACCCTCAGGACACGCTCGAAGCTCCTGCGCAGGCGGGGGCGTTCACCGGCCCACGGGGCCTCCCGGTTGCGGAAGTCCAACAGGCGGCGCCACCAGGGGCGGCGTTGGGGGGTGGGCGCCCCGGCCGCCGCGGACATCGGCGTGGAGCAGCGGACGCAGAAGTGGCGGTCCGGCCGGTTGGGCGTGGCGCACACGGAGCAGGGCACGCCGCCCTCGGCGATGGGTTCGGGGCCCGGGGTGCGGACCTGCGGGCGGACCGCGTTCGGGCGGCCGGGGAGTACGGGGGCCACGGACGGCCGTGCCGCGGCGCGGGGTTCGGGGTCCTCGACAGGTACGAGCAGGGACCTGGCCCGTGCGGTGGTGTCGTCGGAACTGTCCTCGGGGGCAGGAGCGGCGGCAGCGGTGGACGTGGCGGCCGTCTCCGCGGTGGTGCAGGCGGTGTTCTCCGCCGCGGCGGCGGCCGGCCGGTCGGTGTCTCCGGCGCTCCCTGAACTGCCCTGCGCCCCTTCCGGCGCCGGTTCGGAGTCGAGGCCGGCAGCCCCAGGAGCGGCGCTCCCTTCCCGCTGCCCGCTGTCCGTCCAACCCAGTACCTCTCCGCACGAGTCGCAGAAGGCCTGTCCCGGTTCCGCCCGGGTTCCGCACTCGGCGCAGTGGGCGGCACCCGGCCTCCCGGTTGTGGTGCCAGGGGTGTGACGGGTCATCTCTCGGAAGTCCTCTCGGAATCGGCGGGGGTCACCTGGACCGTGTAGGGCATGTGGGCCGGGCGGGCAGCCGCCACCAGGCTGTCGAGCCGGTGCGTGTCCGCCGGGGTCGGGTCGGGCAGGCGCAGCACGACATGCAGCCGGGGGCGGCGTTCGCCGGGGACCGGGCCCAGCGGCCGGGCGTTCCAGTCGACGCCTCCGCTCTCGCTGATCTCCGGCTTCACACCGAAAGCCAGGCGGACCGCTTCGGCCAGACCACGGCGGGTGCCGCGCACCCGGTGCAGGCGCGCGGCGGCGGCCACGGCGGCGCGCAGCCGGTCCTCCGGTTCGGTGCCGTCGGTCTCCGCGCCGACCCAGCAGGCGAGCCAGTGGGTGAAGTCGGCCGGGGCCAGGGCCGGGGTGAAGTAGGTGTCCAAGCAGTCCAGGACGTTGAGGATCGGCGCGAAGACCTCGTCCAGTCCCGCGACGAAGCGCTGCGCCAGATCGTCGTCGGCGAAGACGGCCGGCAGCGTCGCGCCGATCGGGGACGAGGACCCGAGACCATCGATGGATCCCCTCATGAGGCGTCCCCGATCACACGCACCCGGTGGTCGAACGAGAACACCAAGGAGGGGGCTTCGAGGTCGATACGGTCCGTCGCCTCGCCGCGCTTCCCGGTCAGCGGGTCGGCCGGGTGGAGCCGTACCTCGTCGACGAGTTCGACGCCCGGTACGCGCTGGAGTACGGCGAAGACCTCGCCGGACTGGACCGGGCGGCCGAACGGCCAGCCCTTGCCGTCGGCGCCACCGGTGAGCGGGTCGATATGCCGGTAGAGCGCGTCATGGACTTCGCGGCGTACCCGGTCGGTGTCGGCGCCTCGGAAGGCGTGCACGGTGGCGACGACGGTGACGCCCTGGTAGAAGGGCGGTCCGACCGCCAACCGGGTCCCGATCAGCCGCCGCTCGTCCAGATGCCGGGTGATCCGGTCCAACAGGCCCTTCCCGGGCACAAGTTGCTCGAACCGAAGCCGATCACCCGTATCCGGCACCGCCTGGGGGACGACCAGCACACGGACGGCGTACGCCCCGTACTCGCCCTCGTCGCCTTCGATGCAGGTGATACGGGCCGTCTCGGGAGCGGCTCGGCGAGCGAGCTCCTCGTAGTCCCGCAAGGTGACGGCCCGTTCCTGGGCGCGAAGGGTGATGGGCGCGCGGACCTTGGCTTCCTTGACGGTCTCGCCGTCGACTCCGCCGCGGGCGGCCTCCCGGTTGACGACCTCGGCCACGTACGGGATGGAGCTGCGCAGCACCCGCACCGCACCGCGTGCCACGTTCCCGGCCCTGCCGCCACCGGTGCGGTAGCGGCGGGCGCGGATGACCGCGCCCTTGGGCGGGGTGGCTCCGTAATGCCGCAGGCTGCCGTCGGGTTCCCGCACGGCCGGGCCGAAGGCGATCTCGCCGGTGGCGGCGTCCAGGGTGATGTGCCGGTCACCAGGTCCGGAGGCGGCAAAGTGCGGGACGACCGTCCAGTCGGTCCAGCCGTCGTGCCCTGCGGTCTGGAGGAACAGCGGCGGATCGTCGCCGACCACGGGCGCGTTGGCCAGCCGCAGCCGCTGGCCGGGCAGGCCGGTGGACTCGCCGAGGGCCTCGTCGTACACCGTGTCGGCGTGTACGGCGACGGTGGTACCGCCGATGCTGAACGCCACGGCGGACCGTACGGTCGGCGAGGTGCTGTAGAAGGGCTGTCCGGGCTGCGGCTCGGTGACCCGGCAGCGCAGCCAGCCGGCCTGCCGGCCGCCGGCGCGGGAGACGGCGTGGGCCCCTGGGATGTGCAGCACGATCTCGCCCGGCCGGTTGAGGCCACCCGTGCCGTCCCGGTCGACCTCGCACCGCATCCAGCCGTCCTCGGTCCACGCCTCCCACACCAGGGGCGGCCGGCGCGGGTCGACACCCACGCCGTCCACCCGGCTGTCGAGTTCCAGCGCCACCGCGCAGTGCGGTACGGCGGCGCTCAGGCCGAACAGCACGCAGTCGTCGGAGCGCGGAGCCTCGGCGAAGCACATCACGTCCTTGCCCTCGGCGAGGTCATCGGTTCGATCGGCGACGGCGGAGCCGCTGTGCTGTACCACGAGGTGGGTCAACTCACAGGGAGGCACGCTGAGCCCGCGCTCGGTCGCGAAGACGACGGCATCCTCGCTCACGGTGCGGGGGGTGGCGACCTCGGTACCGACCGGCAGGACGATGGGCTCCGCCTGGGGGGCGGAAAGCCAGAAGGTGATGTCGGTGCGGGCGGCCACGGGCGGGAACAGGGTGATCCCGACGAGGTCCAGGAAGGCCAGATGGTTCTTCTCGGGGACGCGGTTGAGCCGGTAGACGATCTGGTCGGCCATATGGGCGACCGCTTCCACGAGGGTGACGCCGGGGTCCGACACATTGTGATCGGTCCACTCGGGCGCGTGTTGCTGGATGAAGCGCTTGGCGTCGTCGACGAGTTGCTGGAAGCGGCGGTCATCGAGATTCGGGGAGGGCAGGGCCATCAGCGGTCGCTTTCCTGAAGATCGCCGGAGTCGCCCGGACCGGGCTCGTCGTGTGCGGGTATGACGTAGAAGGGGAAGACAAGGCTGCGCGGGTTGTTGGTGCCACGGATCGAGTAGCGCACATCGATGTACAGCACGCCCTGTTCGGCGCCCGCGGTCACCTCCACGTCGTTGACCTCGATACGGGGCTCCCAGCGGTCGAGGCTCGCGTACACCTCGTGCTGGATCCGGCCCGCCGTTGCCTCGTTGACCGGCGCGAACACCAAGTCGTGGATGGCGCAGCCGAATTCGGGTCGCATGGGCCGCTCGCCGGGTGCGGTGGCCAGCACGAGCCGGATCGCCTCCTCGATCTCCCGTTCCCCGCTGACCAGGGCGATGGCGCCGGTGGGTCCGATCCTCATCGGGAAGGCCCAGCCGGCGCCGACGAACTGCTCGGACATCAGATCACCGGCTTTCCGTTGGCGGTCACCAGGCCCATGAGCGGAATGGTGACGGCGCGTATGCCCACGTTGGCGACGGCGTTGACCTGGACGCTCGCCGCGCCGATGGTCGTGTTGCCGGTGGCCTTGAGGCCGATGGCGCCCAGCGCGTTCACATTGACCGCGCCGGTGAGCGACTTGAGGTTGACCATGCCGCGGCCCTCGATACGAAGCGGTCCCCCGCTCTTGATGGTCAGCGATCGGCCCGCGCTCAGGGTGAGGTCCGTGCCGGCCTCCACCGACACCTCACGGCCGCCCTTGATGGTGACGGAGCCCTTGCTGTCCACGGTGATCTCGGTCTTGGTGCGGTCGAGCCTGACGGTGAGCCGGTCGTCGCCGGTGGCGATCCGCACGCCCTGCTTGCGGGCGCCGGTCCGCTGGCTGAGCAGGTCCACGCGATTGCCCTGCCGGTCGGACAGGGTGTGCCGGATCGTCTGCCCCCGCAGCTCGTCGTGCAGCGGCACGTCCTTGACGGGGGTCGGGATGTCCCGGCCGTTGTAGAGGCCGCCGATGACGAACGGGTGGTCCAGCGCGCCTCGGTCGAAGCCCACCAGCACTTCGTCGCCGACATCCAGCGGGAACACTCCTCCGCCGCCTTTGCCCCCCAGCTGGACCGTGCGGGTCCAGTCGCTCACGTACGCGTCGTCGAGCCAGGGGAACTGGAGCTTCACCCTGCCCTGCTTCAGCGGGTCCTGTACGTCGGTCACGAGGGCGTTGGCCACGCTCGGCAGGCGTGGCGGGGCGGCGCCGCCATCGGAGGTGAGCCCGTACAGCGAACGCCACTGCCGGCCGCTGACCGTCACCCAGGTGGTGTACTCGCCGCCGCTGCCGAAGTCATGCCGTACGGAGGTTGCGGTGTACTTGCCTTCGAACGGGGCGCCCACGTCCCTCAGGGTCACCGGCATCCCCGGCCTCAGCCGGGGGTTGCCGCGTGCCGTGACCTCCAGTTCCGCGAAGGAGGAGGTGATGTCGTCGGCCAAGGCGCGGGACGCGAACGCGACCTCGGACTGGCGGTCGTAGGGGGTGGCGGTGTCGACGAGTCCGGCGGTCCCGAAGCGGGCCCCCGCCTTTCCGGGCGAAGTGCCGACGGAAATACCGGGGTTGGTCGTGGCGGCGGCGGTGGCCGTCAGCTTCTTCTTGGCGGTGATGTCCCAACCGCGGGCTTCGACCCTGCCGACCTGGTCGGCGGCGGTGACCGCGGCACGGCAGCGCAGCACGTCCTGCCCGGCGTGCAGGACGAACGGGCTCTTCTCACCGTCCATGCTGGTCGGGGGCGCGCCAGAGGCAGGATCGGGAGCGGCGAACCGGAACTTGCCCTTGCCGTCCAGGGACATCACCATGTCGTTCTCGTCCGCGAGCCTGGCCAGGAAGTCCCAGTCCGTGACGTTGGCCTGGCTGATGAACTCGTAGACCGTCTTGGTGGACTGCACCTTGCCGACAGGGATGCCGCTCATCCCCGCCAGCTTGCGGGCGATGTCGGACGCGGTCTGGTTGCGGTACGCGGCGACCCTGCGCTGCCGCATCAGCCGGTGGCCCTGGTCGTAGCCGCGTACCACGGTGAACGTTCCGGTGCCGTCGTAGTCGGTCTCCATAGCGGTGACCTCACCGGTGAGCAGAGGCGTTCCGGCACCCTGGCCGGATGACACGGGGGCGAGGACCACCTTGCTGCCGAAATCCAGGCCCAGCTTGCCGAGCAGGAGCCCGTGCGGGTCGCGGAACGTGATCCGGAACGCCCCGGGTACGCCGGCTCCGAGGTCGACCCAGGCGCCGATGACGGCGTTGGCGTACTGGTCCGGGACCTTTGCGCCGTCGAGGGTGATGTGGATGACGTTGGAGAAGGATGCCTGCACCATCAGGGAGCCCAGGTCTCTTCCGCCGCCGGAAGCACCAGCTCGACGCCGGTACGCAGCCGCGTGGGGTCGTCGATGCCGTTGGCCTCGGCGATCGCCCGCCAGCCGGCCGCGTCCCCGTACTCCCGCCAGGCGAGCGACTCAAGCGAGTCGCCGGCGACGATCCGGTGGACGCGGCGTGCCGAGAGCGCACCGGATGTGGGGTTCTGCCCCTTGGTGCGGCTGGGGATCTCGTGCAGATGCACCTGGCAGGTGGCTCTGATCGGCACACCGGTCGTGCCGAACAGGGTGTAATTGGCGTCCACCGACGAGACGTACGCCGTGAAGCGGGCGGTGGAGAAGGCGCCCCACTGGAACACGACCCACGGTGTGGACGGCTGTTTGGCTGCGATGCTCTTCGAGGTGACCTCGCAGCAGGAGAACAGCGCCTCCACCTTCTTCAGCACGGAGTTGCCGCCCGGCTCGCCGGAGGAATCGAGGAACACCTCCAGGGTCATCTCCCGGGGCTCGGGCCCCATGAACTCGGGCAGCGCGCCGTCGCGTACGGCCGCGGTGGGGGTGGCCTTCCACCGTGCGCGGCGGCTCAGCGCGAGCTGCGCCGGGTTGAAGTCGAAGGCGAAGTTCTTGATCAGCCCGCCGGGTGTGGTGCTGTGTCCGATCGGCGGTTCATGGATGGCGAGCATGGCGCGGACCAGACTCCGGCCCGCGCCGCCCTTGGCGCCCTTGATTGGCATGTGTGCTGCCTGTTCCCTTCAGTCCGTCCGTCCGCTCAGTCCGTGAACCCGTGGTGGGTGATCTCCAGGACCTCGGTGGCCACGTGGGGGTTTGCCGGGTCGAGGGACGGTCCCTGCCAGCTCACCGGCAGTACGTCGACAAGGCCCCAGCGGGCCACTTCGGAACCGTCGGCGCGCAGGGCCGCGATCTGGGCGGTGGGCCGGGTGACGCCCGTGGTCACGGAGGAGATCCACGCCGCGATCTTGGCGGTCTCCTGAGTCAGCGGCCGGGTCAGCCGGATGGTGGAGAAGGTCACCCGGGACGGGAGCTGCCAGACGAACCCGTTGTTGCCGCCCTCCTGGAGCTGCTCGATCTCCACCGTTGAGGAGAGTCCCTCGCACCCGTTGAAGCGGCCGAGGCTCTCGCCGTCGATGGTCAGGGTGAAGAAGATGCTGGAGCCCGGGTCGCGTTCGCTGGGCATCGGGTGGGCCTTTCTGGGGGTGCTGTCGGGTCTGTCGGTGGTCGGGTGGCCCGGTGGGGAGCCGTGCGCGGGGGTCTGCGCGTGGTCAGTGGCGTGGGCCGCGGAGCCTGCCGACGCGCTCGCGGTCGAGCCGGAGTTCGGTCCGCAGCAGCCGGGTGAGCGGCCCGATGAGCCGGTGGGTCAGCTCGTCGATCTGTGCTCCGGTGAGCGCCCGGGCGTCGAACTCGTCCGGCCTGTGCGGGGGCGGGGCGCCGCCGTCCGTGCCCTTGGGGGTGCGCGGCGGTGGCCCGGCCGCGTGGCGCTGCACCGTGGCGGAGCCCGACGGCGGCGCGGGGGGCGCAGTCACGGACCGCTGCATCGGGGATGGGGGTGGGGCCGTCGCGGCCCGGCCCGGGCCTGGTGTGCGCTGTACGGGCGGGGCGACGGGGGCCGGCGGCGGGGCAGATCTGGAGGTGGGCCGCACGGGGCTGACGGAAGGGGGACGGCCCGTGCCCGGGGCGATGTCGACGGGGCCGTCGAGCGCGGTGGCGGGGCGGTGTGCCGTCGCCGCGTCGGGGCGGTGCACGGGGCCGGCCGTCGCGACGCGCTGCACCGCCGCCGGCAGCGTGGGACCCTCGCCGGTGATCGCCGGAACTGCCGGGTGCGGCCTGGGGCCGTCCGTCGCGGCAGTCGAGGTCGGCGGGGGGAGGCGCTGGACGGCGGCGGGGGATCCGGCGGCCGTCGTTCCCTTGGGGAAGGTCAACGGCACAGGGACCGGCGCCGCGAGCGCACCCGGCCCATCCTGGACGGTACGGCCCGGGCGTACGGGGGCGGACGCGGCCGGGGGCTGTGCAGTGGCAGACCGTTGCACAGCCGGAGCACCGACACCGAGCCGGGGCCTCGGCGTGGTACCGGGCCGGGGCGTCCCGGTACCGGGACCGGCCGGGAGTACCGAGTCGCCGTCGGGGGCCGTCCCCAGCCGCGCCGCACGCGGCACGGCCACGCTCCGCTGAGGAGCGACCGCGACCGGTGCACCGCCGGGCGACGGTGCGGCCGTTGGGACGGCAAGGGCGGTCGGAGTGGCCGGAGCGGAAAAACGCAGCACAGGACGCCCGGTCGCGGCAGGTCGGGCCGGATTCAAGGCCGTCCGGCCGCCGTTGGCCCCGGCTCCTTCGGCCGGGGGAACGCCACCGCGCGCCGCCGCCCCGCCCGGCTCGGTTGCGCCATGCATGGCTCCACGGTCCGCAGAGAGCTGCACGTCTGGGGCGGCTGTGGTGTGCGCCGCCGAAGGCCGTGGTGTGGGTGGGGACATGGAGGGGGCTTCCGGAGTCTGAGCGGTCCGAAAAGTCGCGGGCTCTGCGTGACGCTGCATGGGCGGGACCATGAGGGTCCCGCTCGAAGCGCCACGGTCCGGAGCCGTCACTCCGGCATTCCCCGGACGCGCACCCGGTACCGCGGGACCGCCCGCAGTACCGGGTCCGGGCGCCGAAAGCGCACCACCGCGTAGCCCGCTGGTGGGCCGGGGCTGCACCACGGGCAGGACAGCCGCCAAGGACGGAACGGACGCAGCTCCGGGGCGCGCGGTCCCGGGCTGCGGTGCCGGGGAGTCCGCCACCGGCAGTGCGGGCGCAGGCCTCGCGCAGCCCCGTGCCGGCTGTGCTGCCGGAGACCTCGACGTCACGGCTCGCTGCACGGTCGGCGCCGGACCGGCACCGCCACTCTCGCCGCCAGTGGCGGAGGCCGGTGCGGAAGGGGCGTTCGGCGCTCCCGCCGCACGGCCGGGTGTCGCTGTCCGGAGCTGCGGCACGGACTGCCCGGCGGGAAGACGCCGCAGCCGTACGGCGGTCGGCGTCGCCTCCGGACGGCGGGTGGCGGCGGGCTCCGTTGACAGCGTGAGTGCACGGGCAGGAGTCAGTGCCCGCCCGGATCGCGGCACTGGAGTGTGCTGACGCGTGGTCGGGGTGCCGGAAGCGGTAGCGGGTGCGGCACGGCGCTGCACCACGACGGGAGCCGTAACCGATCCGTTCGTGTCGCCGGCGGGCGTGCGGCCGTCGGCGCGGACGCCCGCTGCCGGAGCGGTGCGGACGGGTGCCCGTTCGGCCACGGAGGGGCCCGGGGCTGCCGGGGCAGCGGGGGACGGTCGGTCCACCTGGTCGGTGGAGCGTTGAACTGCCGTTGCAAGGGCAGGTGTTCCCGGTGCGGCACCGCTCGGCCCGGCTCCCCTCTCAAGGCCGGGGGCCGCCTGTCGCGCGGGCGGCTCTCCGCTGCCCGGCACGGGTCGGCCGATGAGAGGCGTCGCATCGGCGGGCGCCGCGGACACGGGCGCACCCAGCGACGGCGTCCGCTGAAGGGACCCGCCAGGCACAGCACCCGGCGCCGAAACAGCTCCACCCGCACCGGAAGCCGACGGCTTCACGGGCGCGGGATCCGATGTCTGGGGCACAGCACCACCCGGCAAGGCACCCCCGGCACCGGCAGCCGCGACCCGGTGCACGGACGGCCCGGCAGTGCCGGGCACCGCAGGCCCGCCCACCGGCGCCGCGGACACGGGCGCACCCAGCGACGGCCTCCGCTGAACGGACATACTCGCGCCGGAAGCCGGTGCCCCCGGCAGCACGGAATCGGATCGCGTCCCGTCGCCGACCCCTCTGCTTGCGCCGTCCCACGTGGTCGTTCGGGATGCCGTAGCCGCGTCGGAACGCTCCACGGCCGCAGGTGCGCCCGAGGCAGGACCAGGGCCTGGAGCCGGCGCCGGAGCGGGGGCCGGATCGGCCCCCAGGGTCGGTACTCGGGGGTCCGACGTCCGCTGGACCGGCGCCGGTCCAGCGGTGGCACCCGCAGGCCGCGAGGCCGCCGTTCGGACCACCGGACGCTCCCTCCGCTGCACAGCCCGTGCCCGGGTCGGTGCGGCCGGCCGCGTGGCGGGAGCCGTCACGGGAGTCACGGTGACCCCGGCCGGCCGCACCGGCACCAGCGGCGCCTTTGCCGCGTCCGGCAGAGCAGTGTTCTGCACGGGCGGAGCACCGGCATTCTCACCCGCTGCCCCGCTGATGGCTGCGGCGGCGACCGGCAGCGCGAGCGCCGGGAGTTGCGGCCCCGGGCCCGCGGGCGGCGACGCGGAGGCGGTCAGCACGCCGTGGACCCGTCCGCCCGGCGCCTCGTCGAGGACCGCGTGGGACAGTGGCCCGGCGAAGGCGGGGTTGCGCCATGTGGTCAGCCGGCCGCCGAACCTGCTGTCGGAGACCGGAGCCCTGGCGCCGCCGGTCACCCGCTGGATCGGGGGTAGGGCGGACCACCCGGCAGACCGGGTCACATCGGGTGGGGCTGTGCCGTCCGGTGCCGAGGTGTCCGCGGCTGCCGCGGCCGAGTCCGTATCGTCCACCGGGCTCACGGGATCGTGCTGCGCCCGGCTCCTGCGGAACCTGCTGAGGAATCCCATGCCGTCACCCCTGCGCCGACGCGCGCGTGACGAGTTGCGCGATCTGCTCGGCGTAGCGGCGGCGGTCGTGGTGTTCGAGGTCCAGGATCTCCTCCAGGCTCCAGTGGAATTGGTAGGCGACGTACGCGATCTCCTCGTGCAGGCGGTCGGTCGCGTACGTCACGATTCCCCCAGGCGGCTCCCGCCGAGTTCGACCTCGAACGGCTGCTTGCAGTGGGGGCAGGTGACACCTGCCCGGGTGTGGCCCTCGGCGTTGATCTGCCGGTAGAAGTCCTGGAGGAACGCCATGTCGGAGGCGAACATGTTCTCCACCACCCCGTCGTGCACCAGCGGTAGCGTGCCGAGCCGGGTGATCACCCGGCCGAGCAGCACCACCGACAGATACGCCGGGTTCTCCTGCACCCGCATGTCCCGCAGTGGCACCAGTTCGTCCCGGGCGGTCGCGAGCCGCATGACGCCGTCGCGGTGGAGGGTGCCGGACTCGTCGACGTATCCGCGCGGCAGCTCGAATGGGAACTCCGTACGAAGCCGCTCAGCCGTGGTCGCGACGGGGTCCGGGGCAGGCTCGGCAGCGGCGGCCCCCGGCGGCGGACCGTCCGTGAGCGCCCCGGTGCCGGCGCCGGAAGCCGTGCGCCGCATCATTCGATGACCAGTTCTTCGAAGGTGATGGTCACGGTCTCGGTGAGCGCGGACGCCTCACCGGCCTTCACAGTGCTGGTGTCGATCTTGCTGCACCAGGCGTTGCGCATGTTGTACCGCTTGACCGGGTTGTTCTGATAGTCCATCACCATGATGGTGGCGTTCTTTCGCGCCGTGGACATCGCGCCGTTCACCGACTCGTTGATCCACTGGTTGAAGGTCGCGGACTGCGTCATACCGCGGACGACGGTGCAGGAGCCCGCCTTCTTCACACCGGGCATCTTCTTCGTGACAGGCTTGCCCTGCGCGGAGACCTGCTGGTACTCGATGACGTCCTGTTCGAGACTGAGGCCGCTGACCTCGGCGAGGTACTCGACCATCACACCGTCGATCTGAAGGCCGAAATTGTGTGAGGTGAGGGCGTCACCCGGCTGGAGACTCATCTATCTCTGTCTTTCTGCAGTTGCTGTCTGGGGACCGAAGTACGGGGTGGCGGAGCGCCGCAGCGCGACTACTCCTCCAGTTCCCCGCTCCCGCTGGTGAACTGGGCGAGGCGGAAGACCACGAACTCGGCGGGCTTGACCGGTGCGATGCCGATCTCGCAGACGACCCGGCCGAGGTCGACGGACTCCTGCGGGTTGGTCTCCTCGTCACACTTGACGTAGTACGCCTCCTCGGGCCGAGCGCCGAAGAGGGCGCCGTTGCGCCACTCGTTGACCAGGAACGCCGAGATGTTGCGGCGGATCCGCGCCCACAGCGCGTGGTCGTTCGGCTCGAACACCACCCACTGGGTGCCGATCAGGATCGACTCCTCCAGGTAGTTGAAGTACCGGCGTACGTTCAGATAGCGCCAGGCCGGGTCGGAGGAGAGGGTGCGGGCGCCCCAGACGCGGATGCCGCGGCCGGGGAAGGCGCGGATGCAGTTGACGCCCACGGGGTTGAGCAGGTCATGCTCGCCGCGGGTGATTTGCATCTCGAGGTCCACGACCCCGCGTACGACCTCGTTGGCGGGCGCCTTGTGCACGCCGCGTTCGGAGTCGTTGCGGGCCCAGACGCCGGCGATGTGGCCACTCGGCGGCATCATGAGGGCCTGGCCCGTGGCCGGGTCGAAGGTTTTGATCCAGGGGTAGTAGAGGGCGGCGTACTTGGAGTCGTAGCCGGCGGTCTCCTGGCGCCAGACCTGGACCTGGCGGGCGTTGAGGCCCGGTGGGGGGTCGATGACGGCGACGCGGTCGCCCATCAGCTCGCAGTGTGCGATCAGACCGAGCTGTACGGCCTTGACGCTCTTCAGGTCGATCGCACCGCGCTGGTAGGCGGCCATCAGGTCGGGCACGGCGACCATCGAGACCTCGTCGACGGCCTCCAGGCCGCCGAAGCCGGTACGGTCGGCGGAGTCACCGAGGTACTCGGCGGGGCCGGGGTGCGACACCTGTGCCACCTCCGCCGAAGGCGCGCCGCCCGCCGGGACCGGAGCCGGGGCGTGCAGGGCCACGGTCTGGTTCTCGGGGCGGGTGAGCTGGGCGGCGGGAGTCGCCTCCGCCACCGCGATGAGCTTGGAGCGCTCCCTGACCTGCGTGACGACGTAGTTGCGGCCACTCTTCTTGGCACTGACGTCGAACGTCTCGGCGGTCTCGTCGCCGTTCTTGACGATCAGCCTGAATCGGTCGGTCGCGCCCTCGCCCTCCGGATCGGCGACCTCGACGCTCAGCGAGCCGGGAGCCAGTGCCGTCACGGTGAAGGTTCCGAGCTGCCGCGGTTCGCCCGGGGACAGCGCGGCCGGGACGCTGGAGCCGTTCACGGCAGGCGCGGCGGGCGCGGAATCCTCTGCGGCGCCTGCGCCACCGACACGGACGACATAGGCGGCCGTGCCGCCGTTGTTGAAGAAGCCGTAGACGCTGTGCGCCAGGTAGTAGCCGTCGGTGAAGTCACCGAAGGCAGCGACGTACTGGGTCCAGTTGGTTACCAGGGTCGGCTGGTTCAGCGGACCGTTGGGGGCCAGCCCCACGAAGGCCGCCACCGACGTCCCCACCCCCTCGATAGGGCGGGAGCCACTGGCCACCTCCTCGACGTACACGCCGGGCGACAGGTAGGACGGCATGCTCTTCTCCTCGGGTACGAGACACGACAGCGCTCACTCTCGGCGTGAAGCGCGGTGTCTGGAACGGTCGTCCGTACCTGTTCGAGGGCACTGCCGTTGCCCCGACGGGCAGTTCGCCGAACCCGGTGCCTCATCGGCTGCATGCGGCTGCCCCTGAGTCTGCCCCCGAGGCCCTGCCGACCGCCGCCGCGAACGGGTAACGCTGGGACGTCATCCAGCGAGGGAGCATCGTGCGCGGACAGGAACAGAAGACCGGCGGCCAGGCCGGTGACCGGGACAAAGCCCGTCGGCGAGCGTCATCGACCACGTCCGCACAGCGGCTCCTGGAGCTCCAGCGTGCGGCGGGCAACGCGGCTGTGTCCCGCGCCGTCGCGGCTGAGCGGCACCAGCACTCCGCCGGCTGCGGACACGACCAGCAGCAGCCCGCCGTCCAGCGCAGCTCTCTGGTGCACCAGGTGCTGGGCTCGCCGGGTCGTCCCCTGGACTCGGCGCTGGGCGGTGAGATGTCAGCGCGGTTCGGTGGCGTGGACTTCAGTTCCGTGCGGGTGCACACGGATGCCGTCGCCCAGCGGTCGGCGGCCGAGATCGGCGCGAGTGCGTACACCTCCGGCAGCCATGTGGTGTGGAACGGCCGGGACAAGCACACCCTGGCGCATGAGCTCACCCATGTGATCCAGCAGAGCCAGGGCCCGGTCGCCGGCACCGACGACGGCGGCGGGCTGCGGGTCAGCGACCCGCGCGACCGATACGAGCGTGCCGCCGAGGCCAACGCGACTCGCGTGATGGCCGGCCCGGCGCCGGTGCAGTGGGCGGTCGGGAGGCACGACGGCGGGCACGAGCAGACGTCTCATGGCCACGCATCTGACGAGCAGGCATCCGCCGGCCTGGCGCAGGGCGCCGGGAGCGAGGGGTTCGTGCAGCGACGGGCCGAGACGGAGGCCAAGGCCGGCTTCGCGTTCCAGCAGTTGGCAGTGACGTCGTGGTGAAGAGGGACCAGGAGGACGCGGGGTCCGACTCGGAGGACGGCGGGATCGTGTTCGAGGCCGACTCCGGCAGGGAGGTTTCGGAGACCGGATCAACCAGCTCAAGACCCGCATGGGCCGCCTCTGGCAGAGTCTGGTCGACGACGGCGTCATCGGCGACCGGGTCTCCGCGAGCAGCGTGGCGAGGCTGCTGGTCGGCTTGCACAAGGACCTGACCCTCCACGAGGGCTGCAAGAACATCGTCAAGGACGTCATCGCCGGGCGTGACCCGGTCCGGGCCGGCACGCTCCAGCCGGTCGACATCGGAGCCCCCGGCCAGAAGGGCGATCGGCCGATGGGCGACCGTAAGCGGGTCCTGGTCGAACCGAGGCGTGTCCCGGTCCTTGCCATCGACCGGTGGCCGGCCTTCGCTGCCAGTTCCTTCGACCACTTCATCGACGACACCGCCGACCACTACCACCAGGGCCTGTTGAGGCGGCCCCAAGGCTCCTGAGACCGCCTGCGGCGCAGCGGGACAGCCGGCGCTGCCTCTTCGGGCACGGCATCGTGCCCCTGGGCCTGCGGACATGGCGTCGCCCTCCCGTTAGCGTCCGAAACGTGATCCTTTGGACTTCTCTGGAACCCGCGTCGGCAACCGTCGATCCCGGTGGCACGACGACCGTACGGCTACGGTTGCGCAACACCGGCGATGTCGTCGACGAGTACCACTTCGAACCCGTCGGCGACATCGCCCCGTGGACGAGGGTGGAGCCGCAGACCCTGCGGCTCTACCCCGGCACCACGGGCACGGTGGAGTTGACCCTCGCCCCGCCCCGCACCCCAGACGCCACCGCAGGCCCCAACTCGTACGCCGTACGGATCTCCCCCACGGAGCACCCTGAGGCCACCACCGTCCCCGAAGGAAATCTGACGATCACCCCGTTCACGGAAGTACGGGCCGAAATCGTCCCGCCCACCGTGAAGGGCCGCTTCCGGGGGCGGCCCAAGCTGGCGATCGACAACATCGGCAACACCAAACTGACCTGCTCGGTCGGCGGAAGCGACAACGGGGACGACCTCTCGTACGAGATCCACCCGTCCAGCGTCCAGATCGAACCGGGCCGCGCCGCCTTCGTGAACGCGACGCTCAAGCCCCGGGACATCATCTGGTTCGGCGCGAAGGAGCGGCGCCCTTTCACACTGGCCGTGCAGCGCTCCGGGGTGGAGCCGCTGAACGTTGACGGCACGTATGTGCAGCGCGGCTTCCTGCCCCGCTGGCTCGCCACGTTCCTTGGCATCCTTCTGGCGCTCGTCATCACGTTCCTGATGCTCTGGATCACGTACAAGCCCCAGGTCCACAGCGCCGCCACGGAGAAGCCCGCGGAAGTCGGTGCCACGCTCCCCGACCCAGCCGCGTCCCCGGAGGACCTGCCGTCGGAGGAACCGGAGGAACCGCAGGAGCCGACCGAAGAGCCTGTGGCCGATCCCGGGCCCGAGGAGGGCGCGGGCGGGGAGCCGGACACCGCACCGGCACCCGAGGAACCGGCGGAAGCCTGGTTCGTGATCATCGGACAAGGCTCGGACCGCTGTATCGACGTCACCAACGCGCAGGACGGCGACTACCCGGACGGCACCCAGCTCCAGATCTGGGACTGCGCAGGATCCGCCACCCAGAAGTGGGAGTTCCAGGATGACGGCACCGTGCGCTCCCTCGGCCTGTGCATGGATGTCGCGAACGGTTCCCTGGACGACGGAGCCGCCATCCAGCTGGCTCGGTGCAGCGGCAATCCCGCCCAGACGTTCGTACTGAGCGAGGCCGGTGACCTGGT
Organism: Streptomyces sp. NPDC027962; assembly: GCF_055566095.1. Taxonomy (NCBI): domain Bacteria; kingdom Bacillati; phylum Actinomycetota; class Actinomycetes; order Kitasatosporales; family Streptomycetaceae; genus Streptomyces; species Streptomyces sp. NPDC027962. Next base: position 16,322 of record NZ_JBVHTA010000068.1, read on the forward strand.
GAACCCGCAGTCGGACAAGTGCGTGGACGCCTTTGACCAGGGCACCGAGAACGGGACGAAGCTCGTGCTGTGGACGTGCAACGGGCAGTCGAACCAGAAGTGGCGTGTCGAATAGTCGGCCCGTCTGCGGGCTGCCGGGCGAGTAGCGCGGCTCGAGAGGGTGCGGCGAGAGCCGCTACCAGCTGCCCTCGCCCGGCACCAGGCGTCCTGCCTTGCGGTATTCGCGGCGGGCGCCCTCCAGCAGATCAGCGGTCGTGACCGGCTCACCGCGGCCGGCCGCGGCATAGGCGGCGGTGATGACGGCGCTGCGGATCGATCCCCCGGCGAGCTCGAAGTCCTTGGCGCACGGCTCCGGATCGGTGCCGTCGGCGCAAGGTACGCGGGCCAGACCGTGGCGCCACAGGGCCAGCCGCTGTTCCGCGTCCGGGAACGGGAAGTCGATCACCAGGTCGAGGCGACGGGTGAACGCCTCGTCGACGTTGGCCCGCAGATTGGTGGTCAGCAGGGCGATACCGTCGAAGGACTCCAGGCGCTGGAGGAGGTAGGCGCTCTCCATGTTGGCGTAGCGGTCGTGCGAGTCCTTCACCTCGGAGCGCTTGCCGAACACGGAGTCGGCCTCGTCGAAGAGGAGTACGGCGTCGGTGCGGTCGGCCTCGGTGAAGATCCGTTCAAGGTTCTTCTCGGTCTCGCCGACATATTTGTCGACGACGGAGGACAACTGCACCACGTAGAGATCCAGGCCGAGTTCGGCGGCGACGATTTCGGCGGACATGGTCTTGCCCGTGCCGGACTCTCCGGCGAACAGCCCGATCACCCCGCGCCCCCGGCCGCCTCCGGCGCTGAGTCGCCAGTCCCCGAGCACCCGGTCGCGGTGCCGGGCGCGCAGGGCCAGCTCCCGGAGCCGGCCGAGTGGGCCGTCCGGGAGGACGAGGTCCTCCCAGCCGACATCGGGTCGGATCCGGCGGGCGTGCCGTTCCAGACCGGAGGCGGACTGGAGACGGGCGGCGAGCCGGAGATGGGCCGCGGACAGCGGAGTGCCGTTGAATGCGGCAAGTGCGCGGGCGGAGCGGGCGGCCCTCGCGATGCGCTCGCCGCCCAGCCGGTACGGGGCGACGGCGGTGACGAGGTCGGCCCCGGTGCCGGTCGTCGTACCCGGGCCTGGGTCGGTTGCCGTACCGAGCGCGTACGCCCACGCGCCGGCGGAATCGACACGTGGCCTCGGCACATCGAGGACCAGCGGGTCTTGGTCGCACCACTGGGGGTCGTACGGGCGGGTGCCGGTGAACAGCACGGTCACGTCACTCGCGGTCAGTGTCCGGATCAGCGGACCGGGATCGTCCGGCATCGGTGACACGACGAGCGCACGGCCGCTGAGCCGCGCCTCGCGGAGGAGTTCGGCGAGCGGCCCGGGCTCGGTACTGGTGCCCGGGCCGCTACCGACCGGGGTGAAGTGCAGCGCCTCGAGACCGGCCGCGGCCAGAGCCGTGGCAGCGCAGACGAGTCCGTCACCCTCCCGTTGTTCCCGCAGATAGGCGGTGAGCGGGGCGGCGGCGAGCCGCTCTGTGAGCCTGCGGGTGAAGTCCGCGTCGTGCGGTCCTGGGCAGGCCGTGAGCGGGCGCACCCGGCCGGTGAGTGCGGCATCCGGGGTGTCGTCGCCGATGAGATGGGCGATGACCCGATCGGGGACGCGCAGCGAGCGGCTGAGGAAGGGGCGTTCGGGCTCGTCGGTCTCGACCAGTCCGAGCGCGGCCAGCGGCGCCGCCGCGTGGAACCTGGCTCGTGCCGTAGGCGCGTGCACGGGGAGTCCGCAGAGGTCCAAGGCGAGGCCGATGGTGGCACGACGCCTGCTGACATCGTCGTTGAGATAGGCGTAGAGCGGCTCGAAACCACGCTCGAGTTCGGGTGCGAGCGCGACCAGGAGCAGGCTCGTGTCCAGCTCATGGAGCCCGAGCCGGGCAGCGAGGTGGGCCAGCCGATCGAGGTCGGCGGTCCGGCCCGTCAGGCCTGCGTCTTCCGTGTGGCCCGGCGGCGTCGACGGCGGTGCGGTGCTGCCGAGCACATGGCGGACCGCGTCCTCGGAGAGATAGAGCCCGCGCAACGGGTCCGCGGCGGTGGGGTCGTTCGCACTGCGGAGTTCGACAAGCAGGGCGATCCGCTCACGCAGCCGGGCCAGTCGGCCGAGGAGCGCCTCGGCCGGGGCGGGGGTATGGCCGGCTTCATCGGACGGGCGTCCAGCGTGGGCGTGGTTGGCTGCCGGTCCGTCATGCTGCTTGATGGTGTGCGCGGTCATCGGGGCTGCGGCCTTTCGCTGCTGCGACGGCGGGCCTTACGGCCGCGCTCGGAGCCCTCGGCGGCCGTCCCCGGCTGGGTGGCGGGGCGCAGCGCCCTGTGGCGACGCTCCGGCGAGCCCTCCAGGGTGCCGTCCACTCCCCGTACCCGCACTGCCGCGCCTTCGGTGACCGGCGGACCGGCATCGTACCCGGGCGCCGTGGGGAAGGGTGCGGTCACCACCACGTCCAGGGACGGCTTGAGTTCCCCGCCCAGGGCGGACCAGATCTCGGCCGGTGACCGTGACTCGGTCTGGATCCCGGCGACCGTGAGCGGCACCGAGAGGCCCAGTGCGCCGAGTGAGCCGGGCAGTTCACTTGCGGGCAGCATCTCGCGGGGTATAAGGGTGGCCAGTACGGCCGCGAGCAGGCGGTGTTCGTCCTGGGGCTGCTTGGTCCAGGCCGTGACGAGGTAGGACAACCGGAACCAGCGCGGCGGCTGACGGCGCGTCAACACCACGCCCCTGTCGTCGGTGACCGGGGTCGTGCCGCGCTGCCTGCGGGCCACGTCCTCACGGATGTCGTACAGGTAGGCGTTGACGGCGGGGGCGTTGCGCCTGGCCGCCCAGTCGCGGTTGGGCGCGTCCAGGGAGATGTCGATCCCGGAACCGGTCAGCGCGCCACCCCCGAGGATCTTCGTGAGGACCTCGTCCACCTCGTGGATCACCGTCGTGCTCCTGCCTTGCTCTGAGATGCTGTGGTACCGCCTCGACCGCCGCTGCCTGCGGCGGCTTTCGGATTGTTTCCCGCCGTCCGGCGGTTGAGGAGGCACCTAGGGGACTCCGGCGGGGCCGTCCAGGGTGTCTGGAGGGCCCCGCCGCCGCTGCCCTTTCAGGCGCCTCCGCGATCTGGGCGACCCGAAGGATTCACCTGCCGGCAACGCCCCGTACGGCACTAGAGATAGCCCTCGCGCAGGGCGTAGGCCACGGCATGGGCCCGGTTGCGCAGGTGCAGCCGGGTGGTCAGCCCGTGCATGACATTCTTGACGGTGCGTTCCGAGTAGGAGAGCTTCCCCGCGATCTCACTGGTGTCGAGCCCGTCGGCGACCAGCCGCAGGACGTCCACCTCACGCGTCGCCAGGCCCTGGCCAGGGGCTCCGGCATGGCCCTCGGCGGAGCGCTGGAGGGTGCCCACCTGGTTCATCAGACGGCCCAGCAGGTCGGCCGGGAGGTCGCCGTCGCCTCGGGACGCCGCGAGCACGGCCTGCGACAAGCGGTGTCCGGTTGCTTCGTGGCGCCAGACAACCGCCCCGACTCCGGATTCGATGACATCGAGGAGTTCGGCCTCCCGTACCGCGCTCACCACCAGCACGGCGCGGGCGCCTTCGCTGCGCACCAGCCTGCGCAGGCGGGTGAGCGTGGTCTCGTCCGGAGTCTCGCCGACCAACACTGCCACGGTCCCTGGCCTGGCCTCCGCACCCTCGTGAAGCTCGATCACCGGATGCTGCCGCAACTGGCTGAGCACCCCTGCCCGGGAGACCGGATCCGCCGCGTGAACGATGACGGGGATGCGGTGGCCAGGTTCCGCCCTGCCGATCCGGGCCGCAGCCGGGGCAACTGCCGGAGCCGGCACGGGTTCCCGGCCCAAGGCGGCGGCTGACGCTGTCGAGCCGGTTCGTATGGTGTGTAGTGAGCTGCGCAATCGTTTCTCTCCCCTGCGTCTTTCGGTATGCCGTTGTCGTGGTCAGTGACCGAGCGCTCCCCGTTCATCGCTTTGCCCCCGGTGGCGGCTGCTTCCGCGGCGAGGTTCAGAATGACGGGCACTCGGATCGATCCGATGCCGCCGCCCGGCGCGAATCGGACCCTGCGCGGTCCGAGGTCGAACAGGTACGGCGGGTTGGCGGTGACTGGGGCGAACTCGGCCGCGGCCTGCGCCAGCACCTGGCGCGGTCGGCGCTGTACGCAGGCTCCCGCTCCGTCAACCGCCACCGCCCGCTCCTGGAAGCACACGGCCTCACCTACCGGCAGTACCTGTCCTTCTGGCGCTTGGTCCTGGCCCTGCCAACCGTGGTGCCAGTGAGCCGTGCATCACCGGTTCAGCGCGTCGGCCATGGTGAACTGCCAGTACGAGACTCGGATCGAGTCGTCGACGTACACGCCCTTTGCGGGGAGTGACGGGCGTGCGGCGCTCGCGCCGTCGTTGAAGTAGACCTCGAGGGACCTGGCCGTGTAGCCGTTGGAGCCACTGCCGTCCGCGGCTGAGAGAACGACACTCGCATAGCCCGACTCGCCAGGGGCCAGCGTGACCACCGCCTGCGGCTTGGAGTCCTCGAAGGCCGGCGGGGCGGACTGGGCCTCGCCGAATCGGACCGCCGGATAGCCGATGAGGTTGCAGTTCTTCGAACCGGTGTTGGTGACGGTGAGGAGAACGTGGTTCAGGGGGCGGGAGACCTCCGTGGCGGTCATCCGGGTGGAGGCGGTGGAGCAGGGTGTGCGGGCGGGCTCCGAGTCCTTGGAGCCTGTGGAACCCGGCGAGCCCTTGGAACCCGTTGTGCCGCTTGAACCGGCCGAGCCGCCTGTCGAGTCTTCGGAGGTCGAGCCCGCAGGGTTGGTTTGTCCCGCCCCGGTGGAGGTTCCCCCATTCGCCTTGGGCGAGGGCGTGGTGGAGGCCGTGGGCTCGGGCGTGGACACGGATCCTGCCAGTGCGCCCTCGTCGCGGACGCCCTCTCCGTTGTTGCACGCCGTCAGCGTCAGCACGGCGGCGGTGAGCGCGGCAGCGACGAACATGCGGGTGTGACGGGTGCGGTGGGTGCGTGTGAACATGTGATCCCCCTTGTGCGGTACGGCTGTAGGCACGGGCTGCTCGACCGGGAGCCGGGAGCGGCGTGCTTGGATGGCCCAAGCTTGTGCGGTGATCCGTCCCGGCCACCACGACTGCCGGGGCATCTGGGATGCTCGAATGCTTGCGATAGCTCTGACCTGGGGGAATGACCTCTCCCTGGAACGGGGGTCAGGGACGTGGGAGAGGGAGGAACGGTGGCGAGGGACGAGTTCTCGGAGATGTTGGGCCGGTTGAAGGAGCGGTCCGGGCTCAGTTACGGGGTGCTCGGGAAGCGCCTGCACACGAGTGCGTCCACGCTTCACCGATACGTCAACGGGGACGCCATACCGACGGACTACGCGCCCGTGGAACGGTTCGCGCGGGTGTGCAAGGCAACGCCCGAAGAACTGGTGGAACTGCATCGGTGGTGGGTTCTCGCGGATGCCCGGCGAAGGCAGAAGGTGGGCGGGGCGGCCCCTGCGGAGGAGGAACCGACGGCGCGGACAGCGGCAGAAGCCGGTACCGGGACAGCGGCAGAGGCGGGGTCCGAGACGGCGGGGTCCGAGACGGCGGGCGAGTCCGGCCCCGAGGACGAGCGGTCGCCCCTCACGGAGGCTCCCGTGGCGCGGCGGCGGCGTACCGTCGTCCTCGTCGGTGCTGCCGTGGTCGCTGCCCTCGTGTCGTCCGCGCTCGTGGTGAATCTTGTGCCCGGCAAGGGCGAGGACGACCGCGACGGGAAGCAGCCCTCGTGGGCGGCCGTCCCCCGGTCCGTCGACGAAAGCCCCGGCGCCTCCGTGTCCCCCGACGCGAAGGGCAGGTCGGCCTCGCCGTCCGCCTCGCGCAGCGGGAGTCCCACGGCCTCAGCCTCCGCCTCCCGGAGCGGTGGGGCCGGCGGGGCCGGGGCGGCCGAGGGCGGCGGTTTTGAGGACGGGGCCACCGCGCCCACCGTCGCCGTCAATCCGTACAAGTGGGAAGGCCCGTGCAGCCAGCACTACCTGGTCGACCGGCAGCCGGAGCAGGTACCTCCGCCGCCGAGTGAGCCGGACGCGCGCGGGTGGGTCGCCGCGCTCGGCGGGGTCCCGGCCGGGCGGCAGATGCTTGCGCTGACCGTGCAGGGCACCGGGAAGACCACCGTCGTCCTCGAGGAAATGCATGTGCGGGTGGTGGAGAAGAGCGCGCCGCTGGCCTGGAACGACTTCGCGATGGGCGTCGGGTGCGGTGGTGGCGTGGAGACGACGGCATTCGGGGTGGACCTCGACGCCGGGCGGCCCGCGATTTCCCCCAAGGCCGGTCAGCACGACTTCCCGTACAAGGTGAGTGAGTCCGATCCCGAAGTCTTCTACGTCTTCGCGGACGTGCGGGCCCACAACGTGAGCTGGTACCTGGAGCTGGACTGGTCCAGCGGTGACCGGCAGGGCACCATACGCATCGACAACAACGGCAAGCCCTTCCGGACGAGCGGGAACGTGGGACGGCCCGCGTACGACTATCCGCTCGGTGACTCCGAGTGGGGGCGGGATGAGTACGACCCCAACATTCCGGGCTGAGCACCCGGCAGGCAGCTGATGACGGCGCCGTCCCGGTGAGGACGGCGCCCCTGTTTCTCCCACATCGGGTCTCAGGAACGCTCTCAGTACGTGGCTGTTGGAAGTCCACGAAGTCGTCGGCGGCGTTGACCGCCGGAGTCGTCGCCGTGCCCGCGGAGCTGTAGCGGAAGTAGCCGTCGGTGGAGGCGGCGACGGTGTCGAGGGGGGCCTCCTGAACAGCTCGTCGGTGTCGAATCACCGAGCAACATCAGGACGCCCCGGTGCCGCAGTCTTCCGTGTCGATGCCGTGGCGGTCCACTTCGGTCACCTGGGAGCGTGACTTCCCGGCTCACCGGTTCGGAACGCCGGCGACAACGGGGTGCATGAGCGCCGCTACCCGACCGACATGACCGACGAGGAATGGGACCAGGCTCGCCCCCTGCTGCCGGTGTCGCTGCAGGGGCTGCGCGTCAGGGCGGCCATGGTGGCTGCGGCGAGGCCGCAATGGGAGCCGGATGTTCATGGGTGCCCCAGGTGGGGTGGAACCAGCCGCCGATCGGTCCGTCCGGCTGTCGTCCCACCGGTCCGGCTCGTGTCACAGGGCTGCGTCGTGGTTCGCCGGATCAGTTGGACTGTCGACCAGGCGTACAGCCATTTGTCTTGCCTCGGAAAGTGTCCGCCGGGACGGTCACCCACGATTGCCCGTAGGCCTGCCCCAACAGCTCCTCCCGGCACGTGCGTGTTCCGGTAGAACGGGCGGCATGCGGAGGGGCGGGACGCCAGTCCTGTTCGCCCCTGGCCTCGAGAGCCCAAGAAGATGGAGTAGGCAGGGTGCACGAACACGGGGAGAAGACGGAGATGCGCGGCTCTCATGCCGCGAGCAGGCCGGTCAGGTCCGGCACCACGGGGACGCTTGCCGAGCTCCAGCGCAAGGCCGGGAACGCGGCCGTGACACGTGCGCTGCGGACGGGCTTCCTGCCGCACTCCGGCGGCCTGGGGCACACGGTCACAGGAACGTCGGCGGCTCCCGCGGTTCAGCGCGTCGCAGCAGAACCGGACGCCGGGTCCTCCGGCAAGTTGCCCGCCACCACCTACCGCCTGCAGATCCAGGTCTCCAAGTCCACCAACAGCTACCACCCCGCCTACTGGGCGGGGCGGTTCGGGCACGCCTGGGTGGCCTTTTACACGAAGGAGAACGGTGCGGAGCGGGTCAAGACCTACGGCTTCTTCCCGGCGGAGGAACTACAGGAGGGCAACCCTCTCAGGACGGTGAAAGGCTGCACCTACAAGAATCATGACCTGCCGGAGCGGGCGAGCAGCAAGTACACGGTCGATCTCACCCAGGAGCAGTACGCCAGGGCGATGGCCTACATCGACGACAACCGGGACCATCCCTACAGTCTGACCAGGTACAACTGCACCAGTTTCGCCCGCGGCGTCTATGCGGCCGCCACGGGAGGATCGGCCCCGAACCGCTTCGGTATCCCCCTCGACAACCCGAACCTGCTACAGGACGGGATCAAGAAGAACAACCAGTCCGCCGGCAGGTCCCGGAAAGGCGAACACATCGACGCTCCTCTCGTGGACAGCAGCGCCTCCGAGTCGGACTCAGAGGAGATCACCGCAGGTCCTCCGGAGGGCGGACTCGTGGCGATCCCGGGGATGGAGCCACCGCAGGCGGCTCCCCGCGAGGACCGCCCCGTCATCGACTGAATCCGCACGTCGGGCCAGTGTCGCGGAGCGGTCGGCACGAGCCTGGGAGCCCGCGAGGCGTAGCCGATCGCAACCCGTCCCGGTGCACCGGGACGGGTTGCGATCACGCGACCGATGACCGGAGCGTGGATCGGCTACGGGCGCCGCGCCGAGACTGAGGCGACCCCTGTGGTGTGGACACTCTGACTACCGGTGCTCGCCGGCGCACGGGGCAGCGCCGCCATCGATGCGATCGCATGGCAACGGCCAGCCGGCAGCGCGTGTGGAGCGTGGACCGTAGCCCGCCGCGGGCGCAACGTCCCAGAGAACTCCCACCACCTGCAGCCACTCCTTCGGCTCCATGCAGGGCGCGTGGGCGTGGTGTGGGCCCGTGTCGTGCATCGGTGGCTCGCCCTGAACAGTGCGGTACAGACCCGTGCGCTGACGCGGCTTGCTCATGTCGCACGACGACACCTACGACCAGGCCATGTGCAGCGGCAGTTCCACAGCACTAACCCCTGCGGCGCCGGCAGCCCCGCCGCTGCCCTCGCGATGGTCTTCAAACTCGTCGAGTCCGCCCAGGCCCGCTGGCGAGCGGTCACCGCACCGCGCACCTCGTCGCCCTCGTCCGAGCCGGCGCCCGCTTCGAGAACGGCCTCCTCGTCGAACGAGACGAGACCCTCGCAGCGTGATCCACCTCAACTGATCCACAGGTCTTGACAATTACTCCAAAGCGCCAGCCCCGGGCCGACAACGGCTACAAGACCAAAGTCGTCGAACACGCCGCTCACCTAGATGATCGATTCCAAGGGATCGGCTGCGCGCATGGGACGAGGGCGTCCAACGTCAGTGTGTGAAGACAGAGTTGGACACCCTCGCGATCGC
>NZ_JBVHTA010000069.1:0-24612 GCF_055566095.1 Streptomyces sp. NPDC027962
TCAAGGCGCGCGTGAACCACCAGATCGTCTCCCAGGCCGTCGTCATCGCCACCGGCGTCACCGAGGACGGCGGCCGTGAGGTCCTGGGCGTCATGATCAGCTACACCACACCAAGGGACACGACCGGTCGTGGAGTCGGCGCGGAGTGCGATGGTGGGATCGGTGGCGCCTCGGCAGACAGCGGGCATAGCATTTTCTCGCCAGGCAACCCGGGGCAGGCAGGCAGCGTCCTCCGGGTGTGATCGAATTCCTCGACCCTTCCATCGCCGACGACGAGGCCGTGAGGCCCGGCCCGCTGTGGCGCCATACCGTATGGGTGCTGGGCATCACCGCTCTCGGTGTGGGCCTGGGCTGGGCCACCGCCCTGTTCCGATTCGGCCCGGCGGAGTACGGCCTGCCCAGCGCCGCAACCGGGCCGGTGTGGCCCTATCTGGCAGCCTGGACCGGCACCGGCCTGGCAGCGGCCACCGTACTGAGGGCCACGGCCGCCCGGGTGCCGGTCTACGCACCGGGCCGGGTCGCCGCGGTACTCATCGCGCTCGGAACCCGGCTATCGCTCGGATGGCAGCCTGAGCCCCTGGTCCTGGGTGCCATGGCCACGGCCGCATTGACGGGGGCGACCATCTGGTCCCTCTTCGCCCTGCGCCCCGGTTCCCAGAGGAAGGCGACATGGCAGCACACCACGGAGGGCGACGTCAGGCCCCACGCGTAGCGCGGCACATCGGCCCGCCGGTAGCCGCCTCTCGCGACGTCGCCGCAGGTCTCCACCGACGCCTTCCGCCGCGGCCCTTCAGCCGACACGGAAAGGAGGCGCGGTCCCTGCCCGACCTCCTCCCACCACGAGCCCGCTGATCGTGGCCCGGTTCACGAAGAGCCAGTGCCGGCCGTGTCCGGTCCGCGCCCCGTCAACGAGGGACTGCAAGATCCCGACAGAGTCAAGATGAGAAGCCGTTGTCGTACCGATCAGCGAGCTTGCATGATCGAACAGGGCTCCTACGCCCATCCCGCCACGCCCGCGGCCTGCCGTAGCCTCTACGAATGCAGGTCATGGAGGGCGGAGGTCAGCTGACGGTAGTGCGTCCCCCGTCGGGCGGGTTCCCGCGGCACAGTCACGACGAGTACGTGATCAGCGTCAACCTCTGCGGCCTGGAGCGGGTCCGGCTGGATCACACCTCGTTCGACGTGAGCCTGGACGAGGTCACCCTCTACAACCCCGGTCAGGTCCAGTCGAGCACCACCCAGATCCCGCCCGACACGTCCTTCGCGGCCGTGAGCTGGTACGTCCCGTCGACGACGGTGGAATCGTCGACTGGCGAGGCCCCGGTCGACTTCGAACGGCCCGTCGTCCGCTCTCCACACCTACGTGGCGAATTCCTCGCCGCCGCCAGAGCCTTGCGCGAGCGAGCGGCGGACGGGCACCTTCCGCCGGCCGAATCCGCCGTCCTGGTCCAGGAGCGGCTGGTGCTCGTGCTGTCGCGGCTGCTCGACCTGGCTGCAGGGCGGCGCACGCGTGCCCCAGAGCCCGCTGACGCCCGAATCGCCGCGGTGCTCGACCGGCTCCGCGCCGACCTGTCCGGCACGCCCCCGCTGGCCGCGCTGGCCGATCAGGCTGGGATGTCGCGGGAGCATCTGATCCGGACGTTCACCCGCGCCACCGGCACCCCGCCCTACGCCTGGCATCTGTCGGCCCGGTTGGCCGAGGCGCGGCGCCGGCTGCGCAAGGGCGAGCCCGTCGCCGATGTCGCGCACGTGCTCGGCTTCGCCGATCAGGCACATTTCCACCGTCACTTCGCCGCAGCCTATGCCATCACACCGGGCAGATACCGTCGGCTGTCCCAGATCAACATCTGACAAGACCGCACGGCCCAACCCGGCCAGAGTGGCTGCCATGACCGAGATCTTCATGGTGGCTCTGTGGTTGGGGCTGGTGTTCAACGCGGCGCCGGGCGCGGTGTTCAGCGAGTCGCTGCGGCGCGGGATCCGTGGCGGGTTCGGCCCGGCCTTCGCGGTTCAGGCCGGCTCGCTGGTGGGCGACGCCGTCTGGGCGGTGCTCGGCCTGGCGGGGGTGGGGGCGTTGTTCGCGGAGCCGGCCTTGCGCGTGCCTCTCACGGTGGCAGGGTGCTTGCTGCTGGCCGGGTTGGGGGTGGCGGGCCTACGCGACGCGCTCGTGCGGAAGGGGCCGGATCCGCTGGCGGAGGCGTACGGCACACGAGACCGCAAGGCCATGGCCGTGGGGGCGGGCATGTCGTTGGCAAACCCCTGGAACGTCGTCTACTGGTCGGGGGCGGCCGGCGGGGTGAGCTCCGTGCTGGGCCAGACCGACGCGGCGGAGCTGAGCGTCTTCTTTGCCGGGTTTATGACCTCCTCAATGCTGTGGTGCCTGATCTCGGCGGGACTCATCGTGGTGCTACGCAGGGCGCTGCCGCCACTGGCCGTGCGTGTGCTCGAGGCCTGCTGCGGTGTCTCGCTCCTGGTCTTCGCGATCCTCCAGCTGGGCCGACTCATGTGACGACATACCGGCCATCGGGACTGATGACTCGGGAGGGGTACCAGCCACGGGCGGCCTACGCTATGTCTGCGTGGAGAGCGGCAACGTCAGGCCCACCTTGACCGGGCGCATGACGATGCTGGTGGAGAACCGCCGCACATGGGCGTTGTCGAAGAAGGTCCGCTGGGTGAACTGCTCGAAGTCCTCCATGTCCCGAGCGGTTACGACCAGTATGAAGTCGTAGGCTCCCGTGACGTAGTAGCACTGCTGGACGTTGTCGTCGGCGTCCATCTGGTAGCGGAAGGCGTCGAGTACGTCCGACCTCTCGCGCTCCATCTCCACCTCGACGATGAATGTCATCGACAATCCGAGCGCCTTGGAATCGAGTATCGCCACTTCGCGCTTGATCACGCCGGTCTCACGGAGCCGCTTGATGCGCCGCTGAACCGCGGCCGTGGACATACCGACTTCGGCAGCGATGGACTCGGCGATCGTGCGGGCGTCCCGTTGCAGGCGCCGGAGAATGGAGTAGTCGAGCTGATCAAGACTGGGTGTGCGCATGGCCGCACGATAGGGCAGGATCACGCGGCTTGCCCGCGGATCCTGCCAACTGTTTGCTGATCAGCCGCACATGGCCCTTCTAGGGTTTTCGCCATGATGAAGAACTGGCTGAACACGGCCCGAGACGCCTACACCCCGGCGGAACGCGAGCTGGTCGGTGTCGATCACGCTGCCTCTGCTCGCGCCTACTTCCACCGCCGTCCGTCCTACTGCCCCACCCCGATGCGTTCGCTGCCCGCTCTGGCCGGCACGGCGGGCGTCGCCTCGATCCAGCTCAAGGACGAGAGCGAACGCATGGGTCTGAGCAGCTTCAAGGCTCTAGGCGGCATATATGCGGTCGCCCGGCTGGTGCGTGCCGAGGCCGAGCAGCTCTACGGCCCGCACGTCACGGAGGAGGAGATCCGTGCCGCTGCCGCGCGCACTCCATTCGTCTGTGCGAGCGCCGGCAACCACGGTCTTTCCGTAACAACGGGAGTACGCGAACTCGGCGGCACCATGGTCGTGTTCCTCGGCGAAGGCGTCCCCGAGCAGTTCGCCCGCGAGCTCCGCTCGCTCGGAGCAGAGGTGCGGCGTAGTGGACGCGACTACGAGCAGAGCATGGCCGCGGCCCGAGAGGCCACCGAGAAGCACGGCTGGCGTCTGGTCTCCGACAGCTCCTGGGAGGGATACACCAGTTTCCCGATCGACGTCATGCGCGGCTACACGGTGCTGTTCGAGGAGATCCTCGACCCTCCCACTCACATATTCGTCCAGGCGGGAGTGGGCGGACTGGCCGGCGCGGCCGCCGCCTATGCTCGGGATCGCTGGGGAGAGCGGCCACGGATCGTGGTCGTCGAACCGCAGGCCGCCCCGTGCCTGCTGGTGAGCGCGCGTGAAGGACGGCCGGTGCGGGTCCAGGGCGGACCGACCGCGCTCGGACGTCTGGACTGCCGCGAGCCGTCCCTGCTTGCCTGGCAGCTGCTGTCCCGCCTGGCGGATGCCTTCGTCACCGTCACCGACGAAGAGGCCGAGGCCGCCGCGCGCCTCCTGGCTGCCGAAGGCGTCCGGGTCTCCGCCTGCGGCGCAGGCGGAGCAGCGGGCCTGCTGACGCTGGAACCCGCTGTGCGCTCCGCGCTCGGCCTGGGAGCAGACTCCCACGTCCTCGTCATCGGCACCGAAGGGGAGTTGTGATGCCCCGACTCGCACGGCTGGTGCGCTACCCGCTGAAGGGCTTCGCCGGCCAGGACCTGAACCGGACGGTGCTCCAGGTCGGCAGCGGCCTGCCCGGCGACAGGTCTCTCGCCCTTGCGGACGGCCGCGTCCCCCTGGCCCCGGAAGGCGGCTGGACCCGCTGCGAGGCGTTCGTCCGGCTGACGACCAACTCCGATCTTCCGCGGTTCCGCGTAGCCGGCGGCGAGAGCGATCTGACTCTGGTCGGGCCGGACGGGGAGGGACTCACGCTCGCGATCGACGATCCAGCGTCCGCCGACACGGTGCTTTCCAGGTGGTTCCCGTCCGTGTCTCCCCGGCTCGTCCGGGCATCCGCCGGCTACTGGGACCACGAGGACGCCCACGTCTCCCTGATCAACCTGGAGACGGTCCGGGCCCTGTCGGCCACCGCGGGTCAATCGCTCGACCCTTTGCGCTTCCGAGGCAACCTCTACCTGCGCGGCATGCCCGCCTGGGAGGAACTCAGCCTGGTCGGACGCCGGATCAGAATCGGCGAGACCGAGCTCGACGTGTTGCGGCCCATCGAGAGGTGCAGGGCGACCTCGGTCAACCCGACCACCGCGGTCGTCGACGTGAATGTACCGCTCCTGCTCGGACGGCAGTTCGGGCACGTGTTCTGCGGCGTCTACGCCAAGGTTGTCAGCGATGGTCCGCTGGCGCTGGGGGACCCGCTGGTCGACCTGGGTGAGAGCCGTGGTGCCAACGACGTGGAGACGGTTCCCGGCCCTGCGGGGTGGCCCCGGCCGGCACAGATCGTGTCCCGCTCCCGGGAGAGCCGCGACGTGGTGAGCCTGTGGTTGCGCGACCCGCTGGCGGACCGGCGCCAAGCACCGCTTCCCGGCCAGCATGTGCGTGTGCACGGCCGTGACGAGACGGGGCCGTTGTGGCGCTCCTACACGGTGTCCGCGGCCGAGGGCGACCGCCTGCGCATCAGTGTCAAGCGGCAGGGCCGTATGTCGGCCCTGCTCCATTCCGCCGCTGATCCCGTACTGATCAGCGGACCCTTCGGCGACATGACCCTGCCCGGGTCCGGAGACGGCCCGCTGCTGCTGGTCAGCGCCGGCATCGGGATCACCCCAATGGTCGCGATGCTCAGGGCGTGCGTCGAACGCGGTGCCTCCCGCCGGGTCACTCTCCTCCACGGCGCCCGTGACGGACACGCTCTGGCGCTGTGGCAGGAGGCCGAGGAACTGGTGCGGCGGCTGCCAAACGGCGTGGCGCGGCTGCTCCTCAGTCGGCCGGAAGCGGGCGACCTCACGGCGTACGGTGCCACGGAAGGAAGGGTTGGCCCCGGTGTCCTCGCGGACGAGGGCCATTTCGCCGCGGCCTACCTGTGCGGTCCCCCCGCCTTCATGCACCAGGCCAAGACGGCACTCGTCGAGGCCGGCGCCGACCCCGGCCTGATCCACTACGAGCTGTTCACCTCCCCCGGCGTGGCTCGCGTGAACGCCGCGAAGGCTCTCACACCCGGCCCCTTCACTGTCCACTTCGCCGCCAGCGGCGTCCGGGCACGCTGGGACCCCGACTCCGGAAGCCTGCTCGACCTGGCCGAGGCGCAGGGACTTCAGCCACGTGCCGCCTGCCGGAGCGGTGCCTGCCGTGCCTGCTTGCAGACCGTGTCCGCCGGCACCATCGCCTACCTGTCGGAACCCCTCGCGGTCACGCCCCGGGGTTCGGTCCTTCTGTGCAGCGCGGTTCCCACCAGCGATCTGACCATTCAGTGCTGAACCAGGCGGTGCCGCCGCCATCGTCCCGTCCCGCGTACGGGGCCGGCCCGTATGAGCCGGCCCCGGCCGACCGTCAGCCGGCCTGGTGCTCCCACCCCCGCGCCATACGGGACAGCTCGTGGAAGCCGTACCGGTTCAGCCGCTCGATCTCCTCGGTGTCGCCCGCGGAGGCGTACGCCAGCAGCCAGTGCTCCGTTAGGTTGTGGGCTGTCCGTGCCGGTGTCGCGGGGTGGGCAGGGGCGGCCGCAGGTGGTGCAGGTACCGGGCCAGCACCTCAGCAGGTCCTGGTGGACATCGAGGACCTGGTAGAGGGTCAGGCGGGTGTGTTCCTTCTCATCGTGAGCACACCACCAGGAGGACTGCCCATCCACCGAGTCTTGACGTGGGGAGGGCCGCACGGGCTGAGTGAGTTGTGAGGCTCACCTGGGCCGTGCGGTCCTGTCGGTCGCAGCCAGGCAGTGGGTCAGTACCCGGGTCGTACTGCCATCGCCCTCTGTGATGTCCCGGACATGCTCGAAACCGATCTTGTCCAGCACAGCCAGTGAAGGCTTGTTCGATACGGCCACGGTGGCGTGCACCTCGGTCAGTCCAAGGGTGTCGAAACCGTAGGTGACGATCGCCTCTGCCAACTCGAGACCCAGGCCCAATCCCCACAGCTCAGGGGACAAGGCATAGACGATCTCGTAGCCCTCGACCACGTCAGTCGGCTTGATCTCAGCATGCCCGACCAGACGTCCGTCCCGACGAACAGCCCAGACGTGGAACAGATCCTCCGCATAGACCTTCGTGAAGATCCGTCCGAACAGGGCCCTGTCGTCCGCTTCGGTAGAAGGGCCGTCACCCAACCATCGAGACACCCTTGTGTCCTGGAACAAGGCGACGAAGCTCTCCTCATCCTCAGGGACGTACTGCTCAAGGAGCAGACGTTCGGTACGCAGAGTCGAAGTCACGAGCGGCGACGCTACCCACGCGACACCCCGGCGGCAAACCACTTTCCTCGGCAGACGCCACCCACCGTCGTCCCCGACAATGGCGGCGGCTTCCCAGACGTGCGAGACGTAGCGGGCGAGGCCGTGTACCTTCTGGCGGCCCTTGGCATGGTGTGCGGCCTCGGCGATGGGGAACAGACCGCTCGACTGTGAAGCCACCGTGTCCTCCTGCACGACTCCGCTGCAGGGACTGTAAATCGTTCGGCTCTGTCCCGTAATCGGTGGTAACGAGGGTGACGGTCACTGCAGGAGGATGCGGTGCCGGAGAAGGTCGAAGCCCGCGCGGCCGTGCATCTGCCTCGTGATCCGTTTGGTGCGGGTGTTGACGCCTTCGGTTCGGCCGTTGTGGTGCGGAAGGGTGAGGCCGCGTCGACGGCTACGCGGTCGAGTTCGGGGCCGTCGGTGAAGGCGTGGAGGTAGAGCAGCTGGGCCGTGCGGACGCTCGCGATCGACGCGGTGAGTTTCTCGTCGTTGCCTGCGCTGGGCGTGAGGAGCTGGGCGAACTCGCTGGTGAGGGAGGCTAGTTGGGTCATCTCAGGGCAGGCTGTGGTGAGCTCGGCGAGGAGGCTTGTGCCCTTGGCCCGGAGGTGGTCGGGGTGGGTGAGCAGGAGGCGCATGCCCGCAGCCCCGACGAGTTCGTGCGTTTGCAGCCGGAACAGCAAGACCGGGTACGTGGATTGGCCCGGTACTTCGAATTCGCATAGGCGAGGGGGCACGGGAGGGGACACCAAGCACACTCCCGAAGGCATCTCGCTGGAGTATCCATCTGCCTCGTGGTCGGGGTCAACGAGCGTCGTGCCGTACCTGTAGACCCGTTCCGGGTCTCTCTTGGGGGTGGTCCTCGCGCTGTCGTACCTGCGCAGAGTTCAGACCGGTTTTCGCACGGCAGGGTCCCGGCAAAGGAGTTCGACCTGGCGCGCAGCGGTTCGGTCAAGCACTGCGACCCCGGCAACTCGACGCCGCCCGGTCCGTCATCGCAGAAACCGCAACCGCGTCCACGTGGTAACCAAAGCGCTCGAGCCACTCGGCGCCTGGGAGGTCGAGCGGATCCGCCGCGAGGGCTCCGACGTGGTCGACGTGGCCGAGACCTCACACCGGTAGGCACCGGTCGAGGCAGAAAGCCACCGGCCGTGTCGTGCGCGAGGCGGAACCGTAGCCGGGCCTGGGTGACAGGAGCTATACCGTGTGGCCATGTCCACGTTCATACAACAACTGCCTGCCCTGATCGGCGTGGTGATCGGTGCCCTCGGCTCGTACCTGGCGATCACCCGGGGCGACGCAGCCCGCTTCCGCCGCGAGCAGGCGGCCCGCTGGGAGGAACGGCGGCTTACGGTCTACGCCGACTACGCCAGGTCGCTGAAGAAGAGTGTCACCCTGGCCTACCGGCTCGCTGCCCACTTCGGCAACGACCCCCATCCGCATCCGATGTCACCCGAGGAGGCGGCGCCTCAGCTTGCCGAGGCCACGGACGCCCGGGATCCGTCCGGAGAGGCGCTGTTGATGCTCGGCAGCCCCGACGTGGTGGAGAAGGCCCGCGAATGGGTCGTCGTGGTGATGGACATGGAAGCGTTCCTGCGCGAACGGACCGCCGACCCGGAGAAGTGGTCGGCCATGCTCGAGCGCCAGCGCACCGCGTGCGAGAGGTATTACGCGGTCGTCCGGCGTGACCTCGCCCTCCCGCCCGGCCATTCCGGGGAGTGGCAGCTCGCGCCCGCACCGGCTTCCTGAACACACCGCCCTGGCGGCCCGGGCTGTTGCAGCAACGCGCCGGGCCCTCCCTGGTGCCCGTGCCTACGCGACTCGTGACACTCGGTCGGGTACACGGCGCGCGGCCTTGCGTGCACCGAGTGGAAGTCAGCGCTCGAGGCTGGTCGACGGCGCTTTCGCAGCAGCAGGGTTGATCGGCATGAGGCCAATGACCGTGCCGCCCGCCGGGCTTGTTCACGACCTCGCCACCACCCACGAGTTCACGATGCAGTTCACCTCGACGCCCCGCGGGGCGAGGCTCGCGCGGCGGCTCGTGTCGCACCGGCTGCACGAGTGGGGGCACCCGTACGACTCGGCCGCCAACGAGACCGTGACGCTGATCGCGGCCGAGCTGGATGCCAACGCCGTGTGTCACGGGCACGTGCCCGGGCGGGACTTCCATCTGCGGCTCGCCGCCACGCCGGTGAGCCTGCGGATCGACGTCACCGACACCCGCACGGAGAAGCGTGGTGGGTATTTACCTGTCGCCGCCGGAGAACGCCCTGGTCCTGGCGGTGGACGAGAAGTCGCAGATACAGGCCCTGGACCGGACCCAGCCCGTGCTGCCGATGGCGCCGACCACGCCGGCGAGGATGACCCACGACTACGTCCGGCACGGCACGACCAGCCTGTTCGCCGCCCTGGACATCGCCTCCGGGGCGGCCATCGCCCAGCATTACCGCCGCCACCGCCACCAGGAGTTCCTCCGCTTCCTGAAGGTCATCGACGCCGCCGTCCATCTCCAGGACGCCTTCAAACTCTCCACCGACCCGCAGTTCATCGCGAAGGTCGTCGACGTCGTCGGCCTGTACCACCATCCGCCCGAGAAGGCGGTGGTGCTGTGCGTGGATGAGAGGAGCCAAATCCAGGCACTGGACCGGTCCCAGCCCGTACTGCCGATGATGCCGGGGATGCCCGAGCGGCGCACCCACGACTACTACCGGCACGGCATCACCAGCCTATTCGCCGCCTTCAACATCGCCGACGGCGTCTGGCCGACGAGCCGCGGCCGGGCCGGCGCAAGCCGGACCTGGTCCTCACGGAGGCTGAGCGCGCGGAGTTGACGCGCTAGGGCGTGTTTCGAAAGTCCCGCCTGGCCCACGACGCCTGGCACGCACACTCGCTGCGTTGTCGGAGTCATCCAGGTACGTCCAGTACGAGGATGATCCTCCGCCTTGCGATTGCACGCACCAGACGCCGCGGACCCCGCCCTGCGGGCGGACGACGCTACTTTCGAAACACGCCCTAGAACGGCCAAAGACGAACCGACCTCCCCTGGGCTACACGGCCCCGTTCTATAAGGCCGACCGGGAGATCGAGATGAGGGCCGCTCACGCACACTTCCAAGCGCGGCTTGACTCGGAGGTCGCCGCCAGCCGTTGGTCCCGGCCTGAGCTCGCCCCGATGGAAGTCTGACGCAACGCACGTGGGGCGGCTCCCCCACACCTCGGGAACCGCCTCACGCCAAGCCGACCCCGTGCCTACACGGCACGGCTCCCCGCTGCAAACCCGACGAAGGCGTGCCACGCTTGCGACCGAACGGTCAACTTCGGAACAGCAGTGTCCTTCGAGTCGCGCACGTGCACCACACCAGGGCAGGCGGCCACCTCGACGCACTCGCCGCCCTCGCCGCTGCTGTAGCTGCTCTTGAACCACGCCAGCTCGGGCGCTGTCGGCACAGACTCTTCGACGTTCATGTTTCTCCAAGCAACTTCTCGATGAGGTCCAGCGATTCGCGCGGTGTCAGCGCCTGGGCCCGGAGGAGACCGTACTGCTCTTCGAGCTCGCGCACAGTCCTCCGGTCCGTGTAGAGACGGCTGTGCTTGTATGCCTCCACGTAGGCGATCCTCCGCGCTTCTCTCGTCTCGATCAAGGTGAACGGTCCAGCCAGTCCGGCGTGATCCTCCCGCCGGGTTGGCATCACCTGAATCGCGACGTTACGCCGCTCCCCATCCAGTAGAAGTTGCTCAAACTGGCCCCGCATCACACCGTCTCCGCCCAAAGGCCGCCTCAGCACTGACTCTTCGACGACGAAGCTGAGGGTCGGCAGCGGCTTCCGTGCGAAGATTTCGTGTCGGGCAAGTCGAAGCGCGACCCGTTCCTCGATCGTCTCATCGGTCAACAGCGGCCTGCGCATCGTGAACACGGCACGCGCGTACTCCTCTGTCTGCAACAGTCCCGGCACTGCCTGGTTCGCGTACACGTGAAGTTCGACGGCCTCCGTCTCCAACTTCGCCGCATCGCGGAAGAACGCCGGGTACTGCGCCCGCGCGACCTCCTCCTTCATCTCCTGCAACACGCCCCGCGCGCCCAGCAGCCCGTCCGCCTGGTCGATGAACTTGGGGCCCGGGATGCGCCGCCCCTGCTCGTAGCTCGCGATCGTCGACGCCGAGTAGCCCGTCATCGCGCCGAACGCCGCCCGGTCGATCTCCGCCCACTCCCGGAACCGCTTCAACTGCCGCCCGAACACGTGCAGGATGCCCGACCCGGCTCCCCGCTCCCCCGCCCCAGACAGGTTGCCGCCGTACCCGTCCCCCTCACCGCCGGCACCCCCGCCACCGTCGTCCGCGTAACCGGCCCCCTGCCCCGATCCCCGCCCCTCCACGTACTCGTCCCCGACACCGAGCCCCTGCTCGTCCTCAATGGTCATCCGAACCACCACCTCCCGCATGCAACGCCGCCGGCTGTCACCCCGTCACGCCTCACCCCGCGTGCAGCCACCCGGCCCCCGCGTACACACGCCCCCGTACCGCCTCACACCCCACCAAGAAGCCCGGCCCGGTCAACGGTACGCACCCCACACCCCAGTTCGCCCGCGAAGCCCCCAAACCACCCCATCGCGCGACACCGAAGCCCGGGCCCCGGCTCTCAAGTGCGTCGTCGGCCGGCTCGTAGCCCGACGTACGAATCCGGGTGACGCCCGCGCCGCCGATGGTCTTGCCGCGCTTCCGTGCACTCTCGTGCCCTTCGAGGGTCTGGCGTACGGCGCTTCCGGGCCCGATTTCGCACCACACGGCCTGCCGGGCGCTCAGAGGGCTGTGTGGCCTCGCGGGTCGGATGGGGCGCTCGGTGCTGGCTGCCGGACCGTGCAGCCTCCGACGACCAAGCGCGGGGCCGTCACGCCGAACAGCCGCAAACAACTCGGTCGCCCGGAGCGCGGCCGTTAATCTCGGGGCCGGACGGTCTCTTTGCAGGTCAGTGTGTAAACGGCCCAACAGGCAAGTGAGGCAGGGCCGGGGCCGTGGCCCGCTCACCGGCACCTGGGTGAATGCCGGGCCCGTGGCCAGTCCGGGTGGGCGTGTCGGGCTGCCATCGGAGGAAGCGGCGCCGCTGATCGTTTCTGCTGTTGACGACAGGGGCGAGACAGGGGAGCTTCATGAGCAGGCTTGGCAGGCTGACTGCGGTATCCGTTCTCACGGCTTTGGCGGTGACCGGTGCTCCCGGTGCAGCATTGGGGGCCCACCCCGGTGTTGCCACGGTCGTTTCGGACCATGGCGCCTTCACGGACCCCGACCCCTGCGAACCCGGCAGCGGCGACTCGGACTGCACTCCGCCGCCTGCCTGCGACACCGCTGGCGGCGGAGTCGAGGCTCCGCCGGCCCCTGGCGAGGGTGGGGGTACCTGCTGCGTGAACGGCGACGGCGGAGGCGGCGGAGTCGACAATACTCCTCCGCCGGCGGGTGAGCCGTTCTGCACGGTGAGCGCCCGTGCCCTGGCGGCCGGCGCGACCCTGACCTTCACCGGCAGGTTCGACGCGGGCGAGCGTGTCACGGCGGAACTGACCCGCGTCCGCGACATGCGGACCGGCCGGGCAGACACCACGGGCACCGGCCGCTCGTGGGACCTGGGCACGTTCCCCGCCGACAGCCAAGGCCACCTGCTCGGCGCAGCCGTGATCCCCGACCGAGCCCCGTCCGGCACTTACGACTTCACCCTCACCGGTAGCGACGACGACACCCCGAGTTACATCGCGCGTCTGATCGTCGTACGCCCCTACTCCACTGACGTCCCCTGAGTGGCAACGCCACTGTCTGCACCGGCCGTCCGGGCACAGCGCGCCATGGGCAGGTGGCTTTATCGAGCAGTAGTGACGTCACTTGTCGATGGGTTTGGGAGGCGCCCCGATCCACGGTCGGGTGATGTTGATGAGTTTGGGAGGCATGGCGGCTCTTGCCAGGGCAGCATCGGGATGCTCTTGGTGAAAGGTGCTGGACATGCCGCAGATGTCGAAGGTCGAGCTGTACGCGGCGATCCGGCGTGACCATCGCGGCGGCATGTCGACGCGGGAGCTTGAGCGCAAGCACGGCGTGACGTGGCGGACCGTGCGCAAGGCACTGGATTCTTCCTGGCCGGAGCCGCGCTGCCTCCACGAGGCACCACGCTGGATCCGTACGAGCCGGTGATCGACGAGATTCTGCGGGCGGATCTGGACGCGCCGCGCAAGCAGCGGGACACAGTCACCCGGATCTTCCACCGGCTGGTCGAGGAGCACGGGGCGGACGTCTCCCACGGGGTGGTGCGCTACTACGTCGCCAGCCGAAAGCCCGAGATCCTTGTCGAGTCGGGCAAAGCTCCCCTGGAGGCGTTCGTCCCGCAGAACCACCTGCCCGGCCATGAGGCGGAGGTCGACTTCGGTGACGTGACCGTGCGGCTGGCCGGCGAGCTGGTGACCTGCTACCTGTTCTCTTTCCGGCTGTCGTATTCGGGCAAGGCTGTCCACCGCGTGTTGCCTCCTGCGGCCAGGAAGCCTTCTTCGAAGGCCACGTCCACGCACTGCGGACCCTGGGCGGGGTTCCACGGACGAAGGTCCGCTACGCCAAGGTCGGCTGACACCTGCCGGCCCCGACTCGACCGCCGCCCTCACGGGCGGCGGTCGAGTCGGGCGGTGGAATCACCTACTCGCCGACGCGGGCCACGAGCAGTGGCTGGAAGAAGCCTGTCTCCTGCGGCATCCGCCAGCCGGGGTCGACAAACCCGGCCTCGGCTGCGAGGGCGGCCAGCCGGTCCTGGCCGAGTGCCCAGTAGGTGGTCCGGCGGACCTGGACGCGCCATTCTCCGCCTGTCGGAAGGAGTTGGAAGTGCTCCAAGTCGTAGTGCTCGCCGTCGTCGTGCCAGTGCCAGAGCTGGAAGGTGACTGTCCGTTCTCCGTTGTCGGCGCAGTCGGCGATCCGGTGGACTTGTGGAGGCGTCGACGTGGGGCGGTCGCGCAGCAGGTCTTCGTAGGGGCGCGTGCTGACCAGCAGCAGGCCAGCGGGACGCGACACGCGGCGCATCTCGGCCAGGGCGGCGTGCACATCCTGTTCTGTCAGCAGGTGAGGCAGCGAGTTGTCGGCGCAGACGACGGTGTCGAACTGTCCATCGGGAAACGGGAGGCGTCGCATGTCGGCGGCGGCCGTGTGCAGGCTCAGGCTCCGGCAGGCGGCCTCACGGGCAGCGCGGGCGGCGGCGCGGGGGCTGAGGTCTGTCCCGGTGACGCGGTGCCCGCGCAGCGCCAGGCCGATGGCCTGCGTGCCGATGCCGCAGGAACAGTCGAGCACCGCCGCGCGATCCTGGCCGATCAGGGCGTCCAGAGCGTCCCCCTGCCGACGGATGCTCGCGTCCCAGTCTGAGTAGATCAGGTGGTAGTCGTCGGCCAGTTCGTCGTAGAAGTGCGCCACTGATGTCTCGGGCATGGCCCGAGATTACCGTGCCTGGTTGCCCGGAGGCGCTGGTCACCCCCGTGATCGGCGCGAACGCTCTCACTGACGACAGTGCCGTCATTTCTCGTGAACATCTGCGAGCGCGCTGATCGCCAACTGCTGCTGAAACTCATCGACAAACGCTGCTGCTGAACATGAACGAAGCCACTTCCACATACCGCAGCACGGGGACTGAGTCATGGTGAACCAGGATGCATACCGCCGCGAGCTGGAATATCTGACCCAGTACGCCGAGGACGACTGGCTGGGATTCTCCGTCATCAGCGGCTCTGTGGGCACCCTCCTCGGGCGCGGCGCGTCGTTCCAGGAGCAGCTGGCGTTGCTCCTGCGGATCGTCGGCGACCTGTATGACGCGGGAGCACGAGCCGGCGATCTGACGGAGTCGACGAAGGACCCCTTTGTGCCCTGGCCATGGGACAAGGCTCAGGTTCTGACGCGCATCAGAGCAGATGTCGAGCAGCATTCCCGCCTGCCCGATTCTGGTGACATCTGCTGGTTCACGGTGCCGTGATGCCGGCATGAGCGAGATGCTCGCGGGCAGCGTCACCCTGTCCCCGGGGCGCAAAGGAGCTGACTGCGCAGGCCGGTCGCGCGGGCGGCCCGTATCCGGTCTTCGGCGCGGGCCCGCAGCCGGTGGCGGAGCTCGAGTTCGGCGACCGGCCGGTCCGGGGTACACCGCACCTCTGTCGGCGGGTTGCTACTGGTCAGAGCGGGGCCGTGCCGCGAATGTATAGGCCGTGACGAACGATCACCGCGGCCATGACCGCCCTGTATCAGGCCACCCGGCACCGCTTCCGGCCACGCGCACTCGGCGAGGCGAATCCGGACCGAAGCACGGCACCCGCTCGTTCGGGTCGTTGCTCTCACGGTCGTCGTATTGCTCCGGCGTGGCGGCTGTTCTCTGACCTCGCTCGCGGGCATCGGCCTCCGCTGGACACGCCGACATCACTCAACCGGACTGTGCTTCTACGGGTTGCCGCAGAATCGTCCTGAGCTTGGCGGGGGCAGTCCGGCGTGGGTCGCTGAGGTAGATCTCGTGGTGCAGCCCCGCCTCCCGCAGGTTGTTGGCGGGTAGGTACTCGTGGTGCAGCCTGGTCAGGATCGGTGTCTCGTCGTCGTAAGGGCCGATGTGGAGGACCTGGGCGCTGGTGCCCTCGTGCAAGGTCGCTGGCCGAACGTTCTCAATGGCCGCAAGGTTCTTCTTGGTCAGGGCGGCGTGCATGGCGTCTTCGATCATGTCGCCAGTGATCCAGTCCGGGACGTTGAGGAGCAGTCTCCATCGCCAGTTGTCCTTGAGCCTGGCCAGGAAGTCGTCCATGTCGTCCGCCCACCACAGTCCCTCAAGTGGGCCCACGACGAAGTCCTTGCCGAGGTCGCCCTTGCTCGCGAACTTGACGGTATAGGCGACCGCGTAGAGCGCCTCGACCGCGCGGCGGTACGCGGCGCTGGTGTTCGGGTCGCCGTGCCCGTCGATGGCGAGGAAGTGGAGCTCGGGGATGTCGACGAGCTCCCAGACGGTGTTCTTGGGCGCGTAGCACTTCTTCAGCTCGCGCTTGACGTCGTATTTGGCGGTCACGCCGGGTACCTTCCTGGTGAGTAATTGCCATGACGGATCAGCGGGGTTGTCCAGACTGCGGTGGCCTCGGGGCGCTCGGCCAGGTGACCCGCGTGCGGCCTTCGGCCGGTCCCGGCGGGACGGGCCGGTCGGCAACCGCATGGACGAGCAGCTGCACCGAGCAGCAGAAGGCCCTCTTCTCTACGGGGCTCGCATGTTTGCCCCATCGCTAGCGCCATGAAAGCCCAGGTCACGACCAACGCCTGAGTTCTCTGCCGAACTCGAACTGGTTCAGTTCGTCCTGCTGAAAGAATTCGGAGCATGTCCGACACGACAGCGGCCTTGCCAGCCGCAACAATCGGGGCCGGGGCCGCAATATACGTGGGCATGTTGCGCAGCGGGCAATGTTGCAGCAAAAGGTCGTACGTCGACATGGCAGTCGCGGACCGGCGGCCACCCAGCGGCCGGTTTCGCCGGGCCGGTCCGCGGCGGCGGCAGCAACTCTTCGGCCAGTGACCTCTGTTCGTCCGTCAGGTCCGCCGGACAGCCCTCCCCGGTGCAGCACCAGAGCATGTAGGCGACTCTTGTGGCCCCGGACCTGCACCGCTTCTGACGCCCGGTCGGGTACACGGTGCACGGCATCGCGTACAGCGCTTGGGCGTCCGAGCGTCCGGGCTGGTCAGCGGGGCTTTCACGGCAGAGGGTTGATCGGCATGAGGCCAATGACCGTGCCGCCCGCAGGGCTTGTAAACGACCCTGCCACCACTCACGAGTTCACGATGCAGTTCACCTCGACGCCCCGCGGAGCGCGGCTGGCGCGGCAGCTCGTATCGCACCGGCTGCACGACTGGGGGCATCCGTACGACTCGGCCGCCAACGAGACCATGACGCTGATCGCCGCCGAACTGGTGGCGAACGCCGTGCGGCACGGGTACGTGCCCGGGCGGAACTTCCATCTGCGGCTCGCCGCCACGCCGGTGAGCCTGCGGATCGATGTCACCGACACGCGCACGGAGAAGCGTCCCGTGCGGGGGACGCGGCCGGATTCGGGGTGGCAGGAGTCGGGGCGCGGGCTCCTGCTCGTCGAAGCGCTCGCCGCCGACTGGGGTGTCTCACCGCGGAGCGCAGGCCCCGGCAAGACGGTGTGGGCGACCGTCGAACTTCCGTAGGGCGCGGTCGGTTCTCGCCTTCGCGTGGGCGGCGTCCACCCGGCCGGACAGCCCGGCCGTCGCCTCGATGAGGTGCCGGCCCCGGGGCGTGAGCCATCGGTGCAGGTCCCGCACGGCGTCGTCGGGGTACGGGTGCAGGGATGGCGGCGCCCCGCGCGTGCGCTCGGGGCCGGTGTGCGGCGGGACACTCCACAGGGGCGCGATGTGCCGGCGCACCTGCGGGTGCAGTCGCTCGTAGGCGGTCACGGCGGAGCGGCGCATCGGCAGGACGGGTACGTACAGCGGCTCGACCATCGCGGCTCCCCCACGGCCATGGCTCGGTATCGCACCTGTTCGCAGGGTGAGGGGAAGACAGTTCGGGGCGAAAGGGCGAGTTTCAGGCCAGTGGCAGTATCCCGTCATCGGGGATACGGGGCGCGTTGTCCGAGGTCGCGTATACGGTTGATCCAGTTCCTCCGCGTGCCGCAGGACCGAGGGGGCACCACGCGGTGCCTTGGGCGCTGTCCGCCGCGCAGCGGCTGCGCCGGGCGACCGACGCCATGCACCGCGTAGGCTCGAGGCCCGATGAGGCCGGCCCGTAGGCCCGAGGTTCCGCGACGCGCGGAAGGAAGGTGACCATGCCCCGCCACGCCCCCGCACGCCCAACCGCACCGCAGTCGGTCGACCGCGCGCTGGAGATCCTCGACGCCGTGGCGGACGCTCCCGGGCCGGTCGGGGCGAAGGCCATGGCCCGGCGGCTGGGATGCTCGCTGTCGACCGTGTACCACCTGCTGGGGCCGCTGACAGCCCGCGGGCACCTGGTCCGGACCGGTGCCGGTTACGCCCCCGGGCCGCGGCTGGCCGCGCTGCACCGGTCGTACCGGAGGCACCTGGGGCTCGGGCCGCAGATCGCCGAGCTGCTGCCCCGGCTGCGGCGGGCCACCGGGGCGGAGGCGTACTTCACGGCCTACCGGGACGGCCGGATCGTCATGATCGACAGCACGGTGCCGGTGACGGACCTGGCCCACCCGTTTCTGCCCGGACCCGAGACCCGGGCGCACGCCACCGCGCACGGCAAGGTGCTGCTCGCCGCACTGCCGAGGGCGGCCCGGCGGCGGTATCTGGCCGAGCACGGCATGGCCCGGTTCACCGACCGCACGATCACGACGGCCGAACGATTCGAGGCGGAGGCCGCGAAGGTGCGGGGGCAGGGTCTCGCGGTGTCGATGGGCGAGGCGGACCCGGAGTTCACCTGCCTGGCGACCACACTGCCGCACCCGCCCGACGGCCCGGACGGCATGGTGCAGGCGTTGTCGGTGTCGCTGCCCACCGCCGACTTCCGGCGGCGGCACGGGGAGATCCGGGCGGCTCTGGCGCGGGCCGCGGCGACCGCCCCGCTCTGACCGGGCGGCCGTTTTCCGGCACCAGGCGGCCGTTTTCCGGCATCGGAGGGTCGTTTTCCGGCAGAGCCGGAATACGGCGTGCCGCGAGTGGTCCGCCGCTGTCGGTGGCGTCACCGTGGACGGCATGATCTTCATCGCCGTCAGGTTCACCGTCCGCCCCGAGTACAGCGACCGCTGGCTCGAGATCGTCGACGACTTCACGCGCGCGACCCGCGCCGAGCCCGGAAACCTCTTCTACGACTGGTCGCGCAGCGTCGACGACCCCCACAGGTTCACCCTCCTAGAGGCCTTCGCCGACGCCGACGCGGGCGCGGCGCATGTGGCCTCCGACCACTTCCGGGCCGGCATGGAGTCGATGGCGACGGCCATCGCCACCACCCCGGAAATCATCAACGTCGAGGTCCCGGGCCAGGGCTGGAACGAGATGGCAGAGCTCAAGCCGGCGCGGTAGGCCGCGGCGTCAGGCGCCGTCGGCCCCGGCCCCGGCCCCGGCCCCGGCCCCGGTGGGATGGTGCCGTGTCGGCCAGAGCAGCGCCTGAGCGACCACGACCCGCTCGCCGTTGAAGGTGACGGCGGGGCCTTCGTGCAGTTCGTAGCCGAGGCCGAGTGCCTCGCTCACCCGCCGGCAGAACGACTCGTCGTCCGGACCGGTCAGTACGCGGTACACGGGCAGCCCGTCGGGTGGTGTGCTCATGGGGAGAAGGATCTCAGTAAAGTTTCCCCTCGCCCAGAGCCTTGGCCGCGGGGTTGGCAGGCGAGCAGGGACTGGCGGGCTGCGCCCGCTCTTCGCCTACGAGGGCCGCGGGATGGACCTGCGGCGAGCGGGGCCTGCGCGGTGGCGGGGGCTGCAGCCGGCGGTAGTGGGTGGCCCTCGATCGGCCGGTCAGCCGGCACGCGGCCGTCGCGCCCAGCCTGCCCTCGACGCCGTCCACTGGTACGACCGGTGTGTTTCCAGCGGCCGGCCGCCGACGCCGGCCGGACCGATGGCCAACCGCTGGTCCGACTCCTTGCATGTGTACTGCTGGATGACTGCGCCGTCCGCCCACGACTCGGCTCGCACTGAACGACGCCGCGGCGGTGTCCGACGGGGACGTGGGAGGCGAGGTACGCGGTACGGCGGCGACGACGGGTGGTGCATGGTGTCTCTGGGGTGAAGGCCGACCCTGCTCCCCGGCCGTCCTGGGGACGTTCTGAGACGTCAACCGCCGAGTGTCGCCTCTTCGGTTGCGTGGATGTGCGGGCGGGCGAGATTGTCCGGCAGCAGGATGCGCTGGAGCTCGTCCGTGGTCAGCAGGCCTTTGTCGAGGACGAGGTCGTGGACGCTGCGGCCTGTGGTGAGGGCTTCCTGGGCGACGGCGGTGGCCTGCTCGTAGCCGATGTGCGGGTTCAGAGCGGTCGCCAGGCCGATGGACTGGGCGACGACGCGGGCGAGGTGCGCGTGGTTGGCGGTGATGCCGCTGACGCAGCGTTCGGCAAGTGTCAGACAGCCGGCCTGCAGGTGCTTCAGGCTCTTCAGCAGGCTGTGGGCGATGACCGGTTCGAAGGCGTTGAGCTGGAGCTGGCCTGCCTCGGCGGCCATGGTCACGGTCATGTCGTTGCCGATGACCTCGAACGCGATCTGGTTGACCACTTCAGGGATGACGGGGTTCACCTTGCCGGGCATGATGCTGGAACCTGCCTGCACGGGGGGCAGGTTGATCTCGGCGAAACCGGCGCGCGGTCCGCATGACAGCAGCCGCAGGTCGTTGCAGGTCTTGGAGAGTTTGACGGCGACCCGCTTCAGCACACCGGACAGTTGGACGAACGCACCGGCGTCCTGAGTGGCTTCGACGAGGTCGTCGGCGACGGTCAGTGGCAGGCCGGTGATGGTCCGCAGATGCCGGGCGGCCAGCGCCGCGTACCGGGGGTGGGCGTTGAGGCCGGTGCCGATCGCCGTGCCGCCGAGGTTGATCTCGCGGATCAGCTCACGGGCCTCGGTGAGGCGCTTGTGGTCCTCGTCCAGCATGATGGCGTATGTCGCGAACTCCTGGCCCAGGGTCATGGGCACCGCGTCCTGCAGCTGCGTGCGACCCATCTTCAGGACGTCCGCGAACTCCTGCGCCTTTGCCGCGAACGCGGCGCGCAGCACGTCCATGGCGTCCAGCAGCCGCTGGGCGGAGAAGTCGAGGGCGATCTTGACGGCGGTCGGGTAGACGTCGTTGGTGCTCTGTCCCGCGTTGACGTCCTCCAGCGGGTGCAGTTGCGCGTACTCGCCCTTGCGGTGGCCGATGAGTTCCAGGGCGCGGTTGGCGACGACCTCGTTGGCGTTCATGTTCGTGGAGGTGCCCGCACCGCCCTGGATCACGTCGACCACGAACTCGCCGTGCAGTTTCCCGGCCCGGATCTCCTCGCAGGCGGTGACGATCGCGTCCGCCTTGCGCCCGTCCAGCAGGCCGAGCTCCCGGTTGGCGAGAGCCGCGGCCTGCTTGACGCCGGCGAGGGCCGTGATCAGGTCCGGGTAGGCCGAGATCGGGGTGTGGGTGATGGGGAAGTTCTCCACGGCCCGCAGGGTGTGGATGCCGTAGTAGGCGCCGGCAGGGACGTCCCTGTCGCCGAGCAGATCATGCTCGCTGCGGAACTCGGGGTGGGCGTGGTCGTGCGTGGCCATGGAGGTACGGACTCTCCTGTCGGGTGTGTGCGTGAAGGGGTGAGTGGGGAGCGGCTGAGGGGGCTTTGGGGTGCCGCGACGGAGGTCCGGCGGGCTGGGGCCTTCTGCCGGATCAGGACCGTGCCCGGACCAGCTCGGCGGCCGGTTCGCCGTCGGCGGGCACGGCCTCGCCGAGCGTGCGCCGCAGCACCCGCTCCCGTTCCCGCCGGTCGGTGGCGGCGAGCAGCGCGGTGAGCACGGCGATCCGGGCCTGGCCGGCGCGCAGTGTTCCCGTCGGCACGGCGCCCGCGGCCACAAGGTCGACGGCGCCGCCGTGGGTGTAGATCTCGGTGACCGGTCCGGCCTGGACACGGGTGGTCAGGGCGACCAGCACGCCGCGGGCGGAGGCGGAGGCGACGGCCTCGGCGATCTCCGGGGTCGCGTTTCCCGCGCCGGTGGCCACGAGGACGATTCCCTGGGCCCCGGCGTCAACGGCCGCCTCCAGCAGCAGTGGGTCGGCATCCGCATGGTGCATCACCATGTCGACGCGGGGCGGAGTGCCTGCCATGGCCGGCAACGCGAGCGCGGCGGGGCGCCGCGGATCCCGCTGCACGAAGACGCGTCCGAAGCCGACGTGCCCGATACGGGCACCGGACGGGTCACCGAAGGCGTCGGGGGCGAGCGTCTGCGTCTTGACGGTGCCGCGAGCCGGGTACACCTTGCCGTCGAAGACGACCACAACGCCGAGACCGCGCGTGGTGGCGGCAGTCAGCAGCGCGTCGTGGAGGTTGCGCGGCCCGTCGCCGTCGGCTGCGTCGAGCGGAAGCTGTGCTCCTGTGAAGACGACCGTACGGGGGTCACCGTGGTGGAGGTCGACCAGGAACGCGGACTCCTCCAGGGTGTCGGTTCCGTGGGTGACGACGATTCCGTCCACGCCGGGGTCGGCGAGAACCTCGTGGACCGTACGCAGCAGGGTGAGCTGATGGGCGGTGGTCAGACGGGGGCTGTTCACGCTGAACAGGTCGACGACCTCGATCGTGACGCCTTCCGGTACCGCGGCGGTGGCCATGACCTCCCGGCCGTGCGCGTCGGCGGCGAAGCCGGAGCCCTGCCAGCGGCTGGCTATCGTCCCACCGGTGCTGATGACGACGATTCGTCCCACAGTGCCCACTCCTCGTCCCTGCCGCGGCAAGGCGGCGAATCCAACGGGGCACGCGGCCCGGCGTCACTCTTGGCTCCGACCGGACTGCGCCCCATGGCTGATCCGGGCGACCGGAGCGGTCGAACGCAATGATAGAAGCTACGGCGCGCAATAGGATCGCCACTTCAGCCCTGCCTTGGCGCCTGCCTGGTGGATAATTGCGCAATGGACAAGATCGACAGGGCAATCTTGCGCGAGCTCCAGAACGATGGGCGGCTGAGCAACCAGGAATTGGCGCAGCGGGTGGGCCTGACCCCCTCGCCGTGCATGCGCCGCGTCCGGCAGCTGGAGCAGGACGGGGTCATCCAGGGCTATCGGGCGGTCATCGATCGGGAGGCGGTCGGCCGGAGCTTCGAAGTACTCGTCTCCATCGAGGTCAAGCGCGACCGTGAGGTGGTCGAGGCGTTCGAGGCCGCCCTCCACGACATCCCCGACGTCATTGAGGCCTATCGGCTCTTCGGCAGCCCGGGATGCCTGCTGCGCATCGCGGTGGCCGATCTGCGCGCCTACGAGCAACTGTGGATCGAGAAACTGACCGTGCTGTCCGGCGTCATCGAGGTCAACTCGCAGATCATCATGAAGCGGATCAAGGAGCCGCGTGGCCTGCCGGTGGACGGCTGACGCCTCTGCCGGTGGCATGTCGGGTCAGCCGGCCCGCCGAAAGGGGCGGGCCGCACCATCGACATGAGACGAGCCGGCCGGTCTTCTGTGGTGTTGCCGCGGGGCGCTGAACCTCAACGATGACCTCCGTGCCCGCCACGGATCGGTCGTCGGCGCCCCGCGGCGAGTGGCGTCTGCCGGCCGGCCGCCACTGCTCCTCCCCTGTCTGGCCGATGTCGGCCGGGCGCGCACCGAGCTTCAGAAGGCGTTCGAGCTCGGCGTCCTGGTCGCGGTCAGTGGCGTTGACATCGATGTGCAGCCGGGACATCCCCGGCTCCGGCTCGTCCCTGCGAATGAGGATGATCGTCGGCTGCGGACCACCGAACCCTTCGCGCGGCCCGATCTCCAGCGTGCCGTCGTCCTCGCGATCGAGCACGACGAAGTCAAGGACCTCGCACCAGAATCGCGCCAGCACCTCAGGGTCAGGGGCCTGCCGATCAATAACTCGTCGATCTTGGTGGGGATTACGGGAGGGTGGGGTCGTGCCCGGCGATCGCGGCGAGTTGTTGTGCCGTGGTCACGGCGAGGGCGCCGGCCGGGACCTTGTACCCGTCCGGCCGGCTGACCACCAACCTACGCGCCCGCTGTCTGGACACCAGCAGCCTGGACGTCTTTGCAATGGAGCCGGTGACCGCGCCCTGGCCCGGGGTGGAACCAGCCGACGTCGACCGCACCCGCTTCCGCGACACCATCACGACACACAAGACACCGGCGAAGACTGCAGCCCGACTTCACATGACAGCAGAACACGTGCGGCTCTTCGCCGATCTGAGCGGCATAACCGCCCCAGAGCGACAGCTGCCACAACGCGCCAGAGGGCGCCTCATCCCGCGCAAGGGCGATCTGTCCCCCGAACGCCTCCGGCACCTTACCTCGACCAGGGGCAGTCCTATCTTCGGACCGCAGAGCACATCGGCTGCAGCAACACCGTAATCGTCAACGCCCTGATCCATGCCGGCCTCCTCGAGCCAGTCTCCGACCGTCCCGTAATGGTCACTCGACGCTGGCTTGCTCAGCGGTGCACCGTCAAGAACAGTCCCGACCTGGATGGACTTCAACCGTCCCCTCCCGGCGACGCTTGCCTCGCTGCCCCAGCCTCTGGCGCCCGACCTCCATCGGGTCCTGGTATTGGGGAGCGGCCTGGACAAGCTCCGGCTCATCCGTGCCCTGCCCGGCATGCCGAGTCTGGCGGCGGCCGAAGGAACCCTCGGCACCCAGGGCATCAGACACAAACTCATAAGGATGGAGCGCATGCTCGGATTCATGATCATCGAACGCACCCGGCCGCTGACAACAGCAGGGCGCGACCAGATCTTTCTCGCCCGTGCTGCTCCTCTTCGAGAGGGCTTCGATGCCGTGGTCGCCAGCCACAGTCTCCAGCACAACTGCAGCGCGTTGATGACAACACGTTGAAGCGGCAGATGTGCGGCCGCACGACAGGACAGCAACCCCACCGGCCGTGATCGCGGACATGACGGCATTGACGCAGCGAATCAAGCAGCAAAGTCTCAGCCTCGATCCACCGCGTGATCTCTGATCACGCGATGTGATTGTTTTTGGGGTGGGTTTTCGGTTTCGGGCAGGGCGGGTTTCCGGTTGG